>JACPOW010000001.1 GCA_016191335.1 Elusimicrobiota bacterium | reverse complement strand
GCACTCACAGTTGGATGAACCGATTTCGCCGAATCCTCATCCGCTGGGAGAAGAAGCCGGAAAACTATTTCGGGTTGCTGCACCTCGTCTGCGCGATCATCACGGTTCGATGCGCCGGGTTACTGGGATAGGCTCTTAAGCGAAAATGGATTTTTCGCCGGCCAAACGTTCGCCGCGGCGCTGACGATCGACCCCAATGACCCGCGTCTGGTTGAAGCCCTCTCGACGATCCTGGCCTCCAGCGCGACGACGGCGGGTTGTTCGGCCGCGCAAAGTGTCCTTGCGGATCCAAAGGTTCCTCGCGCGCTGTTGGACCTGATTGTGGCCAAACAGAATGGCCTTGACGATTGGTGCCTGGAAAGCGTTTCCGCAAATTTGAAAGACCGAGGCCTCCCGCCGCTTAAGCGCCGCCATCAGGCAAGAGTTGCCCCGCGCGGGATCTCGTTGCGATTGACGACCAGCAAGCGCACCTTCATGATCGGCGAACCCGTCCCGGTCACGCTGGAATTCACGGTGTCAGGCGAGCGCAGGTTTTTCGCCGACAGTAAAACCTATGACCGCAGCGGCCGGATGCATCACCTCGGTTTCTCGGTGACCGACGCGAGCGGAGCTTTCGTGCCCGACCCGGTGCGAAACCGCGGCGGCGGCATCATGGGAGGGCTCTACGGCCTCGTCGAGGTCACGACCTCCGCCCCGTTCCGGCAAACGGCGGACCTGAACGAGTGGGCGCTCTTGAATCGTCCAGGACGCCACTCCGTCTCAGCGTCGCCGGGCATGATCCACCTGGACGCGATGCAGGGCCCCTACACTCCGATCCAAAGCCCGCCGCTCGACTTCGAACTGATTCCCGCAAACGAGCAGTTCATCGCCGGCACGATTTCTCAAGCTCGATCCATGATGAAGAGCACGGAATTCAGACAGCGCGAGCAAGCCCAGCATCTGTTGCGATTTCTGATGAGCCCGGAGGCGCTAACGTTGATGATCGACGGGCTGGACGATGAGCACGGGAACGTCCAGATCGAGGCCAGTTACGGCCTCAGCTCCTATCCCTCCACCGCCGCCGTCCGAAAAGCGTTGCTGAAAGCCGTTCAAGAAGGGCGCCCCAAACGCGCCTCCGCCATCGGCGAATATGCGTTGCATCTCACCCGGGGCGAGGCAGGTGATGTGGGAACTCAAATGTGGGACGATTCGGCGAAGTGGCGCCTTGTCTTGAGCGCGCTTCAATCCAGAAACATGAAGCGGGCCAAACTGCCGCCGCGCGAGACGATCGAGGCGATCTCCGCTCAGGCGATGACGTCGGCGGACGCCGGTGCATGTGAAACGGCGCTGGATCACATCGCATCCTTCGACGAAGACTTCATCTTCCACAACAGTTATGTCCCGCGCCTCTGCAAAGCCCCGCGACTCATCCCACATTTATATCGGCTCGCGCGAGAGCGGACCGCGAAGGCAGGGATGCTCCGGGACGCCGCCTACGCCTCGCTGATCGAAATGGGCGAAAAGCAGGCGTTGGAGGAGGTTTTTGTGGATATGGGATCGGAATCCCCATCCCTTCAGTTGGAAGCTTATGGGGCCGCGGCGCGAAAGGACAGCTCGCGCGCCAGCGAGCTTCTGATGCGCCAGGTAGAGATGGAAGCTTCGGACTCGCGGCGCTACGGAGACCGGCATGCGTCTCGCTTGATCAGCAACCTTGGCTTGCAGCCTGATCCGGTCCGCGTGGAAGCCGCCGCGGCAAAACTATATCCATGGAAGGTGAGTGAATTGGCGTACACGATCCGCAAGAGGGATCCTGAGCGCTGCGCGAGAATCTTGATGAGCGTGCTGGAGAAGAATCCCGACAGACCTGAAACCGGCGCGATGAGAGGATTGGCGAATTTGCCTGGAAAACCGGTGGAGGCCGCTCTCAGGCGATATTTGAGCGGTAAAAATCTGGCGCTTCGAGCTGCGGCGACTGAATCGGTTGCCTACCGCGCCTTGTATGAAGGCCAATCGCTTAATTCTAATTCCTTTGCGCCAGACCTCATCGGCGTTTTTTCAGACCCCGCGAATTCTCCGGATACGCGCCTGCACGCCGCGAGGGCCCTTCAGAAAATCACTGGGGCGCCCAGCAGTCGAATCGCTTTGCCCAACGACGCTCTTGGCGCGGAATGGGTAGCTGGATGGCGGGAATGGGTTCGGAAGAAAGGGTTATAGACCGCCCATCGGATGTCTCCGGACGATTGCCGTAGGGTGTATTCACTAACGATAATCACTAGTCCCGGGAACAGTGATTATCAATAGTTTTTCGGCGACGAGTCAGACGCGACGGAAAACGACGACTCAGATCCCATGACCAGAGTAAAAACATGCCTCGCCCTCGCGGCCTTCCTCCTCGCCGGCCCCGCGCGCGCCGGCAAGCTCGACCTGGACCTCTACGCCAATACACGCCCCCGCTTCGCCCGCTCGACCCCCGCGCCCGCGCCGTTCGGGCCCTGGCGTCCCGGCGACCCGCGCAACGCGCAGGGGGAGAGCTTCACGGTCCAGGCGATCGCGACGGGCGGCAACGCCGGACTCGGCCTGGCGGGCGTGGCCCAGAACGCGGGTTCCGTCGGAAAGAGCCGCGAGGCGGCGGCGATGACGGCGGGCTTCGGGGCTCTCGCCGTCATCAACCTCTGGCGCTCCTGGAAGCTGTGGCGGGAGCCCGCCGCGCGCGAGCCGTCCCGCTAGGGCTGCTTCTTCGCGGCCGGCCGCTTCACGCCCGAGCCCCGGCAGGTCTGCTTGCCCATCGGCGACTCGACGTTGAAGATGAAGGTCCCCTTCTTGTACTTCTCGCGCAGCCGTATGGTGAGCAGGCTCGAGAGCACGGAGACCTTCGAGGTGCTCGTGATGTAGTTGTGAGGCAGCGAGTCCTCGTCGTCCTCGTCCTCGGTCGAGACGTTCACGCTCCCGCTCACCGAGGAGATGCCGAGCGCCTTGAGGACCGGGTTGCCCGGCAGGACGGTGACCGCGCGGTAGCGGTCTTCCTCGCCGGTCGAGGTGATGTCGGCCTTGCCCCACAGCGCCTCGGTCTTGCCCGGGCTGCGGAATTCGACGAGGACGTTCTTGGGCTGGCGGGAGAAGACGACGAGGACCTTGTCTCTATAGACCCGGCAGTCGCGGTCCACGAGCCAGGTGCCCAGGAGAGGCTTGAGCGCGGCGTACTGATCCTCCGCCGCGCGGACCGGGAGTGGGGACAGGAGCAGCGCCGCGAGCCAGAGGTTTCGGGTCATGCCGAAACGATACGAAACTTAGTGGCTCGGAGCCTTGGTGACTTTCGCGTCGGCGGTGAGCTCGAGCTGCACGGGCTCGTCGCCGCGAAGGACGGTGATGGTCGTCTTCTGGCCCGGGATCATCTTGGAGAGGACGGCCGCGATGTGGCCCGCGGCCTCCTGGCCGCCCTCGGAGATGGTCGCCTCGCCCACGCCGATGATCAGGTCCCCGCGCTTGAGGCCGGCCTTCTCGGCGGCCGAGCCGTGGCGGATGTACTCGATCTCGAGGCCCGCTTCGGGGGCCATCGGGTCGGAGAGGTTGGCGATGATGCCGAGAGAGGCCGTGCCGATGTTGCCGGTGGCGGCGTACTGCGCCATCACGTGCGCCACCTCGGGAGCCATGATGGAGAAGCCCAGGCCCTCGGAGCCGCCGCTCTGCGTGTAGATCTGCGTGTTGACGCCGACCACCTCGCCCTTGGCGTTGAACAACGGGCCGCCGGAGTTTCCGGGGTTGATCGCGGCGTCGGTCTGCAGGTGCTTGACGTACATGTTCCCGCGGCCGTCCATGCCGCTGACGACGCCGGCGCTGACGGTGAACGGGAGGCCGCGCGGGTAGCCGGTGGCGGTGACGTCGGCGCCCTCGCGCGGGGCTTCGGAGGCGAGCTTGACGACGGGCCAGGGCTTGCCGTCGGCGCGCGGCTGGAGCTGGACGATGGCGAGGTCCTTGTCGTGGTTGACGGCGAGGACCTTGGCCTTCATGACGCCCTGCACTCCGGGGACGCGCGCCTCGACGAGCTGTCCGGGCTGGCGCGAGCCGACGACGTGGGCGTTGGTGATGAAGACGCCGTCGGGCGTGAGGATGAAGCCGGAGCCGGTGGCCATGCCCTGAGGCATGCGCACGATCACGTTGACGACGGAGCCTTTGACGCGGGCGACCATCGCCTCGCGGGACTCGACGGCGGCGGCGACGGCCGCCGGGGCCTCGGCGACGACGGGGGCGGGGGCGGCCTCGGTCTTGCTCTGCACCTGTTCGATGGCGGCGCGCGAGACGGCCTCGTTGGGGCGGGTCTGCGTCGGGTCGTTCCAGACGGAGAGGAGGCCGCCGAGCATCATGACGGCGACGAGGGCCTTGGCGCCGTTCTTCATGCGGAAGGCGCGCTCCTTGCGGCGCGTCAGCCAGCCGTGGAGCAAAGAGGACGCGCCGATCAGGCCGGCGATGACGGCGAAGGCGGCGCCGGCGAAGGGCGACCAGGTCAGCGCGACGAGAAGGCCGCCGACGGTGACGAGGTTGAAGACGAGATGGGCGATGATGGGCGCGGTCAGGCCGCGGCTGCGGTAGGCGGTGTGGGCCAGGTACAGGCCGAGGATGACGTTCAGGGCGAGGACGAAGGGGGAGAAGCCCCAGGTCGCGAAGTGGGCGGCGGCGAAGCTCAGGGAGGAGAGGGCCGCGGCGATGGGGAAGGCGAGGTGGGACAGCCAGTCGCCGAGCTTCAGCACGCGCTTGGCGCCGCCGACGACGCCGGCCGCGTCGGGAAGGCCCTCGATCATGGACGAGATCCAGCGGGTGAAGGGCTTGACCGCGGCCAAGACGAGGAAGATGGCGCCGAAGCCGAGGAGGCGGTAGGAGATCTCCTCCATGGTGACGGCCCAGGGGATGCTGAGGCCGAGGAAGGTCGCGGGGGAGGTGGCGAGGCCTTCGATGATCTCGTTGGGACCGTACTTGGCGAGCAGGGCGACGCGGCCGAAGCCGCTCAGGGCGGTGTCGGACATGTACTGCGGCCACGGGAAGATGGCGAGGAAGGGGCGGAGCGTCATCTCCAGGATGGCGCCGAGGCCGACGAGGTTGAGGCCTTGCTTGAGGCCGTAGCCGACGCGCTGGCGGAAGGTCATCGGCTCGGTGAGCGGGCCGCCGAACTCGTCCACGGTCGCGGCGCGCTTGGCGGCGGAGAGGGCCTTGTGGGCGGTGAGCTTGGCGGACAGGCCGGCCTTGAACGAGTGCGTGATCTTGACCTCGCCCGCGGTGACGGGCTTGCCCTCGGTCGACGCCTCGGTCTCGGACGCGCCGTCGAACATCCTGTCGGCGTCGGTCTTCGCGGTCTCGGCGGACGGAGCGGCGGGCGCGGGCTTGCGGCCGAGCATCGAGGCGAGGCGCTGGGTCCAGGTCTTCTTCTCGACCGGGGCGGCGGCCTTGGGCGCGTCGGGGAGCTTAGGGGCGTCCGCGGCGGCGGCGCGGAGGGTGGCGGTCAGAGCCGGGGCGGCGGCGGCCACCGGGACGGCGGCGGAAACGGCGGCCGGGGCGACGACGGGGGAGAGAGAGATGGAGGGGACGGCCAAGGTCCCAGTAAGGCTCGCGGCGCCGATCCCGAGGGCGGGGGCCATCGTCGTCCCGGTCACCGGTCCGGTCACGGGGGAGACCGGCATGGCGCCGGTCTGGCCGGACGCGACCCGGACGACCTGCGCCTGGGCTTCCGGAGGCACCGCGCCCAGGAGAAGGGCGGCGGCCAGGAGGATGGACAGGGCGCGGCGCGGTGAAGTCATCATGGGGTTAGTGTAGCCCTTCCCCGTCGGGACGACGGGGGCCGGAGGTCCCAAGGAGGGGGCTTCTTTGGTCCCTCCCGGGGAGGCCCGTTGGACCCCCCTTCCTTAATTGGGTCCGGACCGCTATAATCCAAGCCATGACCGTGCGCGTCTACGAGTACGAGAAGTGCTCCACGTGCCGCCAGGCGCTGAAGTTCCTCGACGCCCGGAAGGTGGCTTATCAGCGCGTGCCGATCGTGGACCAGGCCCCCTCTTTGGCCGAGCTCAAGGCCATGCTCGCCTTCGCCGGAGACCTGAAGCGCCTGTTCAACACCTCCGGCGTCGTCTACCGGGAGATGGGGATCGGCGAGAAGCTCAAGACGATGAAAGAGGCCGATGCGCTGGCGCTTCTGTCGAAGAACGGCCGCCTGGTCAAGAGGCCTTTCGTGCTGCTCAAGGACCGCGGCCTGCTCGGGTTCAAGGAAGACGAGTGGAAGGCGGCGTTTAAGTGAAGGTCTCCGTCCTCATCCCCGCCTACAACGAAGCCAAGACCATCGCCGCCTGCCTCGAGGCGGTGTACGGACGCAACCCGGGGCGGGACCTCGAGGTCATCGTCGTGGATGACGGCTCCACCGACGGCACCTACGAGGCGGCGAAGGCCGCGGCCAAGCCCGGCACGGTCGTGCTCAAGCACGAGAAGAACGCGGGGAAGGGGACGGCGATACGGACGGCGCTGGCCAAGGCGACGGGCGAGGTGGTCCTCATCCAGGACGCGGACCTCGAGTACGACCCGGCCGATTACGCAAAACTGCTTTTACCCATCGAGGAGGGCCGGGCCGAGGTCGTGTACGGCTCGCGCCATCTGGCGGCGGGCAACGAGCGCTCCTACGCGCGCTACTACTACGGCGGGCGCCTGGTGTCGGTGTTCACCAATCTCCTGTACGGCTCGTCGATCACCGACGAGCCCACCTGCTACAAGGTGTTCAAGACCGCCTTGCTGCGGTCCTTCGATCTCCAATGCACCGGTTTCGAGTTCTGCCCCGAAGTGACGGCGAAGACCCTTCTGCGCGGCATCCCCATCCTCGAGGTGCCCATCAGCTACCGCCCCCGCCGCATCGAGGAGGGCAAGAAGATCCGCTGGTACGACGGGATCGAGGCGCTGTGGACGCTTCTGAGACTTCGATGCTCGAACGGCTGAGCGCGCGCCGCTACGACGCGGCGGTCTTCGCCTTGGCGCTCGGGTTGCGTCTGGGCTTCACCGCCTTCTTCGTGGCCAAGGGCCTGGGCGAGGTGTACGGCCGCGACCTCTATTTCAACCTGGCCCAGTCCTGGCTCGGCTGGCTGCCGATGCCCGCCTTCGACGCCACGCATCCGCCTTTATACACGATGGTCGTCGCCGCGCTGCTCGGCATATTCCGCTCGCCGGATCCCCTTCCGGTCCTTCTTCTCCAATGCCTCGCCGGTGCGGCCTCCGTCGTCCTGGTCCGCAGGCTCGGCTCGCGGCTGGCGGACGATAAGACCGCGCGGCTCGCCGCGCTGTGGTGCGCCGTCGATCCCGCGCTCATCTTCTTCACGCCTCATCTCCAGACCGAGACTTTGTTCATCGCGATGACATTGTTGTTCTTCGTCGGTCTGTTGAAGGAGTGGGACCGTCCCTTGTCCTGGCGTCTGGCCGCGTGGGGTTTGTGGGGCGGCCTGTGCGTCCTGTGCCGTTCCGTCCTCGGCGGCTATCCCGCCCTCCTGTTCCTGGTCCTGTGGCGCGCGCAGGGTCTTAAACGCGCCTTCCTGTTCTGCGCCTTGCTCGGCGCGGGCTGGCTGGCGCCGTCGGCCGCGTGGACCGCGCGCAACTATTTCAAATACGGGAAGGTCGTGCCCGCCGCGACCTTGATGGGCTGGAACCTGTATGAAGGCTTCACCCTCGACCGCGAGGTCGTGCGCCGCCACCCGGCGGAGATGGGGGCGGAGGTCCAGGCGCTGGGCCTCACCGACCCGATCGCCGTCGGCGACCATTTCGCCAGGAAGACCGCCGCGCTCGTGCGCGCCGACCCGCTCGGGGCGGTGAAGATCGTGGTCGGCAAGGCCTTCCTGTTCTGGCGGCCGTTCCCGTACGACCCGCACGTGTGGTGGCAGCGCGGGGCGCTGGGCGTCTACTTCACCGTCGTCTTCGCGCTGGCGCTGTGGGGCGCGCGCGGGACCTTCGCCGCGGCCTCGCCGTGGGGAGCGGTGTGGGCGCTGTTCGCCTATCTGACCGTCGTGCATTCGGTCTTCTTCACCTCGCTGCGCTACCGCCTGCCCCTCGAGCCGTTCCTGGTCCTGCTCGCGTCGGCGGGCGCGCTCGCCCTGGTCCGGGGGAAGGAGGGCCGCCGTGCGTAAGCGCGCCGAGTCGCTGTCGCCCTGGGCCTGGGTCCTGATCGCCTGCGCGCTCCTGGCCGCGGCCCTGCGCTTCGTCAAGATCGGCTACGGCCTGCCCCACACCTACAACGCCGACGAGCCGCACCTGGTCAACATGGCGGTGTCCTTCGGCAGCGGCAGCCTGCGGCCGCACTCGTTCAAGTACCCGACGGTGTGGCCGACCATGCTCGCCGGGCTGTACGGTCTGTGGTTCGGGGCGTGGTCGGTCTTCGGCCTGCGCAAGTCCGCGTTGGACTTCGCCGCGCTGTACGGCTTCGCCCCGACGGGCTTCTACCTGATCGCGCGCGTGGTCGCGGCGGCGGCGTCGCTGGGAGCGCTCGTCGTCGTCTCGCGCACGGAGCGCGCGGAGGACCGGACGCGCTGGCCGTACGGCGCGTTGATATTGGCCTTCTCCCCGGTGCTCGTCGAGCTGGCCCACGCGGCCAAGCCCGACTCCTTGATGCTGCTCTTCGCCGCCGGCGCCTGGGCCTGCGCCCTGCGCTTCCAGGCGGGCGGGGCGCGCGGCTGGCTGTTCGCCGCGGGCGCGCTCGTCGGCGCCGCCTGCTCGACCCAATACACCGCCGCGCCGTTGGCGCTGCTCCTGCCGCTCGCCTGGCTGCTGCGCGAGGGCGGGCCGCCGTACTGGACCTGGCTCCTCCAAGCCGCGGCCTTCGCCGCCGCCGCGTTCGTCGTCGGCTCTCCCTTCATCGCGCTCGACTTCTCCCGCTTCGCCGCCGACTGGACGGATTACGCCGACCTGGGCCGCCTGCGCCCGCACGACGCGGCGGCGATGGCGAAGACCGTGGCCTACAACCTCTGGACCTACGGCGGGGACGGCTCCCCCGCGGGGGCGGCGGCGGTGATCGGGCTCGCCGTGCTGGCGTGGCGCCGGACGCGCCGCGCCATCCTCCTGGCCGTCCCGGTCGCGGCGTACTACCTGGTCCTGTCCGGGAGCCCCGACGGGGGCTGGCAGCGCTACCTGCTCGGCGTGTTCCCGGCGCTGGCCCTCCTGTCGAGCGAGGGCCTGACTTTGCTCGGCGGGACGAGGCCCTGGCGGCGGGCGGCGGCCGCGGCCCTCGTCCTGGCCCCCGGGCTGTTCCTCTCGTGGCGCTACGTCGCCGACCTGACCTTGCCGGACACGCGCGCGCAGGCGGAAGCCTGGATGACGGCGAACATCCCCTCGGGCGAGACCATCCTCCTCGACCTGCCCCACGCCTCGCCGCGCGCGACCCCGTCGAAGGAGCAGTGCGAGGACCTGGCCTCCCGCACCGCGGCCGCGGGCTCCCCGCGCTCGAGGCTCTGGCGCGCGATGGCCGACCGTCATCCCGGCGGCGGCTGGCGCGTCTACCGCATCCAGCGCTCGGCGGGGGACCTGTTCTCCTCGCCGCGCCACGTCGCCGCCTCTCAGGCCGACGGGGATTTCCTCGACGTGCGCCCGGGCCTCGACCCGGTGCGCGCGGTGCGCGCGCGCTGGGTCGTCACCTCGAGCTTCGGCGCCGACCCCCGCCGCGCCCGCGAGCTCGCCACCTTCTTCGCGGAGCTCGCAGCCGGCGCCGACCTGGTCCGCGAATTCCCGTCCGAGCCCGGGACCACGATGGGCCCCTGGCTGCGGGTCTGGCGCCTGAGGAGATGAGATGGCCCTTCACAACCTGATCGAGAACCTGATCCACTCCCTGCGCTACCGCGAGGTGGTCCCGCACCTGCGCCGCTGCCGGCGCATGGCGGACCTCGGCTGCCGCTTCGACCACCACTTCCTGACGAAGGTCCGCGGCCTGGCCGACGAGAGCTGGGGCCTCGACATCACCGTCGAGGACGGCCAGGACGGGACCATCACCTTGCTCAAGGCCGACATCACCAAGAACCTGCCTTTCGCCGACGGCTTCCTCGACCAGATCACGATACTGGCCGTGCTCGAGCACATCGCCGACCCCAAGGCCGTCCTGAGCGAGGTCCGCCGCTGCCTGGCGCCCGGCGGCCGCCTCATCGTGACCACCCCGACCAAGCTCGGCATCATGGTCCACGATGGACTCGTGCACACCGGCCTGGTGCGCGACGTGGAGCCCGGCGAGCACAAGGATTTCGACGTCTCCCCGGAGGCCCTCGCCTCCTGGGCGCGCGAGGCGGGCCTCGTCGTCGAGGACGTCCACTCCTTCGAGCTCGGCATGAACGCCTTCCTGCTCGCCAGCCGCCCGTCCGGGTCCTGACTATCCTCAAGGATAGTCGCGGCGGCGGGGCGACTCGCACCGGTGCGAGTTCGGCGCTACGGCGGATAATGATAGGATTGCGATCGTGACCGAGACGAAGAAAACGGTTCTGATCACAGGCGCGACCGGTTTCATCGGCCGGCGCCTGGCGTCCCTTCTCGTCGACCGATACGCCGTGCGCTGCCTCGTGCGCGACGCGGCGCGCGCGAAAGGCCTGCTCCCGGCGGGCATCGAGCTCGTCCAAGGCGACATGACCGACGCCGCCTCGCTGAAGGCCGCGGCGGCCGGCGCGGACGCCGTCGTGCACCTGGCCGCGCGCAAAGGCGACGAGCCGGACATCGTCGCGGTCAACGTGGGCGGGGCGCACAACCTCATCGAGGCGTGCCGGGCGGCGGGCGTGCGCCGCGTGATCAACATCGGCAGCCAGGCCTCGCGCCTGGAGCGGCGCGGCGCCTACGGCGAGACCAAGGCGCGGTCCGACGAGGCCTTCGCCGCCTCCGGGCTCGAGGTCACGACCTTGGTGCCGAGCCTCGTCTACGGGCCGAACGATCCGGGGGTGTTCGGTAAGCTCGCGCGCGTGACCGTCTCCGCGCCGTTCGTCCCGGTGATCGGCGACGGGTCGGTCCGCTTCCAGCCGGTTCACGCCGACGACGTGTGCGCCGTCGTCGCCGGCTGCCTGGCCGAGCCGAGGACGATCGGGAAGACCTACGCCGTCGGCGGTCCCCAGAGCGTCACCTTGGCCGGGCTCATCGACATGATCGGAGCTTCCTTGGGCAAGAAGCCGCTCAAGGTCCATCTCCCGTACTGGGCGGCGATGGGGATCGCGCGCGTCCTGGGGCTTTTCCTCGCTTCGCCGCCGCTGTCGGTCAGCAACGTGACCGGCGCCGTTCAGAGCGCCCACGACGCGGACTACGCCGCGGTCTTCGCCGAGCTGGGCCTCAGGCCCCGTCCGCTCGCCGAAGGCCTGAAAGACGCCCTGGCCTGACCCTCGGGCCGCCTGAGACCGCCCCTCCATTTCCTATAATGTGGGCCTCATGGCCAAGCCCAAAGTCATCGTCGTCATGCCCGCCTACAACGCGGAGAAGACGCTCGAGCGCACCATCAAGGACATCCCTCCCGGGTCGGTGGACGAGGTCATCCTCGTCGACGACTGCTCCAAGGACGGCACCGTCGCGCTCGCCAGGAAGCTCGGCCTGACCGTGATCCAGCACGCGACCAACAAGGGCTACGGCGGCAACCAGAAGACCTGCTACACCGAGGCGCTGCGCAAGGGCGCCGACGTCGTGATCATGGTCCACCCCGATTACCAGTACGACGCCCGCCTCGTGCCGATCATGTCGGACCTGATCACCCACGACATCTGCGACATGGTCTGCGGCAACCGCATCCGCACCCGCTGGGAGGCCTTGAGCGGCGGGATGCCGGTGTACAAGTATGTCTTCAACCGCCTGCTGACGATGTTCGAGAACTCCGTCACCGGCCAGAACCTCGGCGAGTGGCACTCGGGCCTGCGCGCCTACTCGCGCAAGTGCCTCGAGACGATCCCGTGGGAGGACAACTCCGACGACTTCGTGTTCGACCAGCAGTTCCTGATCCAGGCCGCCTACCTGAAGCAGCGCCTGGGCGACGTGCCCGTCGCCGCGCGCTACTTCGCGGAGGCCTCGTCGATCAACTTCGTGCGTTCCTGCGAGTACGGGCTGTCGGCGATGTGGTGCCTGGGCCAGTACGTGCTGCAGCGCCTGGGCGTCATGAAGTTCGCGCTGTTCGAGCCGAAGACCGCTAAATGAGCCGAGCCGCGGCGGCCTTCGCGCTGCTGACGGCGGGGCTCGGCGCGCTGTCGGCGGCCGATTCCCTCTGGGTGGCGCTGCGGCCCGGCTGCGTGCCCTTCGTGCTCCTCGCGCTGACCATACTCCTCGCCACCGGCTCCGGCCGCGTCCTCGCCGGGAAGCTGGGCCTCAGCGACATGAGCGAGTCGCAGAAGACCTTGTGCGGCATGACCTTGGGGCTCGGCCTTCTCGCCCTCGGCGGCTTCCTCCTCGGCGCGCTGGGCCTGTTCAAGCCCTGGGCCGCCTCGGCCCTGCTCGCCGCGCTGTGGCTGATCGGCTACGCGGAGCTCAAGCCGGCGCTCGCCTCGCTGGCGCCCGACCAGAGCCTGCTGCGCGAGCGCCCGCTCGCGGCCGCGGCGGTGGCCCTGCCGCTGCTGGCCGCGCTGTGGATGTGCCTCGTGCCGCCGCACCAGTACGACTCCCTCGTCTATCACCTGGCTTTGCCCCAGGCCTACCTGCGCGAGGGGCGGCTGTTCGCCCCGCCCGGCATCGTCTACGCCCATTTCCCGCAGAACGGGGAGATGCTGTTCTCCCTGGCGCTGCTGCTCGGGAGCGACCTGCTGGCGCAGATGTACATGTGGCTGTCGATGGTGCTCTCGATCTGGTGGGTGTTCTCCCTCGGCCGCCGCGAGGCGCCGATGAGCGCGGTGGCGCTGGCCGCGATCTTCATCGCCACGCACTCGGCGCTGCTGCTGATGTCGTCGACGACCTACGTCGAGCCTCTCGTCATGCTGTGGGTCACCGCGGCCGCGTTGTCCTTCGAACGCTGGCGGCGGCTGGCGCCGGAGGGGGGCGGACCGCGGGGCTGGCTGATCCTGTCGGCCATCTTCACCGGCCTGGCGCTCGGCACCAAGTACTACGCGGGCATCGGCGCGGCGGCCTTCGGCCTGCGGCTGCTCTGGGGCTTCGCGTTCGACCGTCGCAAGGACCGGGCCGTCGACCTGGTCCTGTTCACGGCGATCGTCAGCGCCCTGTTCGCGCCATGGCTGATCAAGAACTGGGTGTGCGTGCGAAACCCCGTGTTCCCGTTCCTGTACAAGTGGTTCGAGAACACCGGCACCGGCTGGAACGCGGAGCTCGCCGCGGGCTACTTCAGCGTGCTGACCGAGTACGGCCACATCGGCGGGTTCTTCCACTCGCTCATCTCGCTGCCGATCCTCCTGCTGCGCAATCCCTTGCGCTTCGGCGGCGGCATGGACGTGCTGGGCGACCTGGGTTGGGACATCTCGCTGTGGCTCCTGCCGCTCGGCGCCTGGGCGGCGTCGAAGAACCGGAGCCTGCGCGGGCTGCTGCTGTTCTGCTTCCTGTGGGGCGCGGCGTGGTTCTCGAGCGGGGTCGTCCTGCGCTTTTTGACCGTCCTGGTGCCGGTCATGGCGCTGCTGGGCGCCTGCGGCCTGGTCGCCCTGTGGGGGGTGCTCGACCGCTGGTCGCGCGTCGTCATCGCGGGCGCGCTCGGGGTCATGACCTTCGCGCACCTGTTTTTGTTCGTGTTCGTCCACTCGACCTTCGGCTCCGGGTCGACGGCCTTCGGGCTCGAGAGCCGCGAGGCGTTCCTGACGCGCCGCCTGGACTACTACTCCTGCGCGGACTGGCTCCGGGGCAACGCCGTCGAGAATGATAAAATACTGGTCGTCGGGGAGCAGCGCGGCTATTATCTGCCGGCCGCCCACCTCCCCAGCACCGTGCACATGCCCAACCTCTTCGTCCGCCGCGCCAACGAGTCCGCCGACCCCGCGGCGCTGCTCTCGTCGCTGCGGGCCGACGGCTTCACCCGCGTGCTGATCGTCCCGCGCGAGGCCGCGCGCCTCGGACCGGGCCTGGGCTCGCTGACGCCCGCCGGGGCCGTCAACTGGAAGGGCCTCGAGGACACGCTGAAGACGGAGTTCACGGGCCGCGGCTGCGTCGTGGGGCGCCTGTGAAGAGCTACACGGGCCTGCTGCTGACCTCCTTCATCTGCTCGGCGGGGGTGTCCTTCTTCATGACCCCGCTCGTGCGCCTGCTGTCGGTGCGCCTGGGCGTGCTCGACACGCCGGGCTCCGCGGTCAAGACGCACAAGGAGCCGACCCCGGTGTTCGGCGGCGTGGCCATCTACCTGGGCTTCATGGCGACGATGCTGCTGCTGCGCCTGACCACGAACTTCCCGACCGGCACCTTGTACAACCTGCGCGCGTTGGTCCTCGGCGGCTCGCTGATCTTCGCCCTCGGCCTCATCGACGACCTCAAGCGCCCCGAGGGCGTGGACTACAAGCCCAAGTTCCTCGTGCAGATCCTGGCCGCGGCCCTGCTCATCCTGTTCGGCCTGCGCATGCGCTTCCTGTCTCCGGCCTACGTCGCGGCGGTGGTGACCGGCGTCTGGATCGTCGGCGTGACCAACGCCTTCAACATCGTCGACATCATGGACGGCCTGTCCGCGAGCCAGGCGGCGATCGCCGCGCTCGGCTTCCTGATGATCTCCCTGCCGACCGAGGAGCTCTACGTCAACTTCGCCTCCGCCGCCCTGGCGGGCGCCGCGATCGGGTTCCTGCCGTGGAACCTGTCGAGGAAGCGCAAGATCTTCATGGGCGACAGCGGCAGCCTGCTCATCGGCTTCCTGCTCGCGGGCATCTCGCTCGGCACGCGCTACTCCGACGTCAACGACGCGGGCGTCTTCGCGCCGCTGCTGATACTCTTCGTGCCCGCCTTCGACACCTTCTTCGTGAGCCTCCTGCGCCTCAACCAGGGCAAGTCCCCGTTCCTCGGCTCCAAGGACCACTTCGCGCTGCGCCTCGAGAAGATGGGGTTCGAGCGCGGGCAGGTCGTGCTGATGGCCGGCGCGGCCGCGGCGTTCCTGAGCTTCTGCGCGTTCCTCGTGACGCAGCTGCCGCTGCGCGGCGCGATCGCGGTCTACGCGCTGGTCGCGCTCCTGGTCGGCTGGGTCGGGCGCCGCATGGCGCTCGTCGAGATGCGATGAAGGTCGACGTCCTCGTCCTCGGCGGCGGCCTGGCGGGCCTCTCGGCCGCGTATCACCTCGGCGAGCGGGGCGTGCGCTCCCGCCTCGTCGTCGAGGCCAAGGACCGCGTCGGCGGCACGGCCGGCTCGGTGACCACGGGCAGGTTCACCTTCGACTACACCGGCCATCTGCTGCACCTGCACGACCCCTACGGGAAATCCCTGATCCTCGACCTGCTCAAGGACAACGTCGCCGCGCACGAGCGAAAGGCGTGGATCTACTCGCAGGGCGCGTTCACCCGTTATCCTTTCCAGGCGAACACGAAGGGGCTGCCGCCCGAGACCGTCGCGGACTGCGTCGCGGGGTTCCTCGAGACCGTGCACCGGCCGACGCCCTTGGATCGAAACCCCGATTTCCTGTCCTGGTGCCGGGCGACGTTCGGCGACGGGATCACGCGCCGCTTCATGCGCCCGTACAACGAGAAGCTCTGGCGCACGCCGCTCTCGAAGCTGACGACCGAGTGGCAGGGCCGCTTCGTGCCGAAGCCGACCGCCTCCGAGGTCCTATACGGCGCCCTCACCGACGGCAACGCCCTGTTCGGCTACAACGCGACCTTCCGCTATCCCGTGCGCGGCGGCATACAGTCCCTGCCCGACGCGCTCGCCGACCGCCTGGAGCCCGGCGTCGTGCGCGTGGACAGCCCCGTCCTGGCCGTGGACCTGCGCGAGAAGGTCGCCTCGGTGCGCGGCCTCGGCGAGGTGCGCTACGAGCGCCTGGTGAACACCCTTCCCTTGAACGCGTTCCTGGACCTCGCTAAGCCGCTGCCCGCGGGCGTGAAGGCCGCGAGAGGCGACCTGCGCTGGAACACCGTCTGGAACCTCAACGTGGGGATCGACCGTCCCGCCCCGGCGGACAAGCACTGGATCTATTACCCGGAAAAGCGATTTCCATTCTATCGTGTCGGCTACTCGAGCAACTTCTCCCCGCACCTCGCCCCGGAGGGGCACGCCGCGCTGTATCTCGAGGCGACGCGCCCGGGCGGGACGCGCGTGGACCGCGACAAGCTCGAGGCGGACATGATCAAGGGCCTGCGCGAGGCGGGCCTGCTGCGCCGCAGCGACGAGATATCAGCCAAGATCTGGATGCCGGTGCCGGTCGGCTACGTCGTCTACGACCGCGCCCGCACGCCCGCGGTGAACACGATCTTCCGCCACCTCGCCTCGCTCGGCGTCGAGTCCATCGGCCGCTACGGCGGCTGGAAGTACTCCTTCATGGAGGAGACCATCCTCGACGGCAAGCGCTGCGCGGAGCGGCTCACCGGGGGCGAGCCGGCGGCGGAGCCTTCCGCGGCCCCTCTGAGGGCGCTGAAATGAGGAAGACCCTGCCCCTGCTGGCCCTCCTGGTCCTCTCGTCCTGCGTGGCCGAGACGGTCGAGCGCCGCAAGCCGCGCAAGGGGCCGATCAAGGAGGTCGGCTTCGTCGACATGGGCGGGGGGAACGTCCGCTACTCGGTGGAGGGCTGGGGCTGGTTCGTCTCCGGCCGGCGCCGCGACGCCCTGCGCCGCATGCGCCGCAACTGCGGCAAGCTGCTCGCGCCCCAGATCGTCGACGAGTATCTGCGCCAGGACGCGGACATCTCCTACGCCGGCACGGACATCGCCACCAGCCTCGACAAGGGCATGGACCATTTCAAGATCGCGCCCTTCCAGCACCTCGTCTACGAGTGCCGGCCGAAGGACGCGAAGTACGAGCCGCCGCAGACCTCCACCGCGGCCCCGCGCGCCTTCCTCGTCGTCCCGCCGACCGCCGCGGTCTCGACGACCACCGTCACCGAAGCCCCCGCCGTGTCCACCGCCCCCGTCTCCCAGGAGCCGCCCAAATGATCAAGCTCGACCGCGCCATCTGCATCTTCGACCTGGAGGCCACCGGCGTCAACCCCCTCGAGGACCGCATCGTCGACATCTGCATACTGAGGCGCGAGCCCGACGGGTCGGAGTCCGTGTTCTCCTCCCTCGTCAACCCCGGCGTGCCGATACCGCCCGAGGCCACCGCGATCCACCGCATCTCCGACGAGATGGTCAAAGACCAGCCCCGCCTCTCCGACCTCGCCCCCAAGATCCTCGAGATGTTCAAGGACGCCGACCTCTCCGGCTTCAACGCCGCGAAATACGACATCCCCCTGCTGACGGCGGAGTTCAAGCGCTTCGGCGCGGAGTGGCCCGAGGCGGGAAAAAGAGTCGTCGATTCGTTCACGATCTTCCAGCGCAAGGAGCGCCGCGACCTCACCGCCGCCTATAAGTTCTATTGCGGGAAGGATCTCTCGGGCGCGCATCGCGCCGAGGCCGACGTTCGCGCCACCGCCGAGATCCTGTGGGCGCAGATCGAGAGGTACACGGACCTGCCCAAGGATGTGGCCGGCATCGAAGCCTGGTGCAATCAGATCGATCCAAGTAGGGTTGACGTTGAAGGTAAATTTGTTTGGAAAAACGGCGAAGCCGCTTTTGGATTCGGCAACAAGCACAAGGGCAAGACCATCCGCGAGGTGGTCAGAGCGGATCGGGGATATTTCGCCTGGATGATCGAAAAGGGAAACTTCAGCGCCGATGTGGTGAGGATCTGTAAAGAGGCGTTGGAAGGCAAGTTCCCGGAGAAGAAAGCGTAGTGGTGAAGAAGAAAGGCGTCGCCGTTGTTCTTCTGTCGGGAGGCTTGGACTCCACGACGGCGTTGTACTGGGCCAAGAGCGAGTACTCTTCCGTCATCGCTTTATCGATCCGTTATGGCCAAAGGCACGTCAAAGAGCTTTCCGCGGCCCGCGCGGTAGCGCGGGCCGCGGAGGTACGGCTCCATGAGGTTTCCATCTCGCTGCCGTGGCTCCAGGGCTCGTCTTTGACTAATTCGTCCCTTCGAATCCCGGACACGCCGTTGAAAAAGATCGGCACCGGCGGCGTTCCGTCGACGTATGTGCCGGGACGAAACACCATCTTTTTGTCGTTGGCGGTCTCCCTCGCGGACGCCGTCGGCGCCTCCGCCATCGTCATCGGCGCGAATGCGTTGGACTATTCCGGCTACCCCGATTGCCGCCCCCCGTTCATCGACGCCTTCGGCAAGGTCGCCAGGGAAGGCACGAAGCGCGGCTCCGAAGGCAAGCCGTTGCGGATACTCGCCCCTCTTCTGCGCCTCGACAAGAAGGGCGTCGTTCAGCTGGCCGCCCGCGTCGGCGCCCCTCTCCGCTTGACCTGGTCGTGCTACGCCGGCGGCGCCCGTCAGTGCGGCCGTTGCGACTCGTGCAAGCTCCGCGCCAAGGGCTTCCGCGAAGCCCGCCTTCCGGATCCCGCCCTGTGACCCCGGCGACGCTCAAACTGTCCGACGAGTCCCGCGCCCGTCTCGTCGAGATCTTCTCCTCGCTCCAGGGCGAAGGCCCTCGCCTGGGCGAGCGGCAGATCTTCGTCCGTCTCGGCGGCTGCAACCTCTCCTGCGATTACTGCGACGAGCCCGACACCATCCCGATCCCTTCAGGACTCGTGCGGTCCGCCGAATATGTCAAACACGAGATCGAAGCCCTCGCCCACGCGCGGGCCCACCGCGCCATCTCCTGGACCGGCGGCGAGCCCCTGCTCCATCCCCAGTTCCTGATGCCGCTGATGCGCTGGGCCCGCAAGAAGGGCCTGGAGAACCACCTCGAGACGAACGGGACCTTGCCCGTGCCCATGTCCGCGCTGGCGCCGCTGTGCGACCTCGTCGCCATGGACATCAAGCTCCCGTCCTCGACGGGCCGCGACACCTGGGGGGCCCACCGCGACTTCATCCGCGTCCTGCCGCCGCGCGCGTTCGTGAAGGTCGTCCTGAGCGACCGCGCGACCGAGGACGAGTGGAAGACCGTCGTCGAGCTCGTGCGCCGCGCCCCGCACCCGCTGCCGCTGTACCTTCAGCCCGCGACGCCGGTCGGGAAGGTGAAGACGATCCCCGCCGCCCGCGCGCTGCGCTTCGAGGCGATCGCCCGCCGCGCGGTCAAGGAGGTGTTCCTGCGTCCGCAGTGGCACCACCTGTGGAACCTGCCCTAGGGCCGCCGCGGACGTTCGTTGAGCCGGGCCCAGAAAACGCCGACGGTCTTCACCGCCGCGCGGAAATCCTCGAACTCGACCGGCTTGACGACGTAGGCGTTGACGCCGAGCCGGTGGCATTCGGTCACGTCGGCGGGCTCCCGGGAGGAGGTCAGCATCACGACGGGGACCGCCTTCAGGCGCTCGCTGGCCTTCATCTCCCGCAGCACCTCGATGCCGCCGAGCTTGGGCAGCTTGATGTCGAGCAGGACGACGACCGGGTCCCCGGACGTGCGGCCGGCGAAGGCTCCCTCGCGCTTGAGGTAGTCGAGCGCCTCGGCGCCGTCGCGCGCCACGACGACCTCCTGGGTGATCCCCGCCTCGCGCGTCAGGACATGGAGGGTCATCTCGGCGTCCCCGGGGTCGTCCTCGACCAGCAATATCTTGCCGGGACCGGTCATGTCTCCTCCGTCTTGTCGGGCGCCGGAAGCGTGAAATAGAACGCGGCCCCCTTGCCGACCTCGCCTTCGGCGCAGGTCTGACCGCCGTGCTTGGCGACGATGCGGCGGACGTGCGCCAGGCCGATGCCCGATCCCTCGAACTCCTCCATGCCGTGCAGCCGCTGGAACACGCCGAAGAGCTTGGCGGAGAAGCGCATGTCGAAGCCCACCCCGTTGTCGCGGACGCGGATCACCCAGCCGTCCGCCTTGCTGTCGCGGGCGTCGATCTCGATGACCGCTGGAGCGCGGCCGCGGCTGAACTTGAGCGCGTTGCCGATCAGGTTGGCGAAGACGAGCCGGATCATCCCCGGGTCGCCCACCGCCTTCGGCAGCGCGGCGACCCGCCACTCCACGGCGCGGTCCTTGAGCTCCGGCTGGAACTCGGCGATGACGTCGGCGACGATCGCCCCGAGGTCGACGGGCTCCCGGCGCATCTCGATGCGCGCCGTCTTGGAGAACTCGAGGAGCTCGTCGATCAGCGCGCCCAGCCTCTTGGCCGCGCGGGAGATCTTGTCCATCAGGTCCCGGCCGCGGTCGTCGAGCTTCCCCGCGGTGTTCGCGCCGAGCATCTGGATGAAGCCGTCGATGTGTCGCAAGGGGGCCCGCAGGTCGTGGGCGACGGAATAGGAGAACGCCTCGAGTTCCTCCTGGGCGGCCTCGAGGCGGGCCCTCTCCCTGGCCTGCTCCTCGAGCTTCTTGCGCTCGGTGATGTCGATGATCGAGGCCAGGACGAGGCCTTCCGACGTCCCGATCGGGCTGAGCCCGATCTCGATGGGGACCTCCGTGCCGTCCTTGCGCAGGCCGTACAGGTCGCGCCCCGTGCCCATGGGTCGGGCGCGCGGTTCCGCGTGGAAGCCCGCGCGGTGCCCGGGATGGGCCGTGCGGAAGCGAGGAGGGACGAGGATCTCGATCCGCCGGTCGAGAAGCTCCGCGCGGCCGTAGCCGAACACCTTCTCGGCCTGGGCGTTGACCAGGACGATCCTCCCCGCGCGGTCCATCATGACCATCGCGTTGGGGGCGGCCTCGATGACCGAGCGCAGGCGCGCCTCGGACATCTTCAGCCGCTCGAGCTCGTCGAGCGGGGCGGTCGAGCCGGGATCCCCGGGGGCGTTGGTCATCGCCCGTAGACTAAACCAGTTCGATGTTTACGCCGCGTGACCGCGGCGGTCACCTTTAGTGACGAGGTCCGGGGATCAGGCCGTCGCGCACGCCATGATGCCGCGCGCCTCGCACACGCCGTCGAGCAGGGCGTTGAGCGCGTCGCAGGCGTCGGACACCGCGGCCTTCATCTCGGCGCCGAGGGCGGGGTTCTTCTCCAGCTCGGCGACGAGGACCTGCTTCTCCGACGCCGAGTGCCAGGCGTCCATGGTCTCGTGGACCGAGAAGAAGCCGAGGGCGTTCTTGGAGTCGAGGCCGTACTTCGACTTCAGGCCCTCGATCTTGGTCTTGGCGACGGCGGGCTGCTGCGCCTCGTAGGCGTAGAGCGCGGCCAGGCCGGCCTGCCAGGAGCCGCGGGACAGGCGGTCGAAGGTCTCCACGCACTTCGTCGTGCCGGCGTGGGCCTCGGCGCCGAGGACGGAGGCGCGGTCGGCGCCGACGGTCTCCGCGAAGCGCAGCCACAGCTCGGGGTGGTTGTCCGCGCCGGCTTCCTCGTGGGTCAGGTTCTCGAGGAGCATCTGGCGCGTCGCCAGGTCGGGGGTGTTGGAGTGCACGGCGCTGACGAAGCGCGGGAAGCGGGCTTCCTGCTTGTAGTATTGCTGGGCGTAGTGCGCGAGGTCCTCGCGCGTGAGCGTGCCGGCGGTCCAGGCCTGGTAGAAGGGGTGCTTCAGGAGGGACTTCTTCTCGATGACGGCTTCGATCTCAGACCAGAAAGTGTTCATGGGAGCTCCGTGCGGACCGGGTTTTGCGCCCCGCAATCCTACTACACTTTCGGCGCGCGAGTCATTCGGGGCGTGGATGAGAAACGCCCGTCACGCGAAGGCGAAGCCCATCACGATGACGAACACGACGGAGTAGGCGATCTCCGAGTAGCCGAGCGCCTTGAAGTCGACGCGGGCGGGCGGGCGCCGGCCTCGCAGGACGGTCTTCGCCAGCGCGGCGGCGAACGGGATGGCGACGACGAAGGGGACCCCGCCGGCGGCGGCCCAGGCGGCGACGGCGGCCAAGGTCAGGGCGTGGTAGACCGTCGAGCGGCGGCCCATCACGGCGATCGCGGGCACGGCCGCGGGGTCGCCGGCGGCGCGATGCTGGAGGGCGGCCATCTTCACGTAGAAGATGGGGCCGAGGTAGTAGAGCGAGCACAGCAGCCACAGCGTCCAGGCCCGGGCGTCGAGGGTGAAGGAGGCCGCGTAGTAGGCGGCGGGCGCGCCCAGGCACAGGCCGAAGACGCCGGCGGCCTCGTTGAAGGCGCTGAAGCGCTGGCCCGACCGGTTCATGTGGAGGTTCTGGGCCAGCAGGACGGCGGAGGGCACGGCGAAGTACAGGAGCTTCCAGCAGTCCAGCACGACGATCAGGGGCAGGAAGGCGCCCGCGGCCAGGGCCGCGTAGAAAGCCAGCCAGCCCCAGGCCCGGCGGTCGCCGGGCCTGGCCAGAAGGGCCTGCATCGGGGTGCGCGACAGGAACACCGCGAGCGAGCCGAGGACGAACAGCGCGGCGGCGGCCGGGGACACGGCGGGGGCGGCGATCAGGCCGACCACGATCGGCGCGATCAGGATGGCCCAGGCCCCGTGCTCTTTTGGCATCATGCGCGTATATATTAGCAACGATACGGCCCGGAGGCCGGAACGTTGCTTAGTCAGACCGAAACGGAGGTCTCACATGACGCGACTGATCTTGACGGCTTTGGTCCTCATCCCCGCGAGCGCTTCGGCCGCCTGCGGCACGACGGCGGGAGGCTGCGCGACCGGCCACGGCTGCGGAGCCTTGAGCACGGCGTTGATGGCGGCGATCGCCGCGCTCGGCGTCTGGGTCCTGCGCTCGGTCGAGAAGGACGGGGTCTGGGTCAGACGCGCGGGCCAGGCCGTGGGCTGGACCTTGGCCGTCGTCGGCCTGGGCGGCTTCCTGTGCGGCGCCGCGAGCTACGGCCTGAAGAAGCGCGCGCAGTCCTGCCACGCGCCCGTCGCCGCCGCCTCGGCCATGACCTTGCCTCCCGGCCACCCGCCGCTGACCCCCGCCGGGAAATAAGGAGCCACCATGGCCAACAACGCCGCCGGCTACAAGAAGACGACCCGCATCGTGCACGGCGCGGCCAAGACCCCGCGGTGGGACTACGCCCATCACGTGGTGCCGCCCCTCACCGCGTCGACGACCTTCCGCCTGGAGTCGGTCAAGCGCGCGGCCCGCGGCTTCAACGAGTTCGGCGCGTTCCGCAAGGAGAGCGAGGCGCCGATCTACATCTACGACCGACTCGAGGAGCCGACGCGCGGCCTCCTGGAGAGCCAGATCGCCTCGATGGAGGGCGCCGACGCCTGCCTGACCTTCGCCTCCGGCATGGCCGCCGTCTCGGCGGCGCTGGGCTGCCTGCTCCAGTCGGGCGACGAGGTCGTCGCGCACACCTTGCTGTACGGCTGCACGCATTCCCTGTTCACCAATTGGTATCCGAAGCTCGGCATCAAGGTGCGGCGCGTCGACTTCACCGACGCCAAGGCGGTGGCGAAGGCGGTCAACTCCCGCACGCGCGCGCTGTACTTCGAGTCCCCGGTCAACCCGACCTTGGACCTCGTGGACCTGCGCGCCGTCTCCGACGCCGCGGCCAAGGCCAACAAGGGCCGCAAGCGGAGGATCTTCACGGTCATCGACAACACCTTCGCCACGCCCTTCGGCCAGCGCCCGATCGAGCACGGCATCGACGTCACGCTCCATTCCCTGACCAAGAACATCGGCGGCTTCGGCACCGAGGTCGGGGGCGCGGTGTGCTGCTCCAAGGAGGTCTTCCCTCTGCTGGCGAGCTACCGCAAGGACTTCGGCGGCATCCTCTCGCCGAAGGCCGCGTGGGCCATCCTGGTCTACGGCGTGCCCACCATCCCGCTGCGCATCAAGCGCCAGCAGTACAGCGCCCTGCACGTCGCCCGCTACCTCCAGAACCATCCCCTGGTCGCGACCGTCCGCTACCCCGGGCTCGACTCCTTCCCGCAGCACGGCCTGGCGCTGCGCCAGATGCGCGACTTCGACGGGGGCTTCGCGCCGGGCAACATGATCTACTTCAAGCTCGACGAGAGGAAGATCGACGCGGTCAAGTTCGTCGACCACGTCGCGCAGAACGCCTACTGCGTGACCTTGGCCGTCAGCCTCGGCCACACCAAGACCTTGATCGAGCTCCCCTCGGGGATGACGCACTCGGCCTACGCCGGCCACGGCCCGATGAAGGAGAACCGCGGCATACGCCTGTCCATCGGGCTCGAGAGCCCCGTGGACATCATCAAGGACCTCGAGGCGAGCCTGCGCGCCGTCGCCCGCCGCCGCTAGGGCGCGCGCAGGAGCGCGAGCAGCTCGAGCGGCGAGGCGGTCTTCGGGCGGCGCTCGATGGCGTCGACGGCCTCCCGGAACAGCGGGAGGGGGTCGAACGGCGCCCTCCCGGGCCGGTCGACGAAGGGCGCGGCGGCGCGCTTGACGGGGTCGTCGTCGGGGATGTTGTAGCGGTCCGACGAGATCCGGCGGGCGAGGCTCCACAGCACCGCGACCTCCGGCCGGGCGAAGCGCCAGGGGAGGTCGTTCTTGTCGGCGTCGATCTTGCAGCCGGCGTTGTAGAAGAGGCCGTCGTGCGTCTTCGCGAGAAGGCCGTCCCGCTCGGCGAGCAAGGTGACCGGCGCGCCCGGGAACAGCATCAGCCGCCGGCTGAGCGCGAACGGGCGGTCGATCAAAGGGCAGCGCTCGATGTTGTCGAGGTTGACGCGCAGGTCCTTCAGCGTCGTCCAGGGCGTGAACAGGATCATGCCCAGCCCACCGAACGGCAGCCGGAAGGTCCCGGGCCAGCGCTCGGAGCAGGCGGTCAGGAAGGCGGACGCCTCATGGACCTGCTCGGCCGTGATGCCCTTGTGCAGGCGCGCGTTCTCGTCCGGCGAGAAGTTCTCGACACCCAGGCCGTTGATGCGCAGGGAGATCCCGTTGCCCGCCAGCAGCGGCAGGACGCGCTCGATGGCGACCCGCGCGGCGAGCACCTCGTCGAGCCGGGGCATGAAATCGAGCTCGACGCCGCGCACGCCCTCGCGGACCAAGGCGCGGGCGAGCTCCTCGAGGCGCCGCCACAGCTCGTAGCCGCACAGGTTGAGGCGCGTCTCGCCGCCTTTCGCGGGCCGCTGGCGGCTGAGCGCCGCGATCTGCCTCACGGTGAAGGCCGCCGCATCCTTGACCCGCCAGCGGGAGCTCTTCATGTCGGGCACCTGGCAGAAGGAGCAGCCCATGCTCGCCGACGGCAGGCCGAGGCCGCGGTAGAACGGATTGGAGGCGACGGGAGCGTGGTAGGAGCAGCGATGGCCGCCGATCACCTCGACGACCGGGTTGGCGGCCCAGGGGGCCTTGTTGAGGATCGTGCACCGGTAGTCCGGGCGTATCCGGTCGAGCAGCCCCGGGTCGTCGAGGACGGGGCCGCGGGCTTCCGGCATCCGGCGCCGGACGTGTTCGGCGAGGTCGTGGACGTTCTCGGTCATGTTCCAATACACGACGCGCGCGCCGGACGCGGCGGCGATCGCGTTCATCTGGCCCTTCGGCAGGCGCTGGTTGATGACCACGATCTCGGGACGGCGGCGCTTCGTCTCGGCGAGCAGGAGCGCCAGGTCCTCCTTCGTCAGGACGTAGCGCAGGTCGGGGGCGTAGCGCACGCCGAGCGCGCTCCAGCAGGCCCGCCAGCCGAGGAGCCGGCTCAGGCCCATCAGGAACGGAAAGGTGATCGTCCGCGGGTGGTGGACCGCGGTATCGGGGATCAGGTCGACGAGCAGCAGTCGGGTCAGAGGAAGACCTTGTCGGGGTCGATCTTGCGGCGCAAAGTCCGAAGCTCGAGCGGGGTCGGGTCGGCGTTGAGCGTGACCCGGTCGGCGATGGGGAAAGGGAAGCCGGTCTCGGCGGCGACGCGCTCCGTGGTCACGCCGGGGTTCAGCGCGATCAGGCGCATGCGCTTGGAGCCCGGGTCGAAGTCGAAGACGGCGAGGTCGGTCACGACGCGGTAGGGGCCCGTCTCCGGCGGCAGGCCCGCGCGCTCGCGGGCGCCGGGGCCGTCGAGGTAGCCCGGCGTGGTCAGGAAATCCACCTTCGGCACGAAGCGCTTGCGCTCGTGCTTCATGATGATGATCGTGCGCCAGCACAGGGAGCCGACGTCGTTGGCCCCGCCCGAGCCGGGCAGGCGCACCGCGGGGTCGTCGTAGGGGCCGATCACGGTCGTGTTCAGGTTGCCGTACGGGTCGATCTGCGCGCCGCCGAGGAAGCCGTCTCGCACCACGCCGCGCTGCGCGGCCTCCATCACGTCGCAGATGCCCATCGCCGCGACGCCGCGGCGGAAGGAGTTGTGCTCGCCGACGGCGAGCGGCAGCTTCTCGAGGGTCGAGCCGACGCCGCCGAACTCGAAGACGGGGATGAGCGAGGGCGCGTACAGGGCGCGGGCGAGCGACGCGGCCAGCATCGGCACGCCGGTGCCGATGAAGACGGTCGTGCGGCCCTTCATCAGGCGGGCCGCGGTGCAGGCGAGGCGCTCGGTGGCGTTGGCCTTCTCAGCGCTCATTCTTCCTCACCTTCAGCTTGCCCAGGCGGGCGGCGCCGACGCGCTTGAGATAGGCGGCGTGGTCCTTCACGCCGTGGATGAACTCGTCGAGATATTCCTTGGTCGCTTCCTCGGACCGCGTCGCCTCGAGGTAGGCCTTGATGTGCGGCTCGTCGCGGCGGTAGACGCCGCAGGTCTCGCCGGGGTGCGCGCCGAAGGGCGCGGGGACGACGGCGTCGACGAGGAAATAGGGGATGACGGTGCGCTCGGGCGTCCTGCGGAACACCTCGGTGTCGACGATCTCCTCGGCGCTGACGATGAGGCGCTTGCAGGCCCGGGACATCTCGACGGCGAAGCCGGAGATGCCGTCGATCTGGCAGTTGCCGAACTTGTCGGCGCGGTGGACGTGGATGACCGCCGTGTCGAGGACGAGCGCCGGCAGCAAGGTCAGGTCCATGCCGGTGAAGGGGTCCTTCATCGTCTTGGCCGGGCTGCGGGCGAGCGTGTCGGTGCCGAGCATGGTCCGCGCGGGCAGGAACGGCAGGCCCATCGCCGCCGCCTTCATGCGCCAGGTGATGGCGGCGTTGGACCATTCCGCGAGCTTGAGCGCGCCGCCCTCGACGGCGCGGCGCAGGATGGGGGAGAGGCCGTAGGCCTCGTAGCCCACGTAGGTGATGTCCATCTCGTCGACGAGGCCGGAGGCGATCAGGAAGTCGGCGTCCATCAGGCCCTGGCCCATCAGGCGCAGGCCGCCGATCTTCCGGCGCGCGATCTCGCGCACCACCGACATCGGGCAGCGGACCGTGCCGTACAGCTCGAAGCCGATGTAGTCGCCGGTGCGGATGAAGCGCTTGACCGCCTGGCGCTCGTCCATCAGTTTCGAGCGGAGCGAAAAATCCTTGTCGTCGCGCAGGAAGCGGCGGAAGCCGTCGGGGTCCGGCGGCTGGAACAGCGGCGGTTCCGGCAGCGGCCGGACCGGCGGGGGGAGCGGGGGCTGGGCGGGGAGGACTCCCGTCGTCTCCAGGGGCTTGAAGTCGCTGCAGGGCGCGGAGAGGAGGTCGACCGCGGAGCGCGGCATGCCGTGCTTGACGCAGAAGCGCAACGAGCGGCCGTCGGCGCTGGTCCGCGTCTCCAGCCAGCCGCAGTCCGAGCAGACGGGGGCGCCGGTCTTCGGCATGAGGCCCCTGGGGGTCTTAGGCGGGGACCGCTTCCCGGGGCGCCGCGACGGGCTTCACCACGGGGGCGACGCTCTTACAGCAGCGCTCGCAGTAGTGCTCGGGGACGAGCTTGCCGTCGAGGAACATCAGCGAAGTGACGGGATTGCGACAATCAGGGCACTTTTTCATGTCGTCTGAAATGCAACAAACCTGCCAGCCGGGCTTGTCCAAAATCCGTCGAACGGGTACAATCGGCCGGATGAGGACTTTGCTCCCCGCCCTGCTGCTCGCCGCCGTCCTGCCTTCGATCGCCGCCGCGAAAGACCCCCTCATGGACGCGCTGGGAGACCCGGCGAAGGTCGCCGAGCTTCTCAAGGAGCGCAAGCCCAAGACCGCGCATCTTCAGGAGGCGTTGAGATCCGGGTCGACCGGGTCCGTCCATCTGCTGCTCGCCGCCGGCGTGAAGGTCCCTTCCGCCGACGAGGATCAGCTGTCCCTGCTCAAGTTCGCCATGCAGCGCGGCACCGAGACCGTCAAACGGCTTCTCGCGGCCGGCGTTCGCGCCGACGTGAGCAACAAGGGGAACATGACCTCCCAGTTGACCTATCACAGCGGCTGCCCTCAAGGCCGCGAGAACCCCGCTTTGCTCGAGGTCCTGCTCGACGGAGGTGCTTCGCCCAACGCCCACCCGAAAGACGTCTACGACGGTCCGCTATACCGTGCCGCCGGCGAATGCTGCATGAAGCATTTCGAGCTGCTCATCAAGCGCGGCGCCAAGCTTCAACCGGCCCCCTCGAGTGTCTGCCCCGAGGCGGCGCGGGGCCTGCTCGCCTCCGGTTATCCGTTCGATTCGGATTGGCCGCGGGCGGGCGTCCGTGGCGACACTCAGACTCTGCGCTTGGTCCTCGAGTCGAGCCCCACTCTGAAGATCGGGCCTGATTACATTGTAGACGGTGCGGTTGATCGCGCGCTGTTCGAGGTCGAGCGGCCCGATCCGGCTCTCGCCGACCTGATCGTGTCGCGCGGCGTCGCCTTCGAATCCCCATGGTGCCTGCGCAGAGTCTCGCTGGCTCGCGCCGCCGCTTCGCCGGCGCTGACGCCCGCGCTGCGCTGGCTGCTGGCCTACCCTGGCGGGGACCCTGTTTCCTGCGTCAGGGAAGGGGAGGTGCCTCTTGAGACCGCCCTGGCCGCGGGCAATCGCGAGGCTGTCAAGCTGCTCCTGTCGCATCCGGGGCATCGCGGCCTGATGTCCGGGGGACGTCCCCCGCTTCACCGCGTCGCGTGCGACCCCGAACTGTTGGACTGGGCCCTCAAGCACGGCGCCGATCCCGAGCAGGCGGACGCCGAGCGCGGGCTGACTCCGCTCACCTATCTGACGAGCCGGCATTCCGAGGGGGAGAAGGACTGCGGCCCCGAGTCCCTCGAGGCGCTGCTCGCCGCCGGCGCGAAGCTCGACGCCCCCGACGCGAAAGGCTACACGGCGCTCACGCGCCTGCTCGAGGGCCCGCCGTGGCCGCGCCCGAAGCCTTCGGAGCCGCTGCTCGCCGCTCTGCTCAAGCACAAGCCGGACCTGTCCTTGCGCTCCGGACGCAAGGAGCCTCCGCTCACGATGGCGCTCGAGTGGCCGGACGTCGTCAAGCGGCTGCTCGCCGCGGGGGCCGACCCGAACCAGGGAGACGGCGCGCGCGATGAGGCGCCGCTCGCGGGCTGCGCCGTGCGGCCCGACTGCTCCCTCGAGTCCGCGCAGGCGCTGCTGGCGGGAGGCGCCAGAATCGACCGGCCCGACCAGATCGGGTTCACCGCGCTGACGCGCGCCGCCGAGCAGGGGAACGCGAAGATGGTGAGCTGGCTGCTCGCCAAGGGCGCCGATCCCTTGTGGCAGGACAACAGCCAGAAGACGCCCTACGACCACGCGAAGGGCGCCGAGACATTGAACATCCTGCGCTCCGCGTCCGCGCGCGGCAAGCCCGCCGCTCCAACGCCCGACGTGCATCGCCTCGTCGATCAGGCCGTGGCGGCGGCCGCCGCGCGCGAGAAGAAGGCCGCCGTCGCCGTCGCGCCGCCGGCCGCGGCGCCGGCGCTCGTCTCCGACGCGGACAAGCCCGGCTACGCCTTGCCCGAGGATCCCGACGCCTTCGCGATCGTCGTCGGCGTCGAGGAGTACTCCGAGCTTCCGAAGGCGCTCTTCGCCGAACGCGACGCGGCCGCGGTGCGCCGTCACCTCAAGGCTCTCGGCGTGCCCGAGCGCAACCTCATCCTGCTCTCGGGCGCCAAGGCCGGGCGCTCCGCGCTCGCCAAGTACCTCGAGAGCTGGCTGCCCAAGAACGCGAACGAGCGCAGCCGGGTCTTCTTCTATTTCTCGGGGCACGGCGCGCCCGACCCGTCGACGGGCCGGGCGTTCCTGATGCCGTGGGACGGCGACGCCTCGTTCCTCGCGGACACGGCGTATCCCGTGGACCGGCTCTATAAGACGCTCGACGGCCTCAAGGCGAAGCAGGTCGTCGTCCTGCTCGACGCCTGCTTCTCGGGAGCGGGAGGGCGCTCCGTGCTCTCCGAGGGCGCGCGGCCGCTCGTGTCGAGGCTGCAGAAGCCCGCGACGGGCCGCCTCTCGGTGCTCGCGGCGACCCAGCCCGACCAGATCACGAGCGTGCTCAAGGAGCAGGGCCACGGCCTGTTCACCTACCACCTGCTCAAGGGGCTGTCGGCGGGCGGGCCGGTCACGACGGCCTCCCTGCACTCCTACCTCAAGCCCAAGGTCCAGGACGAGGCGCGCCGCCAGAACCGCGACCAGACGCCGTCCCTGTCGGGACCTGAAGACGTCCTGCTGCGCGCGAGGTGACCGGGCTCAGTCTCTCGAATCGCCGCCGGCGACCCAGGCCGTGATCGCCGCCAGCTGTCCGGGGCCGGTCAGGCCCGCCTGCTCGAGGACCTTGTCGCCCGAGCCGCTGCCCAGGTAGCCCAAGGTCTTCGCCGGATACAGCGTCGCCGCCAGCCCCGCGTCGGAGCGCACCCAGCGCCACATCGTGGCCAAGGTGAAGTCCGTGATGCCCATGGAGTTGAAGGCCAGCTCGGGCGGGAAGACTTCCTCCTTTTCGGCGGGGCTGAGGCGGTCGTAGAGCTCGGCGCTGGCCACGTAGAAGACGTTGAGCTTGACGCCCGCGGCGTCGAGCTTGGGCAGGACGTCGCGCATGAAGTGATGCGCCACGCCGTGGCCCTGCAGGACGACGGTCTTCTTGCCGCCGCGGCGCACCGCGTAGATGCCCTTGGCCGCCGCGGACGCGGGCGGCAATCCCATCTTCGCGCGGTCCGGCACCGGGCAGGCCGGGCGCGTGACGAACGGGGCCAGCACGGCGGGGCGGGCGCGCAGGGATTCCATCACGAGCGGCCAGACCTCCGACGGGTCCCAGGGCGTGAGCGTGATCAGCGAGCCCTTCGGGAAGTTGTCCTGCAGCAGCTGCAGGGCCTGAGGACAGGCGTGGGTCGGGCCGTCCTCGCCGGTGAGCGGGCCGGCGTGGGCGTTGACCATGATCCAGACGCGGTTGGGCTCGCCCGTCGCCTCGTGGCGCATCTGCTGGCCGATGGAGTGCAGGCGCGCGGGGACGTGCTCGAGCGCGGCGATGAAGGCGGAGTAGGAGCTCGACACGCCGATGTGCAGGCCCAGGCTCGAGGCCCCGGCCATCACGCCGCCCATCGCGTCCTCGCAGATGCCGCCGACGGAGATCAGGCGCGAGACGGGGTTGTTCTTGGCGTGGAACCAGCCCTTGGCGAAGGCCTTGTTGATCGGGGAGACGCTCGTGGACTCGGCCAGGTCGGCCGCGCACGCGATGATGGCGCCCTTGGTGACGGTGTTGAGGTAGCCCAAAGCGTCGCCCAAGGCGCCTCGGATGGTGGCGGCCTTGCCGGTCTCGAGCTTGAGGGGCTCGGGCGTGACCTCGGCCTTGAGGTCGGAGGCGTACAGCGCCGCCAGGTCGGGCCCGCCGGCGCGGACGGCGCGCCCCTTCGGGGTCGCCGCGCCCGCTTCGGCCACGCGCCCGGCCGCGAAGCGCGCCACGTCGGGGCGCTTCGTCTCGAACGCCTTGCGCATGGTGAGCAAGGTCTCCCAGTACGCCGCCTCGACGCGGTCCGGGGTCTTCTCCCCTTCGAAGCGGGGGAGCTTCACGCCGAACGCGGTCTCGAAAGGCTCGACGGCCTTGTAGAAGGCGTCGGAGCAGAAAGCGTGGCCCGCGCCGTGGGAGCCCTTGCCCTCGATGCCGTACTTCCAGCCCTTGGTCGTGCGGTACACGATCGCGGTGGGCTGGCCGTTGTCGAGGGAGAGCGCGGCCTGCTGGGCGGCCAGCACGCGGCGGAAGTCGCTGCCGTCGCCGGCCTCGACGAGGTTCCAGTCGTTCATGTACAGCAGCTCGCGCGGGTCCCACTGCACGTAGTCGCCGGGCTTGTCGCCCTCGGCGGTGACGCGGTCGGAGTCGATCGAGGCCTGGTTCCAGTCCAGGTGCATGATGGCGTTCGACAGGCCCGCGGTGGCCGCGGTGGCCAGCGCCTCGTGCACGCGCCCGGCGGTCATGCCGCCTTCGCCCTCGAGGAGGTGGACGCGGGGGCCCTTGGGCCCGAAGGCGTCCATCGCGGCGAGCGCCAGGCCGACGCCGGTGCAGTCGCCGACGCCGGAGGCGCCCGTGGCGACGGGCACGAAGGGCGTCATCGGGGTCGGATGGCCGTCGAGGGCCATGCACTTGAACTGGCGGAAGAGGGGCGTCGACTGCGTCGGGTTGCGGCGGAAGCCGAGCAGGTCCTCGAGGCGCAGGCGGCGGCGCTCGGAGGGCAGGAGGTCGGGGCGCGCGATGCGGACCCACTCGTCGCGCAGGGCGTACATCCCGTACAGGCCCATCGCCTTGTGGCCGGCGGCGTAGACGAGGACGTCGTTGTCGATCGTGTCGGGGCGGGAGAAGTCGTAGCGCAGGTTCTTGTAGAGGAGGGAGGAGACGATGCGCCCCGAGGAGATGCTGCCTCCCGGATGGCCGGAGTTCGGCACGAAGTTGAAGAGGATCGCGCACAGGGCGCGGTAGGCGGCGTCCATCGCCTCGAGCGTCTCGACGCCCTCGAAGGCGGCGGGCTCGGGCTTCAGGTAGACGGCGCGGCGGGGCCTCAGCGTGAATTGTTCGGCGGCGGTGACGGTGGGCATGGTTTTCTCCAGCGTGAGGATGAGGATACGAAAGTCGGCGGGGGGGCGGCTAGGGTCCCCAGTGGCCGGACGGCTTGGGCGCCTCGAAGCGGTCGCACGCCGGGCGCGAGGTCACGTTGGCGGGGAGGACGCGCTTCTTGCGCGCGCAGTGATGGCGCGAGCCCTTCTTGGGGTCGAGCTGCATGTCGCAGTGGCGGCACTCGACGCACTTGCTCTTGCGCGGCGTCATGACGGCCGCCCCTTCTCGCTCTCCCAGAACGCGTCGACGCGGGCCTGGATCGCGGACATCTCATCCGGGGGCATGTTCTTGAAGCGGCCCTGCGCCTTCAGGTATTCCGCGACGGGCTTGCGGTTGGCCACGTTCATGTTGAGCTTCATCACGCCCTCCTCCACCTCGTAGAGGCGGAACAGGCCGGTCTGCACGGCCAGGCGGGAGAGCTTGGTGCTGTCCATCGGGTCGGTCTTCCAGCCGGGGGGGCACGGGGAGAGGATGTGGATGAAGCGGAAGCCCTTGACCGTCCGCGCCTTGGCGAACTTGCGCACCATGTCCTCGGCGTAGGCCGGCGTGGCGGTGGCGAAATAGGGGATGTGGTGGGCGAGCATGATCGCGTCGAGGTCCTTCTTCGGGCGCGAGCTCCCGCCGGGGGTGGACATCGTCCACGCGCCGGAGGGCGTGCCGCCGCTGCGCTGCACCCCGGTGTTCATGTAGGCCTCGTTGTCGTAGCAGACGTAGAGGATGTCCTCGTTGCGGTCGGCGGCGCCGGACAGCGCCTGGATGCCGATGTCGAAGGTGCCGCCGTCGCCGGCCCAGGCCACGACGGTCGTCTCCTTGTCGCCGCGGGAGACGAGGCCGGCCTTGACGCCGGTCGCCGTGGCCGCGGCCGCGGCGAAGGGGCTGTGCAGCAGCGGCAGGTTGATCGAGCTGCGCGGATTGGCCCCGGAGATCACGGTCCAGCAGCAGGCGGGGACGACCATGACGGTCCGGTCGCCCAGGCCCTTGAGCGCGTAGCGCATCGCCATCGTCGCGCCGCAGCCCTGGCAGGCCAGGTGGCCCGAGCTCATCAGCTCGGTCTGGGGGATCGAGGTCTTCGTCTTCTTGAGCGTGGTCATCGGGCGTCCTCCACCCAGGTCGCGGCGGGGACCTCGGCCACGGGAGACTCGTCGACCCGCTCCCAGACCTCCTGGAGCAGCTCGACGGTGATGTCGCCGCCTCCGAGGCCGGTCACGTAGCCGTGCACGGAGACGCCGGGGCGCGGGTACAGCGCGGCCTTGATCTCCTGGGCGAAGATGCCGCCCATGCCGGGGGAGTAGTTGCGGTCGACGACCGCGAGCTTCATGCCCGGACGCACGAAGGCGCGCAGGGCCTTGGCCGGGAACGGCCGGAAGGCGCGCAGGCGCAGGTTGCCGGCCTTGAGGCCCTTGGCGCGCAGCGCGTCGACGGCGGCGCGCGCGGTGGAGCCGACGGCCCCGCTCGTCACGAGGATGGTCTCGGCGTCCTCGCAGAGATAGGGGTCGAGCTGGCCGTAGGAGCGGCCGAACATCTCGCCGAACTCGCGCCCGACCTCCTCGATGGCGTCCTCGGCCTCGGCCATGTCCGCGGCCATGCGGCGGCGCAGGCGCAGGTAGTCCTTGGGCTGGGTGAGCGAGCCGAAGGTGATCGGCTGGTCGCAGTCGAGCTTCAGCTCCGGGCGGAAGGGGGGCAGGAACGCGTCGACGTCCGCCTGGGCCGGGACGTCGACCGGCTCGTAGCTGTGAGACAAAGTGAAGCCGTCGAGCACCACCATCGAGGGCAGCATCACGCGCTCGGCGATCTTGAACGACATCAGCACTGTGTCGAGGACTTCCTGGTTGGTCGAGCAGTAGGTCTGCATCCAGCCGGTGTCGCGCTGGGAGAGGGAGTCGGTCTGGTCGGTCCACAGGTTCCACGGCGCGGCGAGGGCCCGGTTGACGTCGATCATCACGATGGGCAGGCGCGCTCCGGCGACCCAGTGCAGGACCTCGTGCATGTAGGCCAGGCCGTGCGAGGAGGTCGCGGTGAAGGTGCGCGCCCCGGCGGTGGAGGCGCCGAGCAGCGCGGCCATGACCGAGTGCTCGGACTCCGCGGCGATGAACTCCCCGGGGAATTCACCTTTGGACTTCATTTCCGCTAGAGCCTCGAAGACCTGGGTGGCCGGCGTGATCGGATAGCCGACGGAGACCTGGGTCCGGGCGAGCTGCGCGGCCAGCGCCGCGGCGTGGTTTCCGCTGAGGACTTTCTTCATGACGCGCTCTCGGGGACGAAATGCACGCAGTGGGCCGGGCACTCGGCCACGCAGATGCCGCAGCCCTTGCAGTAATCCATGTCGATGCTCGGGACCTTGTCGGTCAGGTCCACGCAGGCCTCGGGGCACTGCTTCCAGCAGATGTTGCAGCCGGTGCAGGCCTTCGCGTCGATGACGGGGCGCAAGGTGCGCCAGTTGCCCGTGTGGTTCTCGTCCATCGAGCGCGACGCGATCATCACGCGCGGGTAGGCTCTGGGGTCTTCGTCAAGCAGAGGCATGCAGGACCTCCCGGGCGGCTTCGAAGGCGCGGCGCGCGGCCTCGACGTTGGCGTCGGCCTTGACCGGCACGGCCTCGCGGACGCACTCGAGCAGCGCGTCGAGGCCGCACAGGCCGAACACGGCGCAGGCGGCGCCGCACATCGCGGTGTTGACGATCGGGCTCGAGGCGGAGCCGAGCTTGAGCTCGAGCGCGATATTGTGCGCGGGGACGGCGATGAACTTGAGGCCCGGCGCGCGGGCGGAGAGCTTCGGGATGTCGGCGGGGTCGCTGTTGGTCAGGACCGTGCCGCCGGGCTTGATCCCTTTCAGGATGTCGGACGTATATAGGGTGGGGTCGAGGACGACCAGGGCGTCCGGCGCGTAGATCTTGGTGCGCGCGAGGATGGGCTGGTCGCTGACGCGGGCGTAGGCCATGACCGGCGCGCCGCGGCGCTCGACGCCGAACTCCGGGATCGCCAGGCACTGCTTCTCGCCCTGGCGCAGGACCGCGTCGGCGATGATCTTGGCGGCGAGGACCGTCCCTTGGCCGCCGCGGCCGTGAAAGCGTATCTCTAACATAACGCCTACATATCCATGCAACAGAGGAGCCAAAGGGTTTTCCCGTCCGCCGACGGGGGGCCGATAGGTGCTTTTGTAAGACCAGAGGGCCCAAACTCGCGTGGGCCCATTGCCGTGGGTCTATTGGCCCTCTTGCTCACCCCTTGAAAGCGCTATTGGCGCATAATCCCGTTATCGAAACAGCAGTGGCCGCAGGAGGCTCAAGTGATCGTTGAACGACCCGCCGCGAAGAAATCCCTGGCCGTGACCCTGATCTTGGCGATCGGGCTCAGCCTTCCGGGCAGCGCGGCCTGGTCCCAGACCTACAACGCGCGGGTCACCCCCGGCGTCTCCGCCGCCGGCGCCTCCGCCGCGGCCTCCGTGACGGGCGTCAACGCCGGCGTCTCCGCGATCCCCTCGCTGTCCGTCAACTCGCTGGGCCTCCTCTCCGCCGCCCCCGTCCTGTCGGCCCCGGCCGCCGCGCCCTCCGCCCTCGCCGCCTCCCTCTCCGCGCCGGCCGCCGCGAAGCCCGCGTCCGTCCCGTCCGCCGCCCGCGCCGCCGCCGTGACGCCCGCCGCGACGCCCGCCGTCACGCCGGCGAACGCGTCCGCCAAGGCCGAGGCGACGGAGACCGCGACGCCGCTCGCCTCCCTCTCGGCCATCGCCGGCGAGTCCGCCTCCCGCGTCTCCGCGGTCGAGGTCGTCAACATCGGCCGCATCTTCGACGGCTCCAAGGCCTCCGACGCCGACGTCCACGCCTTCGCCTCGTCGGACCTGAGCGCCCGCGGCGGACGCACCTTCCGCTCCAACGGCCTGCGCCCCTCCTTCGCGCCGGCCAAGGCCTCCGACGCCGCGCAGACGCAGCAGCGGATGCTCGCCTCGCTGTACCAGGTCGCCTCGATCTTCGCCGAGCAGTACGCGCCCCTCGACATGAAGAAGGACCGCTTCCAGCTCGACCTGAAGCGCGAGTACGACACGGCCAAGGCCGCCATCCTGGCGAACCCCGCCATCACGACCCGCGAGTTCCAGGACCTCCTGGCGAAGCTGGTCGCGTCGATGCGCGACTACCACGTCAGCATCTCCTTCCACTCCACCGAGAGCTCCAAGCTCCCCTTCTCCGTCGCCGGCGCCGAGGGCCGCTACTACCTGACCTACATCGACCGGGAGAAGCTCCCGCTCGAGGTCTTCCCGTTCAAGATGGGCGACGAGCTCGTCGCGTTCGAGGGCAAGCCGACCGCCGAGGCCGTCGCGGAGATCGCCGGCCGCATGACGGGCAACACGGCCCAGACCGACCAGCGCATGGCCGAGATGTTCCTGACCAACCGCCGGCGCGCGCGCGGCGACAACGACATCCCCCGGGGCGGCGCGGAGATCGTCATCCGCAGCAAGGGCGAGTTCTACAAGGTCGTCCTGCCGTGGGACTACACCCCCGAGCTCCTCGCCCAGGACGTGCCGCTGCGCAACGCCGGCATGCTCGAGCCCGAAGGCCTGATCGGCGGCGCCGCCGCCGGGCGTTCCGGCCCGGTCCGCGCCGGCTTCTTCAGCTCCGTGGGCAAGGCCATCGTCGCCGCGGTGCACCCCCTCATCGACCTCTTCTCGAGCATGCGCTCCGAGGCCGCCGACAACCCGTTCATGATCGGCGCCCGCAAGAGCTTCGTGCCCCGCCTCGGGAAGATCCTGTGGCGCAGCGACGAGGACAGCCACTTCGACGCCTACATCTTCGAGACGAAGGACGGCAAGAAGAAGGGCTACATCCGCATCGCCGCCTACGACGGCGACTACGCCGAGGTCCAGGAGTTCGCCAAGATCATCGCCAAGTTCCAGGCCGAGACCGAGGCGCTGGTCATCGACCAGGTGAGCAACCCCGGCGGCAGCGTGTTCTACCTCTACGCCCTCGCCTCGCACCTGACCGACAAGCCGCTGGTCACGCCGCGCCACCGCCTCATCATCGGCGAGTCCGACGCGCACGAGTCGGCGGACTTCCTGCTCCAGCTCATGCGCCAGCAGCAGGGCGGAGCCTCCAAGCTCAAGGAGAAGAAGAAGAAGACGAAGGCGGGCGAGGAGGAGGAGCCGCCGAACGCCGGGGGCTACCCCGTCGACGGCAAGTTCATGGCCCTGATGGTCCAGTCCGCCCAGTTCATCCTCAAGGCGTTCAACGCGGGCAGCCGCTTCACGGACCTGATCCACGTCAAGGGCGTGGCCGACATCGACCCCGCGCCGAAGGCGGAGGAGCGCTACACCAAGCCCATCCTCCTGCTGACCAACGCGCTGGACTTCTCCGGCGGAGACTTCTTCCCCGCGATCATGCAGGACAACAAGCGCGCCACCATCCTCGGCGTGCGCACCGCGGGCGCGGGCGGCATCGTCAACGCCTACTCCGTCGACCAGTTCGGCATCGACCATCTCTCCGCGACCGGCAGCCTCGCCGAGCGGCCCAACGGCCAGCCCATCGAGAACCTGGGCGTGACCCCCGACATCCCTTACGAGATCACCGCCAAGGACCTGCGCACGGGGTTCGCCGAGTACCGCTGGAAGATCCTGAAGGCCCTGGCCGGGATGCTGGAGCCTTCGGCTCCGGCGCCCGCGGCGCCCGCGAAGCCGTAGCGGCCGGCGGGGTATAAATTAGGAGGCGCCGAGACCGGCGTCCACTAGGGGACCGCCTCGGCGCCTCACAGAACCCGCCCCGAACCCGTAACGCCGGGCGCACCCTCGCGTCTCGACGGGAACTCCCGCGACGACGCGCCCGATACTACGGCTTGCGACTGCGCTCCGACTGCCACTCACTTCATCGCCGGTTACGGCCTCGGCCTCAACTCGGCGTCCACTTCGCGGCACCGACTGCACACCGGTTTCGGAGCGGGTATGCGATGAGTATAGCCCCGAAACCCCCGGCGTCAAGACCCACCCACGGTAAAAAATTTTCGCGTGAAAAGTGTTTCCGCGTCCCCGTCAAGTGATGGCCGCCGTCGTCGCGCGAATGGTAGGATTCGGGGATGATCACGACCCTTTTCCTCCTGCTGGCCGTCCCGTCCGTCCGCGCCGCCGAGCTCCCGCCGCTGCCCGGCATGCCGGGCGCCGCGGTCATCGCGTCGACGTCCGCCGCACCGGCGGCGAACGTTTCCGTCATAGCCGTCGAGACGAAGCCCGCGCCTCTCCTCCCGCCGGCCGTCCCCGCGCGGCCGAAGGGCACGCTCGACACCGCCGGCGAGGTCGCCCGCGACCTGGCCGTGCGCGTCGAGTACTTCGAGAACGGCCAGTCCTACTACCGCGCCTACACCAAGGGCTCGCACACCCCCGAGGAGAACAAGGCCTTCGTGAAGTTCCTCGAGGACTACGAGAACGAGCTCGGCATCGCCAAGCGGACCCACGCCATCCTCGGCGTCTGGCTCGACAAGAAGTCCTCCATCAAGGACAAATAGTCACCTAAGTGGTCAGGGCCTTTCGGCCCATGCGGCGAGGCCGATTCGGGTTATAATAACCACAGGGCTATTCCGGCCCGGAGGTACCCGTTCATGATCATCGCCGCCCTGCTCGCCGCCGTCCTGTCCGTCCCCGCCTCGGCCCAAACCGCCGCCTGCCAGCGCAACGAGATGACCTCGGCCTGGGAGAAGATCACTTTCGGCCTGTGGCTCAGCGACTACACCGTTCCCGACGCGGCGCGCACCGCCGACCTGAAGTACGCGGGCTGCTCCGTGGACCGCGAGGGGCAGGAGAACCGGACCTACGCCAGCGCGGACGGGGCGTTCTCCGTCGTCGCCGTGACGAACGCGGGCGGCGACAACGGCGCGACGACCTTGGTCCTGCGCCGCGGCGGCGAGGGCGTGAACCTCGGGATCTGGGGGCACCACAAGGTGTTCTACAAGGGCGTCGGCATCGACAAGGTGACCGTCCCCAACGGCGGCGGCTCCACCGTCGTCAAGAACGTGTTCGTGATCCCCGTCGACTGGGCCGCCAAGTAGAACCGGCGTAGGCCGGATTGCTCGCCGACTTATTTTTGTTGCCGCCCTGCTATGGGCGGGCGCGGGGTGAAATCCTAGACTCCGCGGCGTGTCCATCCGTTTCCTGCCGCTCCTTCTGTCCGCGCTGTTCCTGACCGGTACGGCTCGCGCGGCGTCCATTTTCACGACCCAGCTGCCCGCCGCGGGCGATTCCAGCCCCAACTCCCGTTCCGTCGAGCTCGGCGTGCGCTTCCGCGCGGACTCGGCGGGCCAGATCACGGGCCTGCGCTTCTATAAGACCGCGGGGAACACCGGCGCGCACACGGGTCATCTCTGGACGAACACGGGCGCTCTCCTCGGCTCCGTGACCTTCACGGGGGAGACCGCGACGGGCTGGCAGTCGGCGAGCTTCGCGTCTCCCATCGCGATCCAGGCCGGGACGACCTACGTCGCTTCCTATCATACCGCGGCGGTCTACGCGGTCACTCGGCTCACCTTCTCCGCCGCGGGGATCGACAATCCGCCGCTGCACGCCCTGCGGGACGGGCTCGACGGGGTCAACGGCTTATACGTCTACTCGAGCGCCGCGGCCTTCCCGAACCGCGGCACGCGGTCCAGCAACTACTGGGTCGACGTCGTATTCACGGCGTCCGGCCCCGATGGCGTTCCGCCCACGGTGACCATCTCGTCCCCCACGGGCGGCGCGGTGGTGCGGGGCCTGCGCACGGTCCAGGCGGCGGCCTCGGACAACGTGGCCGTGACGACGGTCCAGTTCAAGCTCGACGGCGCCGCCCTCGGCCCGCCGGACCTCCTGGCGCCCTACGCGGCGAGCTGGAACACCGTCCTGTCGAGCGACGGCGCGCACAGCCTGAGCGCCGTGGCGTGGGACGCGGCGGGCAACGCCTCGACCTCCGCGGCCGTCTCCGTCACGGTGGACAACACTTCACCCGTCATCAGCTCGGCCGCCGTCGGGGGCATAGGCTCGAGCTCGGCCGCGGTGTCGTGGTTCACGAACGAGCCCTCGAGCTCTCAGGTCGAGTACGGCACGAGCACCGCCTACGGGAGCCTCACGGCGCTCGACGCGTCGACCGTCACCAGCCACGTCCGGCTCTTGACCGGGCTCGCCGCCGGGACGCCGTATCATTACCGGGTCCGCTCGGCCGACGCCGCGGGAAACCTCGCCGTCTCGGGCGACTCCTCCTTCTCGACCCTCGTCGCTCCTGACCTCACGCCGCCGACGGTGGCGATCTCATCGCCCGCCGGAGGGGCGACGATCGCGGGATCCGTCGCGGTGGCCGCGGCGGCGTTCGACGGCGTCGCCGTGGCGACGGTTCAGTTCCGGCTCGACGGCGAGGACCTGGGGCCCCCCGACGCCGTCGCGCCCTACGGGCTCGACTGGAACACCGCGCTGTCGAGCGACGGGCTCCACAGCCTGGGCGCGGTGGCGTGGGACACGGCGGGCAACGCCTCGACCGCCGCGGCCGTTTCCGTCACGGTGGACAACACGCCGCCGCTCATCGGTTCGGCGGCCGTCACGGCCGTGGGCATCGACTACGCGGCCATCGCCTGGGTCACCGGCGAGCCCGCGACCTCCCGGGTCGAGTACGGCACGAGCACGGCCTACGGCGGTCTCACGGCGCCCGACCCGTCCACCGTCGCCGTCCACGACGCGTTCCTGAGCGGGCTCTCCACCGGGACCCTCTACCACTACCGCGTCGGATCCGCCGACGCCTTGGGCAACCTCGCGGTCTCCGCCGATGCGACGTTCACGACCGCGCCCTCCTCTCCGGCCGTATCGTTCTTCGACGATTTCTCGTCCTACACGCCGGATGTCTGCCTCGTCGACGGCGCGGTCTTCGGTCCCTGGACCTCCGTGTTCAACGGCTACGGCTGCACCTCCGTGAGGACCGACGGCGGCCGCTCCTGGCTCGAGGAGAGCCCCTTCGCGAGCGCCTCTTCGTCGGAGACCCACGCGGCCCTGGTGTCCGGTCTGTCGTTCGCCTCCCCGATGACCCTGTCCGCCGATCTGCGCACGACCGCCCAGCTGAGGACGGGCTCCCCGCCCAATCCGTGGGAGGCGGCCTGGGTGGTCTGGGACTACGCGGACAACGCCCACTTCTACTACTTCATCCCCAAGCCCGACGGATGGGAGCTGGGCAAGGCGGATCCCGCCTACCCCGGCGGCCAGCGCTTCCTGACGACGGGCTCGTCTCCCGTCTTCCCGATCGGCGGGGCGTACCACGTCAAGATCGCCCAGAGGCAGAACGTCCTGTCGGCTTTCGTCGACGGCGTCCTCATCACGACGTTCACCGACGCGCAGCGGCCTTACACCTCGGGGCGCATCAGCCTCTACACCGAGGACGCGTCCGCCCGCTTCACGAACGTCGCCGTCAACGTCGCGACGCCGACGGTCTCGGTCCTGTCGCCCCAGGACGGAGCGGTCCTGGCCGGGACCGTCGCCGTGACGGCCGCCGCCTTCGACGACGTCGCGGTGGCGACGGTCCAGTTCCGGCTCGACGGCGCGAATCTGGGCCCGCCGGACGCCGCCGCGCCCTACGCGGCGGTCTGGGACACGGCCGTGTCGAGCGAAGGCGGGCACAGCTTGACCGCCTTGGCCTGGGACGCGGACGGGAACGCCTCGACCTCGGCGGCCGTCGCCGTCACGGTGGACCATACGGCCCCGGTCATCAGCTCGGTCGTCGTCGCGGACCTGGGGATCAGCTCGGCCGCCCTCGCCTGGGTCACCGACGAGCCGTCGACCTCCCGGGTCGATTACGGGACGAGCGCCGCCTACGGCAGCTCGACGGCGCCGGACGCCTCCACCAGCACGGTTCACACCCGGTCCGTCGGCGGCCTCTCCGCCGGGACGCTCTACCATTACCGGGTCGGATCCGCCGACGCGGCGGGCAACCTCGCGTTCTCGGGCGACGGGACCTTCACGACGTCGCCGTCGGGCGCCGGCTGCCTGACCAGCGCCGGCGCCTGGCGCAACGAGGCCATCCCGCCGCAGGTCAGCTCGTTCACGGTCTCCTTCGACGTCACGCCCAGCTCCGCCGGGATGGAGTCCTCCGTCGGCCTGTCCGGCGGGGCCGCCGGGAGCCTCTCCGCCCTCGCCGCGGGCGTGCGCTTCAACTCCCAGGGCTTCATCGACGTGCGCTACAGCACCGCCTACGCGCGCATGTCGACCGTCGCCTACAGCACGGGGACCTCCTACCGCTTCGACCTCCGGGTCAACGCCTCCGCGCACATCTTCGACGTGTACGTGACCTCGCCGGGAGCTCCCCGGGTCCTGCTCGCCCGGAACTACACGTTCCGCTCCAACCACAGCACGGCGACCGTCCTCGACAACCTCGGCTTCCTCGCCTCGCCCGGCGCCGCGACGATGTGCAATCTGACCGTCGCCGCCTCGACGGTCCCGTGGTGGGACGGCATCCGGGAGCTGTACGCCACCGCGGGGGGAAGCAAGACGTGGTACTCGTCCTGGGATAACGGGATCAACCGCTCGTTCGGCTTCGCCAGGGACCCGATCGATCCCTGGTTCGACGCCGCCCACGGGACCGCGAATTATCTCATCGACGCGGCCAGCGGGGTGTTCAAGATCTCCGGCAGCGCGCCCCGGATGTACATCCATCACCCGGAGTTCGTCAAGGGCAGCAGCTCCATGACGGTGGCGAACTCGCACGCGAAGCAGTGGCACGACGTGGAGATGACGGTCTATGCGATGAGGGTCGCCGACTCCAACGTGGCTTACGCGGGGATCGACGGCGCGGCCCGCACCAACCACGGGACCACCGGCAGCGAAACGGCGCAGCTCTGCGACACGAGAGGGGTCGGCGCGCGGATCAGATACGACGGGCACGTGGACTTCTATAAGGAGACCCGCCATCCGACCTCCTACGCGGTCAACAACACCACCACGACCTTTTGGCCCGTCTCCGCCTCGATGCCATTCAACGTCTGGATCGGCCACAAGTACGTCGTCTACGACCTGCCGGACGGCAACGTCATGGTGGAGCACTACATGGACATGACGGACGGAGCCGGCGGCGGCTCCTGGTTCCTCGTCAACCGGTTCGAGGACAACGGGAGCGCGTGGGGCGACGGGACCCCCTGCGCGGCCGGAGTGAACCCACAGGAGCGGTTGACCAACGGCTCCGGCCGCCCCGGAAGCGAATCGGGGCTGCCCAACGCCACCGTCTACTTCCGCAGCGACGGCGTCGGCACGAACGGCCTTCTCTACAAGAAGATGAGCGTGCGCGAGATCGTCGCTCCGGCCGGCGGGGCGGGGCCGTTGGCCGCCGTCGGCGCGGGGACGGGGTCCGGGGCGGCGCCCGCCGCCGCGGAGGAGGCCTTCCTCTTCCGCGACCTGTACGCCTTCCCCAATCCCTCGCGGCGCGGAGAGCGCGTGACGATCCGTCTCCAGGCCGGGGTGGCCGACGAGGTGGACGTCGACATCTTCGACCTGTCGGGCCGGCGCGTGAACGGAGGCAGCCTCGCCGGACCGGTCCTGCTCGACGACGGGAACGGGAAAGGGGCGCAGTACACCTACGATTATCACTGGGACGTGCGCGGGGCCGCCTCCGCGGTCTATCTCTACTCGGTGAACGCCCGCAAGCAGGGCCGGCCCGCCATCGGAAGGACGGGCAAGGTGGCCCTGATCAAATGAGGATAACGGCTCTCGCGCTCCTCGCCGCGCTCCTCCCGTCGGTCGCCTCGGCGCAGGAAGGCGCGCCCTTCCTGAAGATCGGCGTCGGCGCGCGCGCCGCGGCCATGGGGGGCGCCTACACCGCGGTGGCCGACGGCGTCGACGCCGTCGCCTGGAATCCGTCCGGCCTCGCGGACCTTCCCTCCCGCCAGGTCGGCTTCACGCGCGTCGCGATGGGCGAGGACACCCGCTTCGACTTCATCGGCTTCGCCCAGCCGACCCGGGCCGGGACCTTCGGCGCGGCCGTCCGGCACCTGGGCCAGGGACGGCTCGACGGCCGGGACGCCGCGGGCAAGCCCACGGGCGGGTTCTCCGCGTCCGACACCGCCGCGGACCTCGCCTACGGCGTGAGCGTCTCGTCGGGCCTGCGGCTGGGCGCCGGCGTCAAATACATCACGAGCTCGATCGCCGAGGCCGAGGCGCGGAGCGCGGCGCTCGACCTGGGCGGCCTTTACCGGCCGGGGCGCCTGGGGCCCGGCGTGGCGCAGGTCGGCCTGGCGGTGCGCAACGTCGGGTCGCGGATGAGGTTCGCGGACGAGCGCTCGCCACTGCCCATCGTCGCGGCGGCCGGCGCGAGCTATCGTCTGCCCGAGGGATTGACTTTGGCTTTGGATTACCGTTACCGGCCCCACGGCGCGTCCTCCGACGCGGGCCTGGGCGCGGAGTGGACGCACGGCGTTTCCAAGGACCTCGCGGGCTCGCTGCGCGGCGGCGCGGACCTCTCGCGCCGGGACCTCGGCGCCCTCGCGGTCCTCAGCCTCGGCGCCGGCCTGAGCTGGAGGGCGGTCGACGCCTCCTTCGCCTGGAGGCCGGGCGGGATGCTCGGCGACTCCTTCGTATTCTCTTTGCTCGCGCGGCTTTAGCGGCGGGCGCCCAGAGCCAAGGTCACGGCGCGGATCTTCGCCTGCACCGCGTCCTGGTTCTTCGGGCCCATGCGCATGAGCTGCTTCTGCGCGAGGCTGCGCGCCTCCAGCTCCTCGTCGGCGTACACCCAGCCGATGCCTTTCTTGCCTTCCTTGAGGAGGGCGCCGTCCTCGAGCCGCGGCGTCTCCAGCAGCTCGGCGGCCGCGGCGAGGAAGGTCGCGCGCGCGCCCGCCGTCTTCTCGCCGAGCTCGCGGTGGGCGGCGTCGAACAAAGGCTCCAGCTCCTCGAACAGCCTGGCGGCCGCGACCGCGTCCACGCCCGCGACCATGGCCGCGAAGGCGTCGTAGCGCGCGTAGCCGGCGGGGTCGACGAGGACCTTGCCGCCCTTCCTGAGGACGAGGAACTTCCCGCGCGGGGCGAACGCGGCGAAGGTCTCGCGCGGGAACTTGCCGTTGGCGATCATGCTCGTCGCGGCGGCCAGGCGCGCGATCAGGGACTCCTGCTTGAGCCACTCGCCGAACGCGCTCGCCTTCGACAGGTCCGAGGCGCGCAGGCGGACGAAGTCGTCGCTCTTGCCGAGCGGGGGGAGGTTCGCGGGCAAGGCGGGCGGAGCCGCGACCGGAGCCGAGGAGAGGCCCGGCGCGGGGGGCGGCGTCCCGAGGAAGGAGCGGGCGCCGTAGATGCCGACGGCGGCGCCGGCGGCGAGCAGGACGAGGACGATCAGAGTTCCCGGGTTCTTCATGGTCTACCTCACCTCCAGATGATACGCGTTTCGCGCGGCAAAACTGACTCGTCCGGCGTGACGGTCAGTTGGATGCGCCCCAGCTCGCGGCCGTCCGAGGTCACGACCTCGACGCGCCAGCGCCCGGGCTTGTGCTTCGCCTTGGCCGTGAACCCGCGCCAGCCCTCGTCCCGCCCGCCGGTGATCGGCAGGGGGATGACCTCGGGCTCGCCCCAGCCGCCGGGCTCGCGGAAGCGCCAGTGGACCTCGAGGCGCTCGCGGAAGTTCGTGGGGGAGAAGACGCTGATCCAACAGTAGATCGCGTCGCCGGGGCGGGCGAGGAAGGTCTGGTCGCCGCGCTGCCAGAACTTCCAGCGCGGGCGCGTCGAGGTCAGGGCGAAGCGGCCGCCCTCGCGGCGCACCTCGTGGTAGACGCCGATCTCGGACAGCGACAGCGGCACCGGCGGGATGACCTTGGCGAAGTAGAGGACCGCGAAAAGGACGGCGACGGCGGCGAACGGGTAGACGACGTGGCGGCGGACCTCCGGCTTGTGCTCCGGCAGGCGGACCTCGAGGCGCCAGGTCAGCGCGGCGACGCACGCCGACGCCGCGACGAGGGAGCCGAGGAAAGGCAGCGCGCCGATGCGGCCCATCAAGGTCGGGACCAGGTAGGTGAAGTAGGAGACGAGGCACAGGCTGAACAAGGTCGTGCGCAGCAAAGTCCCCGAGCTCTCGAACGGCTTGAGCTCGTTGACCGCGAGCAGCGCGGCGAGGATGACGAGGAACAGGAAGGAGGTGCCCATCGACGCGCTCTTGAAGAAGAAGAGCGTGTAGATGTTGAGCAAGGTCCCGAGCATGAAGTGCGTGGCCCCGGCGTGGTAGCGCCACGCGGTCTTCAGGCGCTCGGGCGGGGCGAACCGGCCGTGGCGCTCGCGCAGCTCGAGGCTCGTGAACAGGGCGCACAGCGAGAGGTAGACCGCCTGATGGATGATGTTGTGGAGCTTGTCGATGCGCCCGACGGCGAGCGTGTCGAACAGGAAGCCCGCGACGAAGAAGCCGGCGGTGCAGGCCGGCTCGTGGTCGCGGTAGAAGGCCTTGGCGCGCTCGATCATCGGGACGGAGGCGGCACGGAGAACGGCAGGCGGTCCTTCGTCCCGGGCGAGGCCGGGCCCCGGTCGTACACACTGATCTGCTCCGCCATCCACATGTAGGGCGGGCGCGCGGCGGTCAGCGCCGTCAGCACCCGGCCGGTCTCGCGGTGGTTATAGGCGAAGCCCTTCTCGGCGAGCTTGGCCACCCAATACCGCTTGGGCCGCTCGTTGACGTGGTGGTGGCCCCCCTGGTTGGGCTGGGCCGCGGACAGGACGAGCCGGTCGGAGAAGCCCAGGAGGTTGTCCAGGAACGCGTCCGACAGGGGCTCGGGGATGTGTTCGGCGACCTCGAGGCACAGGGCGAGGTCGAACTTCCCCCAGACGTTCTCGAACGGCGCGGTGAGGTCGCGGACGTGGAACGGGACCGGGTAGGCGAGCTCGGGAGGCGGCAGGACGCCGTCGATGGCGAGGACCTCCACGCCGCGCTTGGCGAACAGGTGGCTGTAGACCCCGCAGCCGGCCCCGAGGTCGACGAGGCGCCTGGGCCGCAGGAGCTCGTGGAGGACGCCGGCGATGATCTCCGCCGAGCGGATGTACTTCTCGTGGCCCGGGCCCCACTCCTCGAAGAAGGCCCGGTCGTAGATGCGGTCGAGGTCGGGCATCATGGCGTCATTTCGCCGGATGGGGATGGTGGAGGACGCGGTACGCCTTGATCGCGTCGTTGACGGCGCTGACGAGGGCGCAGGTCGCGAAGGCGATCAGCATCAGCTTGTACTGCTTGTCCGTGTCGGCCCGGGACAGGACGAAGGCCGTCGCGGTGGTCAGCAGATGGAAGCCCAGGATGTGCCACGGCTGGTTCCAGCCGAGCATCAGCACGTCCATCGGCATCAGGAGGAAGGCGACGAGCGGCTTGACCTTGGCGCCGCCGAGGAACAGCGGGAACCACACCGAGCCGGTCATCACGAGCGCGTACAGGACGACGCAGACGACGAAGGCGAAGATCGCTTCGAGCAGGCGGCGGAGATGGCCTCGCGTGTGCGCGTGAGGGTGCTTGACGCTCACGCGAGAGGCACGGCTCCGGGACGCTGGAAGCGGCGCGCGAGCTCGTCGCGGTTGAGCGCGAGCATCGCGCGGCGTCCGTGCGGGCAGGCCGAGCCGTCCTTGCAGTCGCGCAGGGCGTCGAGGAGCTTGTAGGCCTCCTCCTCGCCCAGCCGGTCGTGGGACTTCACGGCGGCCTTGCACGCGATCGTCGCGGTGGCGTCGTGCCGCAGGCGCTCGGCCTCGGCGACGGGGTCGGACAGGCTGTCGATGACGCGATGGATCAGCTTCTTGGTGTCGTCGGCTTGATAGAAAAGGGCGGGCACCGCCGTCACGTGCAGCCCGTTCTTGCCGTGCGCGACGACCTCGAAGCCGATCTTGTGCAGGCGCTCGGCTTTTTCCAGGACGGCCCTCACCGCGGACGCGGGAAGGTCGACCGGGACCGGGATCATCAGCTTCTGCGACTTGGCGCCGCCGGCCTCGATCTCGGCCATCAGCTTCTCGAACAGGACGCGCTCGGCGGCGGCGTGCTGGTCGAGGACGAAGAGGCCGCCGTTGGCCTCGAAGACCATGTAGCTGCGCTCGATCTGCCCCACGTAGCGGAAGGGCGGCGTGTACCAGGCAGGAGCGCCTTCCGGAGCGCCCATCGCCACGGCGGAGCTGAGCTTGAGCTGCTTGAAGTCCTGGGGGATGAAGCCTCTTCCTCCGAGGTAGTAACCATCAGGATTCGGCGCCTCAGTCGACGGCTTCACCGCCGGGTCCACCGGCGACGGGGCGTCCACGACGACGGACGACGTCGCCGCGACCTCGACGGTGATCGGCGCCGCGGCTTTGGCCTTGGCCAGGGCGGAGGCGACGAGCCCGCTGACGATCTCGAACATCTCGCCGTCCTTCTTGAAGCGCACCTCGCGCTTGCCGGGGTGGACGTTCGCGTCGAAGGCGTCGGGATTGAGCTCGAGCAGGGCCACGCACACCGGCTGCTTGCCGGCGGGGCGGTGCTCGCCGTAGGCCTTGTACAGGGCGGTGTTGAGGATCTTCGAGGACACCGGGCGCTTGTTGACGAAGAAGTACTGGAAGCTGCGCGAGGACGGCATCTTGTCGAACGGGGAGACGAGCATGCGCACGCGCACGCCGGGGCGCTCGACGTCGATGGGCAGCAGTCCGCCGGCGAGGTCGTCGCCGAGCACGGCCGCGGCGCGCAGGTCGAAATCGGTGAAGAAGTCGCCGGAGTCCTCGGGCTCGAAGCGCAGGACCTGACGGCCTTCGGACTTGTAGGTGAAGCGCACGCCGGGGTTGGCGAGCGCGGCCTCCTCGACCACCGCGGCCAGGCGCGAGCGCTCGGAGCCGTCGGACTTGAGGAATTCGAGGCGCGCGGGCGTGTTGTAGAACAGGTCCTTGACGAACACGGTCGTGCCGTGGACGGCGGGCGCCGGGCCGTTGGTGACCTTGCCGCCCGCGCTCGTCACGCGCCAGCCGGTCTTGGCGTCTTTCTGGGCGCTGGTGACGGTGACCTTCGAGACCGCCGCGATGGCGTACAGCGCCTCGCCGCGGAAGCCGAACGTGTGCAGCTTGTCGAGGTCCTCGAACGCGGCGATCTTGCTCGTGGCGTGGCGCTCGAGGCAGAGCTTGACGTCCTCGGCGTCCATGCCGACTCCGTTGTCGGAGACGCGCAGCGAGGTTTTCCCGGCCCCGAACACCTCGATGTCGATGCTCGTCGCCTGGGCGTCCAGCGAGTTCTCGATCAGCTCCTTGAGAAGGGACGCGGGTCTCTCCACGACTTCTCCGGCGGCGATGCGGGAGAAGACTTCTTCGGGGAGGCGCTGGATGGTGGGCATTACAGTTGCTTCTTCAGCGCGTTCAGGGCCTGGAGGGCCTCGATCGGCGTCATGACAATATCTTCTGGGCCCGCGAGATGAGCTGGGCGGGCAGGCCGGCCAGGGCCGCGACGTGGATGCCGTAGGAACGGTCCGCGGGGCCCGCGCCGATCTTGTGGAGGAACACGACCTCGGTGCCGCCCTCGGCGCTGGACCACTCCTTGACCTCGACGTTGCCGTTGACGACGCCGGGCAGGGACTTCGCGAGCTCGGTCAGCTCGAAGTAATGGGTGGCGAACAAGGTGCGGGGCCCGCGGGGGGAGCTCTCCTCGCCGCTCGTCTCGTAGGCCGAGTGCAGGTGCTCGAGCACGGCCCAGGCGATGGAGATGCCGTCGAAGGTCGAGGTGCCGCGGCCGACCTCGTCGAGGACGACGAGGGAGCGCGGCGTCGCCGAGCGCAGGATGTGGCTCGTCTCCTTCATCTCGACCATGAAGGTCGAGTCGCCCTGGGCGAGGGCGTCTTGCGCGCCGATGCGGGTGAGGATCTTGTCGACCACGCCGACGCGGGCGGACTTCGCCGGGACGAAGGAGCCGATCTGGGCGAGCAGGGCGATCAGCGCGTTCTGGCGCAGGTAGGTGGACTTGCCGGCCATGTTGGGTCCGGTGAGGATCAGGATCTGCGGTTCGCGCGCGTTGAGGGTCAGGGAGTTGGCGACGAAGGTCCCCGAGGGCAGCAGGGCGGCCAGGACCGGGTGGCGGCCTTCCACGATCTCGAGGTCGTGGGAGAAGTCGACCTTCGGCTTGACGAAGTCGTGCATCGCCGCGACCGAGGCGAGCGACTGGAAGCCGTCGAGCTCGCTGAGGAGCTCGGACAGGCGCAGCAGCGGGGCGTGGGAGCCGATGGCCTCGTCGCGCAGCTCGCCGAACAGGCGCGCCTCGAGGCGCAGCATCTTCTCCTCCGCCGTGAGGATGCGCGTCTCCAGCTCCTTGAGCTCGGGCGTGATGTAGCGCTCGGCGTTGGTCAAGGTCTGCTTGCGCGTGTACGAGGCGGGGGCCTTGGCGCTCTGCGCCTTGCTGATCTCGATGTAGTAGCCGAACACCGTGTTGTAGCCGGCCTTGAGGCTCGAGATGCCGGTGGCCTTGCGCTCGCGCTCCTCGAGCTCGGCCAGGACCTGGTCGGAGTCGGTCTTCAGCCGGCGCAGCTCGTCGAGCTCCGGATGGAAGCCCGGCCGGAACAGGCCGCCGTCGGAGAGCTTGAGCGGCGGCTCATCCACGAGCGCGGCGGCCAACTTCGCGCCGAGGGCCTCGAGGGACTTGGCCGTCTCGCGCAGGTCCGAAGCGAGGTCGGCCAGGCCGGAGGAGAACGCGGTCGCGGCGAGCCAGGCCTCGAGGGCGGGCAGGCGCGCGAGCGAGCGGCGCAGGGCGCCGAGGTCGCGGGGGGTCGCGGCGCGCGTGGCCAGGCGGCTCGTCACGCGGGGCAGGTCGGCGACCTCCTGGAGGATCTTGCCCAGCGACTGGCGCGCCTCGGGCTTGTCGAGGAGGTCCTCGACGCAGTTCTGCCGGTGCTCGATCTCGCGCAGGTCGGTCGACGGGTGCAGCAGCCAGGTCTTGAGCTTGCGGCTGCCCATCGGGGTGCGGCACTGGTCGAGCAGGCCCCACAAAGTGTGGCGCTTCTCGCCGCTGGCGGCCTCGATGAGCTCGAGGGTGCGGATCGCCGTCTCGTCGAGCTGCATCATGGCGCCCGTCTCGCGGTAGGCGGGCTCGGGCAGCTCGCGCAGGCGGAACTTGGCCTCGTCGACGTACTGGCGCGCGGCCAGGGCGGCGTTCAGCGCCAGGTGGTGGTTGCGCCAGACCGAGCCGGCCGCCCACGACGGCTGCGCCGCGGCCTTCACGCTCTCGCGCAAGGTCAGGCACGCCTTCGGCGGCAGGACCGAGCGCAGCCAAAGCGCCCCGGCGGCGTCCCCGGAGGCGATGACCTCCGCCGGGCGGACGCGCGCGAGCAGGTCGTAGAGCTTTCGGTGGTCGCGGTCGTTGAGCGTCTGCGTCGCCCACGACTCGCCGGTGGAGACGTCGAGGCAGGCCGCGCCCCAGCCGACGAGGTCGTTCTCGATGGCGATCAGGAAGTTGGTCGCGGTGGGGTCGAGGAGCTCGTCCTCGACGACCGTGCCGGGGGTGACCACGCGCACGACGTCGCGGGCGACGAGCTTCTTCTCCTTGCTGGGGGCCTCGAGCTGCTCGGCGATCGCGACCTTCTTGCCCGCGCGCAGCAGGCGCGCGATGTAGTTCTGGGCGTTGTGGAAGGGCACGCCGCACATCGGGAACCCCTGGCGCTGGGTCAGGACGAGGCCGAGGATCGCGGAGGCCTCCTGGGCATCGAGGCCGAACATCTCGTAGAAGTCGCCGAGACGGAAGAACAGGATGCTCTGCGGGTGGCGGGCCTTGATGTCCCGGTACTGACGCATCACGGGCGTATCGGGCATGGCCTCGACGGGAGACATGATCGCGATTGTACCAATTTCCGCGCTTCCCTTAGGGATGGTGCCAGGCCTACCGATGTTTGCTTTGGTGTCAGGCATTCCACTATTTGCAGTATTTTGTGCCCCGTCCAAAATCGGGCCGCTACTATTGATAATCACTGTTCCCGGGAACAGTGATTATCAGTAGTAAATCCCGGTCTCTTCTGAGGAACTCGCACCGGTGCGAGTCGCGGCGGGGCTCAGGCGCCCGCGGCTTCGGAGGCGATGCGGCTCGCGTTGGCCATCACGGCGTAGGTGAAGGTCGTCGCGGGGATGGAGGGGAGGACGGAGGAGTCGACGAGGTGGACGCGCTCGCGGCCGTGGAGGCGGCCCAGGGCGTCCGTCTGCCAGGCCGCCGGGGTCTTCTTCATCGGGAAGGTGCCGCCGGCGTGGTTGCCCTCGCCGGGCTTGCCGACCTTGAGCATGAAGGAAAGAGGGTTGAAGCCCAGCTCGCCGGACTGGCGCGCGATCTTGGCGGCGACACGGCGGACGGCGGCCTTGGTCGCCGAGGCGTCCCCGGCCTTCACCGTGAGCCGGCAATCCTCGCCCCGGCCTTCGGCGGTGATCCGGACCGGGACGCCCTCGTCGGAGTGCAGATAGCCCTGTATGGCGAGAAGACGCGGGGCGAAATGACGCTCGACGGCGCCGGCGAATGGCCCCGCCCAGCGCGCGGCGTCCGCGAGGCGGTCGGCGATGACCTCGTTGTGGCCGTAGATCTGGAGATGGACGAGGTGTTTGGAGACATCCTTGTCCTCGAGCTCCAGGAAGACCTGCGCCAAGGTGTGGAGCTTCTCCTCCGGGGCGCCGGGGACGTCCCGGTCCAGGATCAGGGGCAGGACGAAGTAGGGCTGGGAGAGCAGGGGCAGGCCCTCGGCGGGGGCGCCGAACGACCCGCACACGAGGCGGGCCGTGGCGAGGGGGCCGCACGCGAGGAACGCTTTTTCCCCGTCGATGACCGTCCTCGACGCGCCCTCCGGCGCGACGTGCAGGCGCACGCCGTCGGGGCGATCTTCGAGGGACAAGACCTTGACGCCGCCGCGGTACTCGAACCCGAGGCGTTTCTTCAGCGCCTCGACGGCGACGGCGGCGTTCCAGATCGCGCCGCGCTCGCAGCCGGACAGGCAGGTGCCGTCGTACTGGCAGGCCGCGGCGCTGACGGCATGACGCGCCTGGCCGAAGGTGAAGCCGTTCGAGCGGAGCGCGTCGGCGTCGAAACGGGAGAGGACGGCGCGGGCCTGCAGGGACGGGTTCAACGGGGGCGAGGGCGGCGCGTAGAACGGGAACCGCCCGGCCAGGCCGTCCGCAGCGCCGGCGATGCCCAGGAGCGCGGCGGCCTTTTTGTAATGGTCGTGGAGGTCTCGGGCGGGAAAAGGCCAATCCTCGATCTCCGCGTCCGGAAAGGGGAGGACCGACGCTCCCCACACCGCGGAGAGGCCTCCTTTCCCGCCGGAGGCGAGGCATTTCGTGCCCTTCTGGACCAGGCCCGCCTCGCGGTCCGTCAAATAGGGGTATTCCGAGCCGAAGACCCTTTTCCGGGCGGGATCGTCCGCCGAATACTGAAAATAACGGGATGCCTGGCACCATCGTGGATCGAGCTCGCGGCCGATGTCGACCATGAGCACGGGCTTGCCCGCGTCGAGGAGGGCCGAGGCGGCGGCGACTCCGGAGGGCCCCGAGCCGACGACGAGGTTCATGCGCGCTCCGTTACGGGCGCCACTGCCCGTGCATGCGCATCGAGTCGAGCACGCAGCCGGCCGTGAAGGCGAACAGCGCGCCGAAGGAGGCGACCGCCGAGCAGAGGACGAGCAGCGGAGCGCCGAGGTTCACGGCCAGGGCGAACAGGACGAGCGCCTTGAGCACGAGGAGCAAAGCGATGGTCACGAACAGCTTGAGCGGGTTGTAGATGATCATGACCTGCGTCATCAGCTGGAGCGTGCGCAGGATATCGCGGAAGGGCTTCACCTTGGAGTGGCCGCCGGAACGGGCGCGGAACTCGATGGGCATGTACTTCACGAAGCGCCCCTGCATCAGGAAGGACAAGGTCATCGTCGTCGTGAACGAGTAGCCGAGGCAGCGCACGAGCGCGCGCTGGTCCACGAGCGACTTGCGCACCAGGCGCAGGCCGGAGTTCGCGTCGGGCACGCGCGCGCCGACGACGAAGCTCGCCAGCCGCAGGTACACCCAGCGCAGGAACGCCTTGGTCGGCGTGCCCCAGAAGTGGGCGCCCTCGCGCGCGCCGATGACGAGGTCGAAGTCGGGCGCGAAGTCGAGCAGCTTCAGGATCTCGGAGGGAGGGTAGGAGCCGTCCGCGTCGATCATGAGCACCCACTCGTGCTTCGCGGCCTCGATGCCGGTCAGCAGCGCGCGGCCGTAGCCGCCGTTGGTGGGATGCGAGATGACGCGGGCGTGTGCCGGGTTCACGGCCTTCGCGGTGCCGTCGGAGGAGCCGTCGTCGACGACGAGGATCTCGAACTCCAGGCCGCGTTTCTTGAGCTCGGCGTGCAGGTCGGCCATCACCGGGCCGATGGCCTCGGCCTCGTTGTACGCGGGGACGACGACGCTGACCGTGAGGGCGCTCATGCGATTATCCTACTACTTCGCGAGGGCGGCTTCGACTTCGGCGCCGAGCTTGTCGATCGACTTAGACCCGAATTGGCGCGAGAGGACCGTCCCGTCGCGGCCGATGAGGTAGGCGGTCGGCAGGCCCGGCACGACCCAGCCCTTCGGGGGGGTCTCGCCGCCGTTGATCAGGACCGGGTAGTTGATCCCCGCGCGCCTGGCGAAGGGCGCCACGGCCTCGGGCTCGTCGTCCATCGAGACGCCGAGGATGACGAAGCCCTTGGGGCCGAGGGCCTCCTGCAGCTTCACGAGCTCCGGGATCTCCGCCTTGCACGGGTCGCACCAGGTGGCCCAGAAATCCACGAGCACGACCTTGCCCTTGTGGTCGGCCAGGGAAACGGTCTTCCCGTCGAGCGTCCTGCCGCTCAGCGCGGCGGCGGCCTCGGGGGCGCCGGCGGGCGCGGACGGCGTGCACGCCCAGAACAGGGCGGCGGCGCATAGGAGCGCCCAGCGCGCGATGTCCCGCGTCACAGCAGGAACCGCTCCAGGAATTTGGGCGTGAAGCGGTTGAGCATCGAGAGCTTATCGAGGAAGATCAGAAGGCCGATGGCGATGAGCAGGGCGCCGGCGACCATCTCCCCGGTGCGGATGTGCTTCTTGTAGTGCGTGAAGAAGCGCATGAAGCGCGTGACCGCGAAGCCGGTGATCACGAACGGGATCCCGAGGCCCAGCGAGTACACGAAGAGCAGGAGCATCCCCTGGGCGACCGTCTCGCGCGTCGCGGCGATGGCGAGGATGCCCGACAGGATCGGGCCGATGCACGGGGTCCAGCCGAAGGCGAAGGCCAGGCCCATGAAGAAGGAGCCGACGTACCCGGCCTTGAACGCCGCGGTGTCCGCGCGCTTCTGGTAATAGAGCCACTTGATGGGCATGATCCCGGTCATGTGCAGGCCGAACAGGATGACGACCGCGCCGGCGACCTTGCTGACGATCGGGGCCTGCTCCGCCAGCACGCGGCCGACCGTGGTCGCCGTCGCGCCGAGCAAGGTGAAGATCAGGGAGAAGCCGGCGACGAAGCACAGCGACTCCCAGCCCGCGTGCTTCAGGCGCGTCTTGTCGTCGCCCCCGGCCGAGAGCTCCTCCAGCGTCAGGCCGGACATGAAGGAGATGTAGCCCGGCACCAGCGGCAGCACGCACGGGGACAGGAAGGACACCAGACCGCCCAGAAACGCCGCCCCGAAACCGACCGTTCCGTTTCCCATTTTTTCATCCTAGCATTTCGCCCCCGGGCTGTAATCCCGGCGGGCCGGCCTTCACTCATGAGTGATATGATGAACCGAATGATGACAGGACTCGTCGCCGTCATGCTGCTCTCGTCGGCCTTCGTCCGCGCCGCGCCGGCCCCCCATAAGAAGGAGAATACGATGACCTACAAGAAGCCGTCCCAGGAAGAGCTAAAGAAAACGCTCACCCCGGAGCAGTTCTCCGTGGTGTGCAACGCGGCCACCGAGCCGCCCTTCCAGAACGCCTACTGGAACAACCATGCGGCCGGCATCTACGTGGACATCGCCAGCGGCGAGCCCCTGTTCTCCTCCACCGACAAGTTCGACTCAGGGACGGGCTGGCCCAGCTTCACCCGGCCGATCGAGCCGGCCAACGTCGTCGAGAAGAAGGACCGCGAGTTCGGCATGGTCCGCACCGAGGTCCGCTCCAAGCACGGAGACAGCCACCTCGGCCACGTCTTCGACGACGGCCCCAAGGACAAGGGCGGCCTGCGCTTCTGCATCAACTCGGCGTCCCTGCGCTTCATCCCGGTCGACAAGCTCGAGGCCGAGGGCTACGGCCGCTACCTGCCCCTGTTCAACAAGGTCGAGGCCGCCCGCAAGGAGCAGGCCAAGGCCGCCCCGGCGAAGACCGAGGTCGTCGAGCTCGCCGGCGGCTGCTTCTGGGGCATGCAGCACATCCTGCGCAAGATCCCGGGCGTGATCCGCACCGACGTCGGCTACGCCGGCGGCCAGGTCAAGAACGCCACCTACCGCAACCACGAAGGCCACGCCGAGGCCGTGCGCGTCGAGTACGACCCGCAGAAGCTCTCCTTCGAGGTCCTGCTGCGCTGGTACTTCCGCATGCACGACCCGACGACGAAGGACCGTCAGGGCAACGACCGCGGCTCGTCCTACCGCTCCGCGATCTTCTACCACACCGAGGCCCAGAAGAAGACGGCCGAGGCGTTCATCGAGCGCCTGAACAAGAAGGGGAAGTGGGGCGCGCCCATCGTCACCGAGGTCAAGAAGGCCGACCAGTACTGGAAGGCCGAAGAGGACCACCAGGACTACCTGCAGAAGCGGCCGGACGGCTACACCTGCCACTTCCTGCGCCCGGAATCGGTGCTCGGAGACTGAGGCGAAGTTGATCTAAGTTGGGCTGACGCCCAAAAACTGTCAGACCCAGTGTCATCTGGGCCGTAAGACCCTCGATGGCACGCTCAGGCCGGACTATCATAACTACAGTAACTCTGTAGCTCGGGGAATCGGCCTCGGGGTATCCACGATCCGGCCTCAACCGGATGAGTCCAGGGAAGCGGCTAACGCCGCTTCTATTTTTTGGATGGGGCTACCTGAAATGAGGAATGTCGCTTTCGTCGCGCTGCTGATCGTTTCCGCCGCGTGTAAGCGGTCTTCGGCCCCGCCCCCCGAATCCTCCGCCCCCCCTGCTCCGCTGGCGATGCCGAAGCATTCCGACGAGAAACGCCCCGTTCCCGATGAGATCAAGAAGTTGGACGCACTCGTCGACGCGGATAAGCGGCTCGAGGATAGGAATACGCGCATGATGGTGTCGCCCGCGCCCGCCGGGTTCATTCCCGAACCCCTCGAGCGTAAGGTCCGGCTCAAGCTCGTTCTCGAGAAGACTAAGATCCGCGTCGGAGAGGCCGTTCGTTATCGCCTCGAGATGACGAACGTCGGCCGGGCGCCGATCAATTACATCGAATACGACTCGAGCGTCTTCCGATGGGGCGGCCTGCTCCATTCGATGAGGACGATCAAGTTCCTGCTGACGGATTCATCTGGAAAGACCCATCGCCTTGAGCCCGCGCTCGGCGGCAGGCATTCTCCGATGAAGCGGATGGATGCCCCTTTCACCGCCCAACAACAAGCCGAGAGCACTGCGAGTACGACTTTCAGGGTCAGGATCGGCCCCGGCGAAACCCTTCGCAGCCTCGGAGACGGAGATTCCCCCTCGGAACCGTTCCGGACGATGGTCGTCCGCAATGAGTTCAAGACCCCGGGTCGCTACCGTATCCACGTCGAACTAGACGATAGGCCTGGGCCTATCACCGAAAGCTTCATCAAGCTCACGTCGAGCTTTCAGTCGCCCGAAACGACACGCAAGCAGCATGCTCAGCGCGTCGCCGACGCTCTCGGACCCATCTCCACCGAAACCATCCTCCTCGAGATCGTCAGATGAGGCGCCTCCTTCTTGCGCTGAGTCTGGCAGCAGTGCCATCGCCCGCCCTCGCCGCGTTGTGCTCTGCAGCGGCCCCAGGCGTGCCGTGTACTCCTGATCCCGGGCCCTCAACGAGGGATTCCAAAGCCAAGATTTTAACGACCCTTAAGGAGGCACAGGACCTCGAGCCTATCGTGCAACAGTTGAAGGCGGCATACATCGCCATCCGCGCTACTGCGGCCTCCGATGAAGTCAAGCTCGCAGCCGTTCAGGCGTATCTTGCCGCCTACACGACCCAAGAACAGACCTATCAGAGTGCCATGACGATGACGGCGGACCTCTACCATGTCAGGATTCGACACGATGGCCCGTTCGAAATCCAGGTGCCTTCGGACGCGGCGGACGCCTATGTCGCCGGACTGATGACCCGATGGAATCCGCGTGTCACCGAATCCGGCCCTGGCGTGATGCTGTCGGTGAAGATAGTCGGGAGCGATGGGCAACCGCACTACAGCGGGGCGACAAAATTGGATCCTCGCACGCCCGGCGAGCGTCAGGCGATCACTCTGCTCGATGGCAGAGTGCTGATTCTTAAGGACACGCTCGGTCTCGCTCTTGAGAAGAAGAATCCAGGCTATCTCGCGCGCATCCTATTTCACGAATCTCGCCATTTCGACCGGCTCGACTGGACGGACAGCAAAGGGAAACGGCGCGGCTGGCAGAACATCGACAAAGAGGAGCGAGATGCTTACAAGCGCGACCTCGACTTTATCAAGGCCTTTGGCCTCGAAAAGAAGGACGAAGATGACATCCGGAAGAATCATAAGGATTTCTCCGAAGCAGTGCGCACCGGCGTACCTCTGACGGACAACGGGCTAGACCCCGCCCAGCAAGCCAAATGGAAGGATCATTACGAGACGATCCAGGTCAATATCGAAGAGGAGTTCATGCGGTTGGCGGAGAAAGTGGCGGCCGAACGCGCCCGGCAGGAAGCCCTGCAGAAACGGATCGAGGAAGAGAGGTTGGCCCGCGAACGCCAGGAAACGGAGCGTCGCGCCGTTGAAGCAGAAGAGGCCGTTTGGCGTCAGCTCGACCTGATGGCGTCACAGTGTGGTTACCGGCTTGCCTATCAAGAGCATAGCGGGATTTTTATGGGCTTTCGTGACGAGAACAACTACTTTTTCTTTAAGCCCGCGTTAAAAACGACTTTGAACTTAAACGATGTGGAGGTCGCGCTGCTCGTTTCCCGCACATGCCGGCAGATCCACGAAGTACTGGAGAATCGGCGGACGCAACCCTCTCCTGGTTGCAATGGCTCGGCCGTCTTGCTCGGGAAAGTCGTCGCTCAGCCGGATTTCCCCGCCAGGCTCGATTACATGTTCGGAGCGCGGGGGAACAGAGACCGATGCATCGACGACCTGTTCGATCATACCTCGGAAATCACGGATTCGGCGCGCTTCGATAAATTCATGACGCTTTACGCGAAACAACGGAAGAAAGAGGCCGTGGAGTATGATCGGCGGTGGAACCCCCGGACTCCGCAACACGACACTCCTCGTCGCGGGAATGACAATCCGCCTCGCGACGATCAACGTCGAACTTCCCCGGACCACGATGAAGTCTGGCGCCGTATCAATCCGATCATTAGGTGATGGCTCTTCTGGGTGCTCGCCCCGAAGGGCCTTGACGGGGGGAAAACCGGGGTTATACTTCGGGTATGGCCCCTCTTTTCACGGTCCTGCTCGCCGCCGCGATGCCCGCCTTGGCCCAGGTGGCCGCGGTCGACTCCGCGAAGGTCCGCGCCGGGCACGACGCCTTCACGCGCGCGCGCATACCGGTCTATAAGGTCATCGACGCCTCCGAGAAGGGGATGAACTGGTCGGTGCAGAACATGGCCGACTTCGGGCCCCTGGTGCAGGCCGCCAGCGACGCCGTCGCCCGCCTCCACGCCCGCTACCCGAGCGCGACCGCCGACGCCTACGGCAACGGCACGATGACCAACATCGAGGACACCTTCAAGCTCTTCAACGGCGGCAACCTCGAGCGCGGCTGCATCTCGCACCAGAGCGAGACCTTCTCCGCCCTGCAGCCGCTGCTGGTCAAGAAGAGCCTCGTCGTCAAGAAGATCCGCTACGGCCTGCCGCCGACGCAGCACAACGCGGTGATCGTGTTCCCCGCGGGCACGGACTGGAAGTACACGGGCGTCGTCTTCGACGGCTGGCTCAAGCAGAAGTCCGCCCCGGACAAGATGGTCTACCTGTACGAGGACTGGGGCCCGCTCCGGCCGGTCGGGGGCATCGAGATCGAGCCCCGCTACTGGAAGGCCAACGTCCGCCTCCTGGGCGACGACGAGTAGGCTTGACCGTTATCGGCGTTGAACCGCCCCGTCTTTTTATATCATCGGGGCATGACCCCGAAAACCAGAATTGAGAAGGACACGATGGGGGAGATCCCCGTCGCCGAAGACCGCTACTGGGGGGCGCAGACCGAGCGCTCCCTCCATCATTTCCAGGCCGGCGCCGGCCGCGACACCCTGACCCGCGAGATGATCCGGGCGATGGGCGTGCTCAAGCGCGCCGCCGCCTCCGCCAACGCCGACCTGGGCCTCCTGCCCAAGGACAAGGAGAAGCTCATCCTGGCCGCCGCCGACGAGGTGATCGCCGGGACGCTCGACGCGCACTTCCCGCTCGTGGTCTGGCAGACCGGGTCCGGCACGCAGTCGAACATGAACGCCAACGAGGTCATCTCCAACCGCGCCATCGAGATGGCCAAGGGCGTCATGGGAAGCAAGAAGCCGATCCACCCCAACGACGACGTGAACAAGTCCCAGTCGTCGAACGACACCTTCCCGACGGCCATGCACATCGCCGCGGCCGAGGTCCTCGTCCACGAGCTCGTGCCCGCCGTCAAAGGCCTGCGCGACGTCCTCAAGAAGAAGTCCAAGGAGTTCGACCGGATCGTCAAGATCGGCCGCACCCATCTGATGGACGCCGTGCCCCTGACCCTCGGCCAGGAGATCGGCGGCTGGGCGGCGATGCTCGACGCGGACCTCAAGCGCATCGAGCTCGTCCTGCCGGGGCTCTACGAGCTCGCCATCGGCGGAACGGCGGTGGGGACTGGTTTGAACACCCATCCCGACTTCGACAAGAAGGCGGCGGATCACATCGCCAAGCTGACCAAGCTGCCCTTCGTCCCCGCGCCCAACAAGTTCGAGGCGCTGGCGGGCCACGACGCCCTCGTCTTCGCGCACGGCGCGCTCAAGACCTTGGCGTGCTCGATGAACAAGATCGCCAACGACGTCCGCTGGCTGGCGAGCGGCCCGCGCGCGGGCCTGGGCGAGCTGCGCATCCCGGAGAACGAGCCGGGCTCGTCGATCATGCCCGGCAAGGTCAACCCCACGCAGAGCGAGGCGGTCACGATGATCGCCGCGCAGGTGCTGGGCAACGACGCCGCCATCAACATCGGCGGCGCCTCGGGCAACTTCGAGCTCAACGTGTTCAAGCCGCTGATCATCCACAACTTCCTCCACTCGGCGAAGCTCCTCGCGGCCGGCATCCGCGGCTTCACCGAGCACTGCGCCGTCGGCATCGAGGCCGACGAGAAGCGCATCGACGAGCTGATGCGGCGCTCGCTGATGCTCGTCACCGCGCTCAACACCCACATCGGCTACGACGCCTCGGCCAAGATCGCCAAGACGGCCCACGCCGAAGGCCTGACGCTCAAAGAGGCGGCCCTCAAGCTCAAGCTCGTGACCGACCAGCAGTTCGGGGACTGGATCAAGCCCGAGCTGATGACCAAGCCCGGGCTATGATCACCAAGGGAGAGGCGGAACTGCTGCGCCGGGCCGCGTCCGTCATCGGCCACGACCTGCGCAACCCGATGGCCGTGATCAACAACTCCGCCTACTTCGTCCGGGCGAAGCTGGGCCAGGCCAAGCTCGACCCCAAGGTCGAGAAGCACCTGAAGATCATCGAGAGCGAGATCGCGCGCGCCGACAAGCTCATCGCCGACATGCTCACCTTCTCCCGCCCCTACGAGCCCGCGGCCGAGACCGTGCCCCTCGACTCGGTCGTCGGCGACGCCGTCGAGAACTACACGCCGCCCGAAGGCGGCAAGGTGGACCTCAAGCTCGGCGCCAAGGGCGTCAACGGCAAGTTCGACGGCAAGGCGATCGGCGACGCCGTCAAGCGCCTGCTCGAAAACGCCTTCGCCGCCCAGGACGAGAAGGGGACGGTCAAGGTCGCGACCACGGCCGGCAAGGACGGCCTGACGATCTCGGTGACCGACGCCGGCAAGGGCGTCGACCCCAAGATCGCCGACGTGATGTTCGAGGCCTTCATGACCACCAAGCCCAAGGGCATGGGGCTCGGCCTCGCGCTGGCGCGCAAGTACCTCGAGGGCAACGGCGGGTCGGTGGCCTACGAGACGAGCCCGAAGGGATCGACCTTCAAGCTCCTCCTGCCCAAAGCGTGATCCTCTTCCCCGAGCTCCTCAAGATCGTCCTCTCCGGACGGGCCCTCGACCGCGCCCAGGCGCGCGCCGCGATGAACGCCCTGATCGGCGGCGGCGTCACCGACGCCCAGGCCGGCGCCTTCCTCGCCGCCCTGCGCGTGCGCGGCGAGACGGTCCCCGAGCTCATCGGCTTCGCCGAGGCGATGCGCGCGCGCGCGGTGAAGGTCAAGGCCAAGCGCCGCCCCCTGCTCGACACCTGCGGGACCGGGGGGGACGGCTCCGGCACCTTCAACATCTCGACGACCGTCGCCTTCGTCGCCGCCGGCGCCGGCGCCGCCGTCGCCAAGCACGGCAACCGCGCGGTCTCCAGCCGCTCCGGCTCGGCCGACGTCCTCGAGGCCCTGGGCGTGCGCACCGACATCACCCCCCGGCTCGCGGCCGAGTGCGTGGACGTCGCCGGCGTCGGCTTCCTGTTCGCGCCCGCGCACCATCCCGCCGTGGCCAAGGTCGGCCCCATCCGCCGCCAGCTCGGCACGCGCACCGTCTTCAACCTCCTCGGCCCCCTGTCGAACCCGGCCGGCGCCAAGCGCCAGCTTCTGGGCGTGTACTCGCCGTCCCTCGTGAAGCCCTTGGCCGAGGCCCTCAAGGCCCTCGGCGCCGAGGACGCGATGGTCGTCTCCTCCAAGGACGGCCTCGACGAGCTCTCCCTCTCCGCGCCGACCGTCGTCGCGCGCCTGCGCGGCGGCAAGGTCTCCGTCACCGAGGTCACCCCCGAGTCCGTCGGCCTCAAGCGCCGCCCCCTCAAGGCCCTGGCCGGCGGCGACGCCGACAAGAACGCCTGGATCACCCGCGCCGTCCTCTTCGGCGAGTCCGGCCCCGCCCGCGACGTGTGCCTGCTCAACGCCGCCGCCGCCTTGATGGTCGCGGGCCTCGCCCGTGATTGGAAGGAGGGCCTGGCGATGGCGGAGGAGTCCATCGATTCAGGAAGGGCGGCCGCCTCGCTGGCCATCCTCCGCCGGCTCACGGTCGATGGCTGACCTCGGCATCCTCGGGAAGATCGGCGACCGGACCAAGGAGCGCGTCGCCCGCGAGAAGCTCGACCGCCCGGTCGAATGGCTCCGGACCCAGCCGCTGTACGACCACCCTCCGTTGTCGTTGAAAAACGCTCTCTCGAAGCCGGGCCCGCAGGTCATCGCCGAGGTGAAGTTCGTCTCTCCGTCCGAGGGCATTCTCCGTTCAAACGCCTCCCCCGTCGAAGCCGCGAGGATCGCGGCAAGTTATGTTTCCGCGGGCGCCGCGGCGGTTTCTATCCTGACCGAACCGGAGTTCTTCGGCGGCGACTACAGTTTCTTGGCCGGCGCCCGCGACAGCTGCCCGACCACTCCGTTGTTGATGAAGGATTTCATGGTCGACGAGTACCAGTTCGAGGTCGCGCGATCGATCGGCGCCGACGCGGTGCTCCTGATCGCGGCTCTGTTGGGTCCTCGACTCGGTCCTATGCACAACGCCGCCAAGTCGTTGGGTTTGTCGGTTCTCATCGAGGTCCATGACGAAGCCGAAGCCGAGGCGGCGCGAGCCGCCGGCGGCGCTCTGATCGGCGTTAACTCGAGGGATTTAAAGTCGTTGAAGGTGGACTTAAACGTCGCTCGTCGCTTAGCGCCGTTGGTCTGCCTTCCCGGAACCGTGGCCGTCGCGGAGAGCGGCCTGCGCTCGCGGAGCGACCTCGATTCGTTATCGCCGTTAGGCTACAAGGGCTTCCTGATCGGCACCTCCTTCATGAAGCGCTCAGACCCCGGATCGGCGTTGACTGAATTCATCCATGCGCATTAAAGTCTGCGGCGTCACGCGCCCTCAAGACGCTCGCCTCGCGGGCGCGCTCGGCGCCTGGGCCGTCGGCATGATCTTCGTCCCCAACACGCCGCGCTACCTCCTTCCCCCGAAGGCTCGCCAGGTCCGCGCCGCCATCCCCAAGGGCGTCCTCGCCGTCGGCGTCTTCAAGAACGTCGCCGCCGAAGAGCTTCGCCGCGTCGTGCGCGAGCTGCGCCTCGACGCCGTCCAGATCTACGGGGCCGTCCCCCGCGGCATCAGCGTGCGCGTCATCCAGGCCGTCACCTTGGACGCCCGCCCCCTGCGCGGGAAGATGGTCCTCCCAGCGCAAGGCCTGGCGCACGGCCCGCTCCTGGCGCGGCACCGGCGCGCGCGTGATCCTGGCGGGGGGGCTCACCCCGGAGAACGCGTCCTCCGCCGCGTCCTCCGCCAAGCCCTGGGCGCTCGACGTCAGCTCCGGCGTGGAGAGCCGCCCCGGCGTCAAGAGCGCCCGTCTGCTGCGCGCCTTCTTCGCCGCCGCGGACGCCTGAAAACACCCCCCCTTCAAATAGGCGCCCCGTTCACAATAATAATACCGCGTCGTCGGCCGGGGCGTGGTACAATGCTGGTAAGGGGAAACGTTCCCCGTGCCACATAAGACGTACGTGAGCAAGACGCAAGAAAGAGGACATACAAGACAATGGCTACCGGAAAAGTGAAGTGGTTCAACGATCAGAAGGGCTTCGGTTTCATCACGCCGGACGACGGGTCTAAGGACCTGTTCGTTCACCACTCGTCCATCATGGGCGATGGCTTCAAGACTTTGGCCGAGAATCAGGCCGTCGAGTTCGACGTGGAGCAGTCCGAAAAGGGCCCCCGCGCCGGCAACGTTCGCAAGCTCTAATCAGCTGACGAACACCGCCTGAAAAAGACCCCCTCGCCGCTTGCGGCGGGGGGGTTTTGTTTGTGTGCCCAGCATGAGCATGACTTGGAGGTGAAAGTCCTCTGGGGAACCTGGTCGTAGGAACCCCGAGCAAACCGCAACGCGATGGACCGC
>JACPOW010000116.1 GCA_016191335.1 Elusimicrobiota bacterium | reverse complement strand
GAGGCCGCCGCGAAGGCGCCCAAGGACCTGCGCCCCGCGTTCAACGCAGGCGGCGCCCTGTACCGGCTCGAGAAGCTCGAGGACGCGACGGCGATGTACGAGGCCGTGGCCGCCCGCAAGGACCTGCCGCCGGCGACGCGGGCGGCGGCGCTGTACAACCTGGGCAACGCGCGCTTCAAGTCCGGAGACCTTCCGAACGCCGCGGCGGCGTTCCGCGGCTCCCTGGCGCTGTCGCCCGGAGACGCCGAGGCCCGCCACAACCTGGCCGTGACCTTGCAGAAGCTCAAGAACCCGCCGCCGCCGAAGAGCCAGCAGGACAAGAAGAAGGACGAGCCCCAGAAGCCCGAGGACAAGAAGGACAAGCCTCAGGGCGGAGGAGGGGGTCCGAACGACCGGCCGAAGAGCCCTCCGAAGACGCGGCCCCAGGACCAGCTCACCAAGGAGGAGGCCGACCGCATCCTGCGCGCCGTCGGCGAACGCGAGAAGCAGGCCCAGCGTCAGGCTCAGGAAGGCCAGGGCCGCCGCGCGCAGGGCAAGCCGCCGTCGGCGGAGGACTGGTGAGGACGATCCTCCTCGCCGCCGCGCTGGCTTCGGGCGCCGCCTCCGCCGCGGCGGCGGACCTCTCCGCCACCGCGACCTTGAGCAGCCACCAGCTCGTCCTCGGCGACCAGATCGTGCTCTCCGTGGCGATCCAGGGCTCGGGCTCCGCCTCGCCGAAGCCGCCGCTGATCCCCGACGTCGAGATCTACGAGTCCGGCAAGAGCCAGAGCATGACCATCATCAACGGGCGCGTCTCGTCGAGCGTCGTGCACACCTTCGTCCTGAACCCGCGCAAGACGGGACGCTTCGTCGTGCCCGCGATCGAGGTCCCCGGCGCCGCGCCGACGCCGCCGATGGTCTTCAACGTCGACGCGGCGCCGAAGGAAGCGCCGGCGCCGGCCCCGGGCCAGGGGCCGGCGCCCCACCAGCCGCCGGTGCCGAGCCAGTCCCCGGCGACCGCGCCGAACCCGGGCGCCTCCCCGGACGCCTTCGTCACGGCCCAGCTCGAGAAGAACCGGGCCCTCGTCAACGAGCAGGTCACCTTGGTCGTCCGCTTCTTCACGGCCGTGCCGCTGCTCGGCGCGCCCCAGTACGACGCGCCGAAGCTGACCGGCCTGCTCGCCGAGAGCCTGGGCGCCGAGGGCCAGGGCACGACCGTGATCCGGGGACGCGCCTACAACTTCTCCGAGCTCAAGAGCGCCCTGTTCCCGGTCCAGGCCGGGCGCGCGGCGATCGGGCCCGCCGTCGTCACGGTGCAGCTTCCGCGGCGGGGAGGGCTCACCGGAGACGACTTCTTCGACCGCTTCTTCAACGCCGCCCCTCCCGAGGCGCGGCGCCTGCAGACCGACCCGCTCACCCTCCAGGCCGACCCGCTGCCGGCCGGGGCCCCCGACGATTTCTCCGGCATCGTGGGCGCGCTGACCGTGGAGTCCTCCGTGGACCGGACCCAGCTCCGCGCCGGCGAGGCGGCGACCTTGACCGTCGTCGTCGGCGGCGTCGGCAACATCAAGTCCCTGCCCGAGCCCAAGCGGCCCGACCTCCCGTCCGTCCGCTTCTTCGATTCCGAGAGCTCCGTCAAGCTCGAACGCTTCGGCGACAAGGTCGGCGGGGCGAAGACCTTCAAGACCGTCCTCGTCGCGCGCGTCTCCGGCCCGCTCGAGATCCCTCCGCTCACGGTCTCCTACTACGACCCGGCCAAGCGCGCCTACGCCCGGGCGCAGAGCAAGCCTCTCCGTCTCACCGTCCTGCCGGGGGACCCGAACGCGGCCCTTCCCGTCGTCGGCCCCGGCGCCGCGACGGCGCCCGGCGTGGCCGAGGTGGCCGCCGACATCCGCTACCTGAAGGCGCCGGACGGCCGCGGCCTGCCCGCCAAGGCGCTCGCCGCGCTCGGAGCCTTCGGACGCACCGGCCCGTGGCACGCGCTTCCCGGCGCGTTCCTCCTCGTCGCGCTCGCGCTCGACCTCCGCCGCCGCGCCCTGGCCGCCGATCCGCGCGGCCGACGCGCGAGCGAAGCCCGCGCCGCGTCGGAGCGCCGCCTGCGCGAGGCCGAGGCCCAGCCCGCCGCGGACCGCGCCCGCGCGGTGGCCCTTCTCGGCGAGGCGCTGACCGGCTATTTCGCCGACAAGCTCGGCCAGCCCGCGGCCGGGCTGACGCTCAAGGCCGTGACGGCCGCGCTGCAAGGCCGCAAGGCGGCGCAGGCGGCCGAGCTCGCGCGCCTGAGGTCGGTGTGGGAAGAGCTCGACCTGCTGCGCTACGCCCCGGGCGGCGCCGGCCAGGCGGAGGTCAAGCGCCTCGCCGACGAGATCCGCGCGCTCGCGCTGGCCTTCGACAAGGAGCTCCGCTCATGATCCTCGCCCTGCTCGCCGCCGCGCTCGCCTTGCCCGCCGCGGCCGCGCCGTACGCCGACGCCAAGGCCGCCTACGACGCCGGGAGCTACGACCGGGCGGCCGCCGCGTTCGAAGCCCTCGTCGCCGCCGACCCCGGCGACCCGGCGCTCCACTACGACCTCGGCAACGCGCTGCTCAAGGCCGGCAAGCTCGGCCGCGCCTCCGCCTCCTACCAGCGCGCCTTCGACCTCGACCCGCGCGACGGCGACGGGCGGCACAACCTCGACTTCGTCCTGAAGCGCTCCGGCGAGGAGCTGGCGCCTCCCGGCATACCCGCCCCCGCCTTCGCGGCCTTCACCGCGCTGTCCGCCCGCGAGCTGGCCGGCCTCCACTGGCTCGCCGCCTGGGCGGCCATGATCCTCGCCGGCCTGTCCTTGCTCGGGAGCCCGGAGCGGCGCGAGGCGCTGCGCGACTGGCTCCTCGGCGCCGCCGCGGCCTGGGCGCTGTTCGGCCTCTGGTGGGCGGGGCTCTCCGCCGTGCTCCCGGCCGGCCGCGGGGTCATCGTCGCCGGGCGAGCGGAGCTGCGCAACGGGCCGGGGGAGAAGTTCACCGTCGGCTACACCGCGCCCGAAGGCCGCCGCGTCCGCATCCTGTCGGAGAGCGGGGAATGGCTCGAGGTGGGCCTCCTCAAGGAAGGCGTGAAAGGCTGGATCCTCGCCGCGTCGGTCGAAAAGCTCTAAACGCTTAGGGGTTCCGGGGCGTGATCGGCGTCAGCGGCACCGCGGGGACCGGCGGCGGGGGAGGCTCGGGCGCGACGACGGGGGCCTTCGCCTTCACGGGAGGGGGCGCCTGCTTCTCGCCCTTCTTGCCCTTGGCCTGCTTCGCGCCCTTGGCGGCCGGCTTGCCCTTCTTCGGCGCCTTCATCAAAGTGGCGGTCGGCTCCACCTTCTTCTTCGGGGCCGCGGGGGCCACGCCCTCCTCGTCGCCTTCCTCGGCGTCGGGGGTCGCGACCTTCACGCTGATCATCGGCTCTTCCTTGGCCGGCTTCTCCGCCGGCTCCTCGCCCTCGGCCGCCTCGTTGGGCGCGGCTCCGCCCTGAGGAGCGGGCTGCTCCTCGGAGGAGTTGGGCTCGTCCTGGGACGGCGCGGGATCGTCCGAGGGGGCCTCGCCCTCCGGAGGGCCGAGGGGCGGCTCATGACCGGAATGGTCGGCCGCAGGCGTGTCCGAGGCGGGCGCGTCCTCGCCTTCCTGGGCGCGCACGGGGAACGCCAGGACCAGCAGGACGGCCAAAGGCCAGAGACGCTTCATGGCCTGATTGTAGCAAGGTCTCATGACTAAAATATTGCGCCCCGCCTCGAGGACTGATACCCTATGGCCGTGAGAGAACTCGTCGTCTATGAAGGCGGCCGGGACAAGAAGCACTCCGCGAAGATCGTCCGGGTCTTCACCCAGCATCTCGCCAAGAACGGCCTGCGCCTGACCGGCCAGCGCCGCCTCATCCTCGACCACTTCCTCAAGGCCGACCATCACCTCAGCCAGGACGAGATCTACCTCGCCCTGCGCTCACACGGCGTGGGCCGGGCCACCGTCTTCCGCACCCTCAAGATGCTCCAGGAGTGCGGCATCGTCTCGCCCGTGGTCGGCCAGGGCGGGACCACGCGCTTCGAGGTCGAGCACGACCGCCCTCACCACGACCACCTCATCTGCGTCACCTGCGGGCGAATCCAGGAGGTGCGCTGGCCCGCCCTGGAGAAGATCCAGGACGACGCCTGCGCCAAAGCCGGGTTCGTGCCGAAGTGGCACCGGCACGAGGTCTTCGGCCTCTGCAAAGACTGCGCCGCCAAGAATTGCGCACCTTCGGCAGCTTCGACGAGGACCTCGCCCACCGCGAGGGCGTGACCTTGCCCGAGCTCAAGGAGAAGATGAACTTCGCCAACTGCCGGCAGATCCGCGAAGAGGAAGAGATGCGCGTCGTCCACTTCCGCGTCGTGCAGTCCAAGGTCAAGCTCTAGGAGACCCATGATCCAGAAGAAGACGCTCGCCGCCCTCGAGAAGGTCATCATGGCCCTCGCCCCGCTCGACCCGGAGGCCCGCCGCCAGGTCATCGAGGCGACGCACAACCTCGTCGAGATCGGCATGGGCCGCCGCCAGGGCCAGGACGCGAAGCCGGCGAAGAAGATGGCCAAGAGCAAGCGGTAGAGCGATGCGCCTGCACGTCGTCACCTTCGGCTGCCAGATGTCCGTCGCCGACGGCGAAGAGCTGGCCTCGCCCCTGACGGGCCGCGGCTTCACCGCCGTCGCCGAGCCGGCCGACGCGGACGCCATCGTCCTCAACACCTGCACGGTGCGCCAGCACGCCGAGGACAAGGCGGTCTCCTTCATCGGCCGCCTGCGCGACTGGAAGGAAAAGGACCCCGGGCGCGTCCTGATCGTCGCCGGCTGCGCGGCCGAGCGCCTCGGCCCCTGGATCCAGAAGCGCTTCCCGTACGTGGACCTCGTCGTCGGCGCCAAGTCCATCGAGGACTACCCGCGCATCGTGGAAGAGGCCCTCGGCGCGCGCTTCGACGCGCTGGCCGAGGCGCGGCAGGCGTTCCCGCCGGAGACCCTCGATAAGCCCACGGGCTGGGCCTCGCCCTGCACCGCCTTCGTCACCATCATGCGCGGCTGCAACTACTCCTGCTCCTACTGCATCGTGCCTTCGGTGCGGGGGCGCGAGCTGTACCGGCCTTACGAGACCGTGATGGCGGAGGTGCGGGAGAAGGTCGGGCGCGGCGCGAAAGAAATCACGTTGCTCGGTCAGACCGTCAACAGCTGGAACGGCAACGAAGGGGGGGCTCGGATCAGCTTCCCGGAACTGCTCCGACGCCTCGGGCGGGTCGAGGGCTTGGAGCGGGTCCGGTTCGAAAGCCCTCATCCGCATTTCGTGAACGACGATCTGATCGACGCGATGGGGACGACGAAAAATATTTGTGAACAGATCCATCTTCCGCTCCAATCCGGGTCCGACCGGCTGTTAAAAATCATGCGGCGCAACTACGACGCGGGCTCGATCCTGGACAAAACCGCGCGCCTTCGGCGCGCGATGCACGACATTGAAGTCTCGACGGACATTATCGTAGGATTCCCCTCAGAGACCGACGAGGATTTCGAGCGCACCCTCGACCTGGTCAGGCGTCTGCGGCCGTCGTGGTCGTACACATTCAAGTACTCTCCCCGCGAGGGGACCGAGTCGGCGGGCATGACGGACGATGTCCCCGAAGCGGTGAAGGAAGAGCGGTTGTCTCGGCTCAACGCTCTGTGCGACGGGCTGACGGAAGAAGCGCTCGCCGCCCGGATCGGGAAGGTCGTGGACGTGCTGGACGAGGGCGGCGGCTTCGGCCGCACCCGGGACGGCTTCAAGGTCTCTTGGACTGGGAGCAGGCCCGCCGGACGGACCGTGAAGGTCCGCGTCACCGGGACGAGCAAACGGATTTTAAAAGGGGAAACAGATGACCGAGCATAAGAAGACCGGAGCCGAGCGCCGCAAGCACCGCCGCTTCAGCGTCGTCGAAGGCATGGTCGAGCCGATCACGCTCGAGCTCGAGGGCTCCGACAACATGATGCACAAGCAGCCCGCCATCATGACCGACCTCTCCGCCGGCGGCATCTCCCTGCTGATGTTCATCGAGCCGCCCCACACCAAGAGCTTCCAGATGACCCTGAACATCCCCGGGCTCGAGGGCGTTCCGATCGAGGCCGGCATCGTGCGCGTCCACCAGAAGGGCGAGACCTACAGCGTCGGCCTCGCGTTCCGGAAGATCTCGCGCGAGGCGCAGAAGGCGATCGAGAAGATGGCCGAGGACAGCGCCGACTGCCAGACGCGCACCTCGCTCGGGTTGCCCGACGCCTGCGGCTCCGACTGCCCGTTCCACTCGTTGTTCTCCGGGAAGGCGAAGACCGCTCGCAAGGCGAAGTAAACCTGGGTGAGAAAGGCTCGAGCGGCGCTCGCGCTTCTCCTCGCCTTCGCCGTCCCCGTCCGCGCCGAGACCACGGCCGATCCCCTCTGGTACCTGCTCTCGACCTACGTCCTGGCCCCCGACGCGAAGGCCGTCGAGGCGCAGAGCGACGGCCCCGCCGACTCGAAAGGTCTCGCGGCGCTCCAGGCCGACCTCCTGGTCCTGACCGACGGCTTCGAGGGCTTCCGCGACGAGGCCCAGGTCAAAGAGACGCTCGAGCGGCTCAAGCCACGGATGTCGCCGGAGCTCCGGCCGTTCTTCAAGGACCGGGCCTCAAGCCTCGACGCGATCTACCGGACGCTCGCGGTCACCGACTACACCTGGGCGCAGCGGTTTCCGGAGCCGCCGTGCGAGCCCGGCGAGGCACGCCGCAAGCTCCTCTCTAGCCGGGACGGCTTGTTCCAGACCGAGAAAGGCGAAGCCTCTCAGTGGCTGTCAGCCCTGCTCGGCCCGCAGGCTGAGGGCAAATCCGCGGAACAGGCACTCGACCAAGCCTCGTTCCAGGCAAAGCTGACCGGGGCCGGATACGAGAAGCTCCGCGCCCGGGTCCGGAAGCTGACCATGGCGCTCGCCTCCGACAAGGCCGTCGGCGCCGCCCGTTCCAAGCTTTACTGCTCACGCGCGGCCGCTTTCACGGACCTCGCCGCCGCGCAACGGGCGAAGGACGCGGCTCTCATCTCGGCTGGACGCGTCGTCGCCCAGAAGCCGGAGGAAAGCGTTTTCGTCGTCGTATGGAAAAACCAGCGAGCCGCCGCCACCTTGCTCAGAACGAAGAACGGCGTCGTGCTCGTCACTGACGCCGCCATCGTCGCCGACACCGACCATCCCAACCTCTTCGCCTATTCCGCGAACGCGAAGCCCGTCCCGCTCACGGCAACGGTCGCCCGTCGCCATCCCGAGCTGAACGTGGCCGTGCTCACTGTTGCCGAGGATCCGACTCGACCTGCCCTCTCCCTCGCGGAGACGACTCCCGCCAAAGACGAACTCGTCACCGCCATCGGGCACACGATGATCTCGGGTCTGTGGACGAAGACGTCCGGCCTCGTGACCACGGTCGGCGAGGTCAGCTTTCAGACCGACGCCGCCATCTCGCCCGAGCTCAGCGGCGCTCCCGTCCTCAATAAAGCGGGCGAGGTCGCGGGCATACTCGTATTGCGCCCGGCAAACACGGAAGAAGGCCGCTGGCCCGTCGCCATACCCGCGCCCGTTCTTGTCCGATGGCTCGACGATCCCGCGTTCGCTTTCCCTACGGCCCAGGCTGAATCAATCGAAGATGACGGCACGGCCGCCGTCCTGTCGCGCGCCCGTTCCATCGACTTGACCGAGGCGGGGCTCGGCGCTTGGAACATCCCGGGACTTCCGCCTCCGCCGTCGGTTCCGCACGGCGTCTGCGTTCAGAACTGCGGCGGCGGGAGTTCTTCTGGCTCATCTTACTCCAGTGGGTACTCCGGCACCGGCGGCGAGGAGTTGGGGAAGGCGCTCGGAGAGCTCGGGGCCGTGCTCATCCTTAAGGGCATTCCCGCTTTGTTTCGAGGCATCGGGAAATTGTTCAAGAAAAACAACAAATCCCCGTCCGCATCGGTCGTGAAATCGTCACCGTCACCAAAGACAAAGGCATCGCCGCCGCCGAAACCGCCGCCTCCGCCGGAGCCGAGATGCGATCTCGTGATGGCCTCCTCGCCAAAGACGATCGGAGGGTCTCCCGAAGACATCGTGGTGCGCGTGACATGCGATCGTCCGGAAGCGCCCTTGGCAGGACATAAAATAAAGTTTGAAGTGCAGTGGGACAGCGGTACCGCTCGCACCGCTGGAACGGTCGATACTGGGCCAACGGGCGAAGCGATCCTTCGTCTGTCGGTGCGGAACGAGGCAACCAAGAGAGCAGCGGTCGTCGACCGAGCGGAAGGCAGCTTCGGCGACCTCGACCAGGCCACCGCGGAGCACTCCGAATTCGAAGAAGAGCCGGCCCAGGCAGTCGCGGCACCCGCCGGAACGTTCATCGAGGCGGGAGACGGCACGCGGTCCTTGAACACGACGCCGATCGAGCCAACGGCGATCCCAGAAGCTCCCTCGACGAAGCCCTCTCGCGTGGCGGCGGTAATCGCAACTTTCACCATCACCGGAGATGTCCGACGGATCGTCGTGACGGCTCGCCTTGTAAAAGCGGCGCGCGTCGCCCGAGTGGCAAGTCTCGCGGCCGCTCCCGAGACGGTAGGCACCACACTCGGCGTCACGCTCGCCACAACTGTACTGCTGTTCATCGCCCAAAAGCAGCTAGAGCAAGTCGATTGCGCCCTGAAGCCCGGAGAAGATATCCTCGACCGATTCATCGATGGGCGGCGGTTGAATCGCTCCGGTTACCTTGATTTCCATGAGGGAAAGAACCTCGGCCACACACTGAAGAAGCATGTTGTCCAGCTTCACGAGTTGCAGATGCGTCTGTCGAGCCGCTTTCCCGATGTGAGTTCTTTCGAAGGGCAACCGATGGCCGAGCATGTCGCACGCGAGGCCGTTTACCGTAACCTCGCTTTCATCACCAATTGGGGAACGCATTATACCGCCGAAGAACGCGAGGTCCCTTTTATCGGCATCGAAAAGGATATCATCGGCTTTGGTCTCACCCTCGACGCCCCGACGACTCCGGACCGCCGCAACCACGCTCTGATAGTTTTAAGGCAGATAGCGCCCCCCGATTGCCGAATATTTATCCTCACCGCGTACCCGACACGCCATGCGCCAAAACGAATACAAGAGTAAGTATCGGACCTTCGCGGGCTACCTCCACGACTTCTCCGACCCGTCGGACGACGCGACGGATGATGAGATTGCACGGCGACTGCGCGCGGACTGGCCTGTGAGCGACCGGATTGCCATACTCGAGAAGCTAATTCTGGAGACCGAAAGGATGTTGTCTGAGATGGACGGAGAGTGGCAGGCGTTCTCGGAAACCCTCAACCGCCGTTTCGCCAATTCCCAAGATGCCGCAGACTGGCTCGCGGGGGTGAGACGTGCTTGGCAGGAAGAGCTCTCTCTTTTAAAACGGCCCTGACAATAAAATTTATCGCCTTAGATGAGGCGCCGATGCCAACGGAGATTCAGAACGCCCGAAAGGTCGACGACGCGTGCTTAGAAGATATTCCCGCCGCGAGAGGAGCATTCGAGAAGTTCGCATTTAATGACCATCTTCGGGAAATTGCTGGCCGTTACGATGAAGAAAACAGTTGAAATAGTCGGCGGCAGGTCAATTCTTGTTCTCGCCGGCCCGACGGCCTCCGGCAAGACCGATCTCGCCGTATCGCTCGCCGAGGCCCTCGGCGCGGAGATCGTCTCCGCCGACTCCCGCCAGGTGTACCGCCGGCTCGACGCCGGCACCGCCAAGCCCTCCAATGAGCAGCGCGCGCGCGTGCGCCACTGGCTGCTCGACTGCGCCGACCCGTCCGAGACCTTCGACGCCGCCCGCTGGGCGAAGGAAGCGTCCGACGCGATCGCCGGCATCCGCTCGCGCGGGAAGATCCCGCTCGTCTGCGGCGGCACGGGATTGTACCTGCGCGCCTTGCTCGAGGGGATGTCCCCGCTGCCGCCGAGGGACGAGGCGGTGCGCGCGCGCCTGACCGCCGAGGCGGAGAAGCACGGCCGCGCGGCCCTGCACGCGCGCCTGGCCAAGGCCGACCCGGAGGCCGCGGCCGGCATACCACCCGCCAACATCCAGCGCGTGATCCGCGCCCTCGAGGTTCTCGAGCTGACCGGCAAGCCCATCTCGGTCCACTGGCGCGAGGGAAGGGACGGGGGGATGAAGCCGACCTTGGCTCTGCGCCTCGACATGAACCCGGAGCTCTCGCGCGAGCGCATCGAAACCCGCGCCCGCGGCATGTGGCCGGGGCTGCTCAGCGAGGTGACGGCGCTCGTGCCTAAGGTGTACACTGGCGCGGAGCCCGGGTTCACCAGCCTCGGCTACCGCGAGGCGCTGGCCTGCACGCGCGGAGAGATGACGGAGGAGGCGGGCCTCGCGGAGCTGATCCGCGCGACCGTCGCCTACGCCAAGCGCCAGCGCACCTGGTTCCGCAACCAGCTCGACGCCGAGGCGCTCGACGCCGCCGCCGGACCGGACGCGCTGCTCGCGCGCGCCCTGAGACTTTGGGAGGAAGCCCGTGAAAAAACCGCCGCTTAAGCCGGGACAGCAGCCGCCGTACACGACGCCCTACCTGCTCGGCAGCCTGTTCCTCTCCGGCGCGTCGTGCCTCGTGCTCGAGCTCGCGGGCGCGCGGCTCATCAGCCCCTTCTACGGCTCGTCGATCTACACCTGGTCGGCGATGATCACCGTGACGATGGTCGCCCTCGCCCTCGGCTACGCCTGGTGCGGACGCCAGGCCGACCGCCAGCCCTATCTCCTCCTGTTCGCGCGCATGCTCACCGCCGCGGGCCTGACCGTCGCCGCCGTGCCGTGGCTGCGCGCGCCGATCCTGCGCGCGAGCCTGCCCTTCGGCGTGCAGGCCGGGGCGCTGGCCAGCGCCGCCGCGCTGATGGGACCCGCGCTCGTGCTGCTGGGGGCGCTCGGCCCCGTCGCGGTGCGCCTCACCGCCACGGGCGCGTTCGACACCGGGCGGAGGTCGGGCGACGCCTGGGCCATCTCGACGGCGGGCAGCGTCCTCGGCGCGGTGCTGACCGGCTTCGTGCTGATCCCGCACCTGCCGATCTCCAAGATCCTGTTCGGGATCGCCCTGATCCTGATGCTGCTCGGGGCGCTGGGCTCGTGGCTGTCCCTGCGCGCCGTCCCGCTCGGCCAGTTGTCGGCGTGCGCCGCCTGCGTGGGGCTGATGCTGATGCCGGAGCCGAAGCCGCGCCACTCCCTGTCGGTGCGCGAGTCCGCCTACGGCCGCATCTCCGTGATGGACCTCGGAGACAAGCGCTACCTCCTGGTCGGCGGCACGAGCCAGTCGGTCATGGAGAAGGAGGGAGGGGAGAGCGAGTCGCAATACATCCGCGGCCTGGAGTGGACGCGCGCGCTGCGGCCCAAGGCGAAGCGGGCCTTGGTCGTCGGCCTCGGCGCGGGGCTGCTGCCCAAGGCGCTCGAGCGCCGCGGCCTGACCGTGGACGCCTTCGAGATCGACCCCGCGATCGCCGAGACCGCGTACAAGGATTTCGGCTACGAGCCGAAAGGCAAGGTCGTCATCGGCGACGGCCGGGCCCTGCTCGAGACGGGCCGGGGTCCGTGGGACCTCGTCTTCCTCGACGCGTTCGGCGCGGAGTCGCCGCCCGCGCACCTGTTCACCACGGAGGCGTTCGAGCGCGTGCGGGCCTCGCTGACGACGGACGGGGTGTTCGCCATCAACCTCGTCTGCGCCGTCGCCCCGCCCGACGACCTGGCCTGGAGGTCCGTGTACCGCACCTTGGCCGCGACCTTCCCGCACGCGCGCGTGTTCGTCGCCAGCGAGCCCAACGAGGGCCTCTCCAACATCCTCATGTTCGCCTCCGCCGGCCCGCTCGAGGCCGCCCCGCCCGCGTCGCCCGAGCGCTCGTCCAAGGAGGTCGCTTTGATGCTCAGCCGCGAGCTGCGCCCCGTCGACCACGACCTCGCCGCGGCTCCGGTGCTCACCGACGATTTCGCGCCGCTCGACGCCCTGCTGGCCCCCACCGCGCGCCGCTGGCGCACGCTCCTGCAGCGTTCCATGTCGGAGGTCCTGCTCGACTGATGTCGCGCAAGACCGGCGTCCGCAACGTCTCCCGCGAGACCCGCGCTCCCATCGAGCGCGCGGTCCTCGTCGGCGTCGGCCCCAAGTCGCAGACGGACGTGATCCGCGTCAGCCTCGGGGAGCTCAAGCGCCTCGTGGAGACGGCGGGCGCCCTCGTCGTGGGCGAGACGACCCAGGCGCTGCAGCGCTTCAATTCGGCCACCTTGATCGGAGAAGGCAAGGTGGAGGAGATCGTCGGGATGTGCGCCGGCCTGCGCGCCGGCACCGTGATCTTCGACCTCGAGCTCAGCGGCGCCCAGCAGAAGAACCTCGAGAAGGCGATGCCGAAGGTGAAGATCGTCGACCGCACGCGCCTCATCCTCGACATCTTCGCCCGGCGCGCGCGCACCAACGAGGACAGCCTGCAGGTCGAATTGGCCCAGCTGTCCTACATGCTCCCGCGCCTGACCGGCATCCGAGCGTTCTCCCAGCAGGCCGGCGGCATCGGCACGCGCGGCCCCGGCGAGCGCAAGCTCGAGTACGAGAAGCGCCACATCCAATACCGCATCAAGCACCTGCGCGCCGAGCTCGAGCGCGTGCGCTCCTCGCGCCGCCTGCGCCGCGAGCGGCGCGCCGGCGTGCCCGTGCCCCAGGTGGCCCTCGTCGGCTACACCAACGTGGGCAAGTCCACCCTCCTTAATCAATTGACGGGGGAGTACGCCGCTTACGCCGACGACAAGCTGTTCGCCACGCTCGACCCGACCGCGCGCCGCGTGCGCCTGCCGAGCGGCGGCTGGGCCGTGATGACCGACACCGTCGGCTTCATCCAGCGCCTGCCGACCTCGCTCATCGCCGCCTTCCGCTCCACGCTCGAGGAGGTGGAGGCCGCCGACTGTCTGCTCGTCGTGCACGACGCCTCCTCGGCCGAGCTCGACGGCCAGCACGCCTCGGTCAAGCTCACCCTCGAGGACCTCGCGACGGGCGGCATACCGCGCGTCGAGGCGTTCAACAAGGCCGACCGCCTGAGCCCCGCCGAGCGGAGCGACCTCGTGCGGCGATATCCGGACGCGACCTTGATGTCGGCCGCCTCCGGCGACGGCCTCCCCGAGGTGCTGGCCCGCGTCGAGGAAGCGCTGTCCCGGAAATGGCTGCTGCGCGAGATCGACGCGCCCGCCGCCCAGGCCGGCGCCTGGACCGCGCGCTTGTACGAATCCGCCCAGATCCTCGAGCGCAAGGTGATGGGGGAGAAGATCCGCTTCCGGCTGAGGGTGACGGCCGAGAACTGGAGCAGATTACAGTCCTTATTGACTCCGGCCGCCTGACAGGCTATTCTCTGGGGTATACGGCCGAAGGCAAGGCCGGATAACGCTGAAAATAATGATAGATTTCCGCGACGCCGCCCTCATCCTGTTCGGCTACTTCGCCGGCGGCATCCCCACGGGGTATCTCGTCGTCAAACGGCTCAAGGGCTACGACATCCGCACGCGCGGCTCGGGCAACCCCGGCACCGCGAACGTCTACCGCAACGCGGGCGCCCTCGCCGGAGCCATCACCCTCGTCGTGGACGCGCTCAAGGGCTACGCGCCCGTCTATCTCTCGATCGCCTTCCAGCCGCGCCGGCCCGAGCTCGCCATCGCCGCCGGGGCCGCCGCGATCATCGGCCATAATTGGACGCCCTTGCTGGGCTTCAAGGGCGGCAAGGGCGTCGCGACCTCCGCAGGCGTGTTCCTGGCCCTCCTCCCCTGGCCGATGGCCGTCACCATCGGCGCTTTCGCGCTCGCGGTGAAGATCTCCGGCCACATCTCGGTGGGCTCGATGACCGCCGCGATCGCACTTCCCCTCGCCGCTTTGGCGTTCCAAGAGAAGACCGCTTATTGCATCGCCGCCGGCGTTTCCGGCGCGCTGATCATCTACAAGCACATACCCAATCTCAAACGCCTGATCGAGAATAAGGAGCTGGGAATCCATGGCCCGTCAGCTTAAAGTCACCGTACTCGGCGGGGGGATGTGGGGATGCGTCTTGGCCCAACATCTGGCCAACAAAAGAGCGAAGGTCACGATCTGGGAGTTCGTTCCCGAGCTCGCGATGTCGCTCCAGAAAACTCGTCGTCATAAGCAGATCCCTGGCTTTCGCTTGGACGGCTCCATCAAGGTCACCCATTCTTTATCCGTTGCCGTTGAAAACGTTGACGTTTTGCTTTTCGTGCTGCCGTCCCGAGCGTTGGCGGCGACCGCGAAATCGATCCGAAGATGTGGTTTCCCGAAAAACGCGGTCGCCGTCAACGCGTCCAAGGGCGTCGAACCCCACACCTTGGCCACCATGGGCGACATCATCTCCCGCGAGCTGCCGTCGCTGCGAGGACGCGTCTGGACGCTCTCCGGCCCGTCCTTCGCCCGCGAGGTCGCCCGCGGCGTCCCGACCGGGATGATGCTCGGCGGACCCGAAGGCGCCGACGCGAAGGCGCTCGTGCGCTTGTTCGACGGCGGCGCCCTCAACGTGACCCACTGGCCCGACCGCCACGGCGTCGAGCTCGGCGGCTCCTTGAAGAACGCCATCGCCATCGGCGCCGGCATCCTCGACGGCCTCGGCACCGGCGCCAACACCAAGGCCGCCCTTCTCGTGCAGGGCCTCGCCGAGATGGCGAGCCTCATCCACGCCCGGGGCGGCCACTACAACACCATCTACGGCCTGTCCGGCCTCGGCGACCTGATCGCCACCGGCACCTCTCCCGAGTCCCGCAACCGCGGCTTCGGCGAGAAGCTCGGGAAAGGCCTTTCCCCGAAGCGGGCCCTCGCGCAGATTCCGACCATCGTGGAAGGCATCGAAGCCTCCGCCAGCGCGCGCGAGCTGTGCCGGCTCTACAAGGTCAAAGCACCCCTGCTCGAGGCGATCTGGCGCGCCACGCGCGGCGCGCCCGCGAAAGGCGTGCTCAAGGCGCTCGGATTTTAACGGAGAACTCATATGGCCAAAAAGGAAGGCGGCGACAAGGACAAGGATAAGGACAAGTCGCCCGAGCCCGCGAAGAGCGGCACCGGCGAGAAGGAGGTCCGCATCTACTCCCTCGCGACCACGGTCAACGAGTGCATCATCTTTCTTGAAGAACTCTCTGGAAGCAGACTTTTACCTATCTGGATCGGCATCACCGAGGGCCAGGCCATCGCGATCCGCTTCTCCGGCATCGTCCTGCCGCGCCCGCTGACCCACGACATGCTGCTGGCCGCCATCCAGGAGCTCGGCTTCGAGGTCAAGAAGATCGTGGTCAGCGACATCAAGGAGAACACCTTCTACGCCCGGATCCACGTGTCCGACGGCAAGAAGACGGTCCAGCTCGACAGCCGCCCGTCCGACGCGATCGCCATCGCCGTGCGCGCCGGCTGCCCGATCATGGTCCACGAGAGCGTCTTTGAAAGATGCCAGACCTTGCACAAGCCCATCTCGGAGGACGAGGTCTCCAAGTTCAAGGAGGACCTCAAGAGCCTCAAGCCCGAGGACATCTTCAAGGATCTCAAGAAGAAACCGGAGGGCGGCGAGCCGCCGCCCAAGAAGGAAGGGGGAGACGCCAAATGAACCGCCTCGACATCATCAAGGCCGTCGCGAAAGTCCTGACCACGAAGGGCGAGGCCGCCCTCGCGGTCGAGACGACCTTCGAGACGATCCGCGCGTCGCTCAACCAGGGCGACAAGGTCGTGATCTCGAACTTCGGGACCTTCCGCGTGAAGGCCCGCCAGCCGAGGAACGGCCGCAACCCGAAGACCGGGGAGCAGGTCAGCGTGCCCTCGCGGCGCGGCGTGCGCTTCAAGGCCTCGAAGAACCTCCTGGAGTAATCTCCATGGAGTTGCCGTTCCTGCCCGACCGCGATTACTTCACCATGCGCGAGGCCTCCCGCCTCGCGCAGGTCCCGCCGCACACCTTGCGCTACTGGGAGAACAAGTTCGGAGAATTGAAGCCGTCCCGCAGGGACGGCGGGCACCGGCGCTACTCGCGCGCGGACCTCGAGCTGGTCCTCGAGATCAAGGACCTCCTGCACCGCCGCAAGATGACCGTCGCCGGGGCGCGCCGCGCGCTGATCGACCGCAAGCGCGGGAAGACCGCCCTCGACGCGCCCCTGACCGGCGCCGCGCCCGCCGACGGCGCCCAGACCAAGCTCCTGCGCGAGGTCCGCAAGGAGCTCAAGGCCATCCTCGAAGAGATGGGCCGGTAACACGAAACAGTTGCGCCGGAGGGGGTCAAAGGATTAAAATACCCCCGACGAGTGGTTCGGCCGTTCGCCGGCCGCATGTCGCGCCCGCGGTCGGGGACTGGCTCAATGGTAGAGCGCTCCCTTGGGGTGGGAGAGGCTACAGGTTCGATTCCTGTGTCCCCGACCGCGGGCGTGACCGACTCGTTTCCGGGCATCGGGGTATAGCTCAATTGGCAGAGCGCTTGGTTCGGGACCAAGAGGTTCTCAGTTCAAGCCTGAGTACCCCGACCACTTTGACGGGACGAAGGGTAACGACGCGGTCGTTACCCTTCTTCTTTTTCGCGTGTGTCTTTTTTGTGGTTGCCCCTTGCGCCCGCTCTTGACAAACATTTAGAATGTCAACCAGAGACCCCTTGACGCGTCGACATGTCGTATTCCGCGGGCGCGTCCAAGGGGTCGGGTTCCGGTGGACCGCCAAGGAAACGGCCGATTCTCTCGGCCTGGCGGGCTGGGCGCGGAACCTGCGGGACGGGTCGGTCGAGGCGGAGGTCGAGGGGACGCCGGACGCCCTCGACGCCTTCGAGCGGCGCATGCGGACGGGCTGCCCTTCGGCCCGAGTGGACGAGATCGTGTCGGCGGCGTCGGCCGTGAAGAACGAAAAATCCTTCAGAATCATCTAAGAGGAATCATGGAACCTTCGACGGATACAACGAGCCAGTACTTCAAGGGGATACAGAAGCTGGCGCTGGTCACGCGCGAAGAGATGCATGAATTGTGGAAGAAGGCCAAGAAGGGCGACCGCGTCTCCAAGCAGCGGATCATGGAGGCGAACCTCCGCCTCGTGGTGCCCATCGCCAAGAAGTACCACCGCCAGGGCATCGATTTCATGGACCTCGTCGAGGAGGGCAACCTCGGCCTGATGCACTCGATCGACAAGTTCGAGCCCTCGAAGGGCTACCGCTTCTCGACCTATTCCTCTTATTGGATCGAGCAGTCGATCCGCCGCGCGGTCGAGGAGACCTCCAAGACCATCCGCATCCCTCCGCACGCCTGGGAAGCCCTGCGCAAGTGGCTGAAGATGTGGGAGAAGATGCACGTCAAGCTCGGCCGGGACCCGTCCTTGGCGGAGATGGCGCGCGCGATGCACTGGACGGCGCGCCAGGTGCGCGGCGTGCTCGACGCGGCCGAGGCCGCCAAGGGCATGGGCTCCTTCGACGCCCCGATCGACTCGGGCGACGACAACATCACGGTCGAGGACATGATCGCGGAAACGACCGCCCAGTCCCCGGAGAACCTGATCGGCGTGCTCAAGCTGCACGACGAGCTGCACCAGGCCCTGCGCGAGATCGGCGAGCGCGAGAGGATGATCCTCGAGTTCCGCCACGGCCTCACCGGGCAGACGCCCATGACGCTCGAGGAAGTGGGCAAGCGCCTGCGTCTGTCGCGCGAACGCATCCGTCAGATCGAGGAGCGCGCGCTCCTGCGCCTGCGCCGCGTGGCCAACCGCATGGGCCTCATCGAAGTCGACGAGGGGGGCCGCCGCGGACCGACGAACCTCCAGCCCGGCTTCAACGCGCCGAAGCTCAAGACCGACATCCTGGGCCAGACCATCCCGGCCGGCCGCAAGACCGCGCCGGCGGCCGCGCACACCCAGACCGGGCGCCGCGCGCCCCGGAAGCTCGTGTTCCTGCCGCCCGCCAAGGCCGGCGGAAAGAAGAGGAAGTGACCATGGCCGCGAAAGCGAAGCCGCGCCAGGACGCCGGCCCGGTCATCGGGGTCGACGCCATGAAGGCCCTGATCATGGACGTCCCGGACTTCCCCAAGAAGGGGATCATGTTCAAGGACATCACCCCGCTCCTCGCCGATCCCAAGGGCTTCAACTCCGTGATCGACGGCCTGATCGCCCCGTTCAAGCAGAAGGGCATCGAGATCGTGGCGGGCGTCGAGTCGCGCGGGTTCCTGCTCGCGCCGGCGATGGCGGCGCGCCTCGGCGCGGGCGTCGTCCCGCTGCGCAAGAAGGGCAAGCTCCCGCGCAAGGTGCATTCCGCGAGCTACGACCTGGAGTACGGCACGGACTCGATCGAGGCCCACGCCGACGCTTTCGCGCGGAACGCCCGCGTCCTCCTGGTCGACGACGTGCTGGCCACCGGCGGGACCGCCGCGGCCGCCATCTCGCTGATCGAAGCCCTGGGGGGGAAATTGATCGGAAGCACGTTCCTGATCGAGCTCGCTTTCCTTAATGGACGGCAGAAGCTGTCCGGCCGGACGATCCACTCGCTCCTGACTTACTGAATGGCGGACCTGGAATCGCTCCTCGGGCGGCTCCTGCGCGAGTTCGACCGGCGCAAAACGCGCTACGCCCTGATCGGGGGCTTCGCGCTCGGCGCCCACGGCGCGCCGCGCGCGACCCGCGACCTCGATTTCCTCGTCCACAACGAGGACATGCCGGGCGTCCATGAATTCCTGACGGGCGCGGGGTACCGCCGCGTCCACCACTCCGATAACGTCTCCCAATACGACATGGGCGGGCCCTGGGGCGCGATCGACTTCATCCACGCCTTCCGACCCTTGGCCCTGGAGATGATCGCCCGCGCCGTTTCCAAAGACTCGGCTTTGATCGGCCTGCCCCTCAAGGTCGTCAGAGCCGAGGACCTCATCGGCCTCAAGGTCCAATCCCTGGCCAACAACCCCTCCCGCCGCCATAAGGAACTCGCCGACATCGAGTCCCTGCTTGAGACGAGAAAGGACCTGGATTGGACGCGCATCCGGGAGTTCTTCGTCCTTTTCGGCTTGGCCGACGCATACGCCGAACTGGAGGCGAGATTCAAGCATGGCCGATGACGACGCCGGCCTCGTCTCCGATTCCTGGCGCATCGACCAGGAGATCATGCGCCGCAACGCGGCGCCGGCCGATCCCGCGGCGATGAACGTCGACGACCTGATCCGGTTCCTCGACCAAGCCCTGCGCCTGGCCGGAAGCTCGCCGGCCCCGCGTCTTAGCGCCGCGGATTACTCCCGCTCCCTGATCTGAGCCCCTCAACACCCTACCCTCTGGCGGAAATAGGGTCGATAAGCTATCATGGCGGTCCTGTAACAAGGAAATGACGCCTCGATAGCTCAATGGATAGAGCTACTCCGTCCTAAGGAGAAGATGGGGGTTCGATTCCCTCTCGGGGCAAACGCTCTCTATTAAGGATTGATCACTCCATGTCTACCGAAAAGCATTGGGCCAGCCGGCAAGCCGCCAAACAGGACGAGGTGCGCGATTTCTTCGGCCATGGCCTCGACCTGGCGCTGAAGCACCGCAAGGAGGTCGGCATGGCCGCCGGGGCCGCCGCGATCCTCGGAGTGGTCGTCGGCTTCGCCGTCTACGCGCGCAAGGCGAACGAGAACGAGGCCTGGGACAAGCTGTCGATGGCCGAGGCGTATTCCTATTATGGACGCCCCAAGGAGGCGTCCGACACGCTCGCGGAGGTGTCCTCGCAGCGCGCCAGCGCCGCCGCCGCCGCCCTCGCCGGCATGATGCAGGGCGAGGCCAAGCAGGCGAAGGGGGAGAACGACGCGGCCCTCGAGTCCTTCACGCGCGCCGCCGAGGCCGCTCCCGAACCCCTGAAGCCCTTCGCGGCGGCCGAGAAGGTCACCGCCCTGGAAGCCGCGGGCAAGGGCGCCGAGTGCGCCGCCGCCGCGCAGGCGTTCCTGGACGCGAACGCCGAGCATTTCCTCGCCCCCCAGGTGCAGGAGACCATGGCGCGCTGCCAGTTGGCGGCCGGCCAGGCCGACGCGGCCCGGGCCACGTGGCAGAAGATCTCGCTCCAGTATCCCGACACGCCCTGGGCCGCGCGCGCGAACGCCCGGCTTTCACCACCCACTAAATAACACTCGATGGCACTGAGTGGATTAGGCGGCCCCATGACGGCCGCGTGAAAAGCGCTTAACAAACAGTTGACAACGCCAAAACACCTTTGCTAGATTCGGTCCGCTACATTCGTGAGGAGCCGCAAAGAACTGGCGCTCCTGTCGTACGTAGGCCCCGTCAAAAGCGGGGTATGACGTGAGTATCCCCGCTGAAACGGGGCTTACGATACAAACAAGAGAGGATAAAAGAGCAATGAAAAAGCTCCTGGGAACGACGTTAGCCCTGGCCATGTTCATTCCGGCCGGTGCGAATGCTGAGCTGTTGAAGAACCTCAAGGTGTCCGGCAACCTGGACATCCAGACGACCTCCGCCCGCAACGTGACTGACTTCGTGACCCGCCCCAACGCCCTCGCGGGCGGCTCGGGACCCGGGGTGGCGGCGCACAATCAGGACCGCATCGGCCACGCTAACGCCCGTCTCATCGTCAAGATGGACTGGGACCTGCTGGACGACGTGCACTCTCGCGTGACCCTCGTCAAGGGCGCCGAGGGCGTCGGAGCCGGCCCCTCCGCGCGTGTTTACGGTGCGGCGCCCGACTCCATCGACGGAATCACGGCAGAGACGTTCCTTCAGGAAGCCAACGTCAAGATCGACAAGGTGTTCGGCTATGTCGACGTGACGGCCGGCCGCCAGTTCTACGGTGAAGAGGGCGACCTCATCATCTACTACGGCCCGCGCGACGCCTACGGCATGCGCGTGGACGCGCTCGACATCTTCCGGGCGGACTGGAATGGCGAGCACATGTCGGTCACCGGCATCGCCGGCAAGACCTCCGACCTCGGCACCGTCACCGGCGTGGGCACGACGGCGACCGACCTGCGCGGCATCGTCGTCTCGTGCAAGATGCACGAGATGGTCAAGCCGAGCGCGTACGTCTACAACCGCGTGACGCACGGCACCGCCAACATCGGTATCGGTCAGACCCTCGGCAGCGTGGGCTCGGCCGGTAACGGTAAGAACACCAACCTGTGGGTCGCCGGCGTCAAGGCGAAGGTCGCCACGGGCGGGTTCACCGGCAGCCTCGAGCTCGCGAAGAACTTCGGCGAGGACCGCACCACGTACGCCGGGAACGCCATGGGCGCGCAGTCCGCGAACTTCAAGGGCTACGCCGTTCAGCTTAAGGCCGGATACAAGCTCGATCTCTCCGACGTCGGGGCGGTCAATCCGTGGGGCGAGTACGGCATGGGCACGGGCGACAGCAACTTCGACTACGCGGGCAACAACACGTTCCAGTCCATCAACACGGACTACCGCCCGGGTGGGATCTACGGTCGCTTCGACAACGGCGCGGCCATCGCGCTCGCGAACGGAGCCTCCGGCAACGGCGCGAACGCGTTCGCGTCCAACGGCCTGTCCAACCGCATCATCTGGGGCCTCGGCGTCAAGGCCACCCCGTCCGCCCTCAACAAGCTGACGGTCGGCGCGGCGTTCTACCGCTACGCTTACCACCGCGTCGCTCCGTTCAACGCGAACGGCACCAAGTCGTCCCGCAACATCGGCTCGGAAGTCGATGTCACGGCCGAGTGGAAGCACTCCGAGAACGTGTCCTTCAAGGCCACCGCCGGCTCGTTCAAGCCCGGCGCGGCCATGGCGGACTTCCGCGGCGCGAACGCGGCGCTGAACCCGGCCGTCATGCTGGCCGGCGACGTCGCGATCAAGTTCTAAGGATCATCTAGAACGAAGTAAGGAGCCCCTCGGCCTAAATGGCCGGGGGGCTCTTTTTTTGTCCGTTGACTATCAGGGACGGTCGCGTTACAATGAGCGCATGGCCGAATCGCGCGTCAGACGTCAAAAACGGGAGTCGCTGGCGGCGTCATGGCGCTCCCTCACGCCCGCCCAACGGCTCAAGCGCGCGGCCGTGATGACCGCCGCCGGCCTGAAGTTGCGAGCGGCGGGCCTCGCGTCGAGAGGCAAGGCGTCGATCGTCCGCGACGCCGCGTCGGGGCCTTTTCACGACATCCGCCGAGTCCTGGCAGTGCTGCGCCAGCTCGACCTGCCCCACGCCTTGATCGGCGGCTGGGCCGTCATCGTCTGGGGTTTTCTTAGGACCTCGGAAGACATCGACATCCTCATCGACCTGCCCGCCTCACGCCGCCGGGAGCTCATCGCCGCGTTGGACGAGGATTACGAGGCACGGTGGTTGGAGGGCGGAGAGGACGATCCCGTCTCAGGACTGGTAAGAGCCGCGCCCCGCTCGATGGACCGTTTTCCGGTCGATCTGCTCCCGGCGCGCGGAAGCGCCGACCGCGGGGCGCTGGCGCGAGCCGTCGCCGTAACGGTCGAGGGAGTCTCCATCCCCGTCGTCAGCGCCGAGGACCTCATCGCGATGAAGCTGGAGGCGGGGGGAGGCCAGGACTACGAGGACGCGCGGCGTCTCCTGGAGGTGCTGAAGGGCGGTTTCAATGAGGCCCGCCTCACGGAAGCCTGCCGCGAGCGGCGGGCGCTCGACCGGCTCGCGCTCATACGCCGGTAGGATTTTGCTAGGATTTCGGTCGATGCGCCTCGCGCTTTCGCTCGCCGCCCTCCTCGTCTCCGGCCTCTCCACCGCTCGCGCGGCGAGCCTGGACGTGACCGCCTCCTACAAGATGAAGGCGGCGTCGTACTCGAACCTCCGCTACAACACCGCCGACAAGAACTCCCACTCGTTCATCACCAACGACGCGCGCCTGGGCGTCGCGGTGCGCAAGATCCCTCTCGAGCAGCGCGGGGGGGAGGACGTCACGATGGACCTCGGCATCGTCCTGCGCGCCATCGGCGTGTCCGGCTCGACGGCCTCCGTGGCTTCCCCGTTCGACCGCGTGGCCTCGTACTACCCGAACGCGGACCTCACGCCGTTCATCGAGAACGCCTACCTCAAGGTCCACCGCCTCTTCGGCTACCCGTGGGAAGCGACCTTCGGCCGCCAGAGCTACCGCCTCGGCGGCGGCCTGCTGCTCGATGACGACGGCGCGGGCCTGACCGGAGCGTCCGCCCGCGGCGAGCTGCCTTGGTGGAACATGAAGGTCGAGGGCTTCGTCTTCAACGACCGAAACCCCCTGAACACCTCCGCGCCGAACAGCCTCGACCTCGCCGGCCTGTCCGTGGATCTTCCCGGCGAGGGCGTCTGGCAGCTCAACCAGCTCATCGAGCGCGACCGCGCCCAGCAGACCGTCTACGGCTGCAGCTACACGGGCAACCCGCAGGCCAACGGCTGCCTCGTCTCCAAGGCCCTGCGCAGCTTCACCGGCCTGCGCTATCAGATCAGCTACGGCCCGATGGTGTTCGACGGCGAGGCCGCTGTTCAGAAGGGCTACGCGACGCCGACCGGACTCTCGCCCTCGGCCAACCACATCACCTACAACGGCAACGCCCAGGTCGTGCGCATGAAGTGGAAGCAGTCCCTCTGGAAGACCGGAGAGGGCATCGCCCGCATGTCCGTCGCCCGCGGCAGCGGCGACGACCCGGGCACCGGGACCACGGACGAGGCGTTCTTCCCCAGCCGCGGCCACCGCCACAACGGGCTCGAGCGCTCGGGCTTCGGCGAGCTGTTCGCCGCGACCCCCTACGACGCGTTCGGGGGGAACTACTCCACGACCACCAAGAGCGGCCTGCGCAACGGCGCCTCCGGCCTGGTCGTGGTCGGCGCCGGCTACACCCCGCCCGCCTACAAGAGCCTCACGCTCGACATCGACTTCTTCCTGTACCAGGCCGAGCGCATCTCCAACGGCCCCCGGACTTTGGGCACGGAGTGGGACGTGCGCCTGCGCTACCCGATCCGAGACCAGCTGAACATCGCCGCGACCATGGCCTACTTCCGCGCCGGCAAGTTCACGGACCCGGGCCGCTCGGTCGCCCGCAAGTACTCCTTCGAAGTCTCCGGCCGCTTCTAAGCGCCGTCCCGGTTCCGCAGCCCGCCTAAGGGACGATCGACCCCCCAAAAAAGTTTCATCGGCCTGCCACTTTGGCAGGTAAAAAATCACGAGCCTCCGGTGCCTGGGCTGAGCCCCGGTGCCTGGCCTGACATTTCAACGAGCTCTTACCCCCTGGACCGCGAAGTGGCTGTTTCCGGAAACAGCCCGCCATCGCCGCCTGCCTGCTTGAAACTCGCGCCGGTGCGAGTCCCGGTCAGCAGATAGGGCCCGAATAACCCGCCTGGGCGCCTTCCTCAACCGGCCCAACCAAGCGCCCCCAGACCGCTTAAACCCCCGGTCAGCGGCCGTTTCCGGCCCTTTCGACGCCTGCCGTTCCCGCGCCCCGCCTAGGCCTGTTTCCGGCCGTTTTAAGGCCGGTGGAGGGCCCCGGCACATGGCTCGTTTCCAGGAAACCGCCCCGAGGGGGGCCGGAACCTCGATTCCTCGACGAGGATTCCCCATAGTTATCCCCAGGCCTTTCACCGCTCACTGTCCTTACCGTGTCGTATATGTCTTATCATTCATTCTTATGTCATACGATTTGCCTTATACAAACGATTGGGATTTGTTTAATCGCCTGTTCACGACTTATCCACAGCCGGTAGACCTTTTTACTGACATATGCGATAATAAGGACATGAACCCCCATCGCGTCAGACTCAAGCTGCCCAACGGGGCCGAGCTCGAGGTCGAAGGCGACGCGGAGTTCGTGCGCCAGGAGCGCGAAGAGTTCGTGCTGCGCCAGACGCCGCTGGCCGGCGCCGCCGCGGAGGGGCCGCGGCGCGAGCCCCGGGTGGACTGGAACGCGGTGGTGGAGGCCAAGAGCGGAGGGCTGACGCTGCGGGGCAAGATCCAGGGAGGCGACAAGGAGGGCAAGGACGCCTGCCTGGTGCTCCTGATGGCCTCGGAAAGGCTCCTGAGCCTGCCCAAGCCCACGGCGACCATGGTGGCCAAGTGGCTGCGCGCCTCGGGGTACCCCATAGGACGCATGGACAGGACGCTCCAGGACGCGATCGCGCAGGGTGAATTGCTGTCTTCGGGCTCGCGCCGGTCGCGGCGGTATGAGCTCACGGCCACGGGCAAGATAAGGGCCCTGCTGCTGGCGGAACAGCTGACGGCCGCCGTGCTGGGCAAGCGGCCGTAACGGCAACGGATCGGGCGGCTCGAATGACGGACATTATGACGGCCTCGCGCTTTCGGCAGGCCTAAAGCTTGGCGGCCTGCGGCCGCCTAACGGCTTAACGGCAAAACGACCGCGGACCGCCCGGGCAGCCTGCCGGGAGAAGCCCTGCGGGGGACCCAAAAACAACGAACGGCTTTGCCCAACCCCTTATTTATATTACTATTGATAATATTTATTATGTTACTTCTGGGAGGGGTACGGCCGATCCAGGACAAGCGACAGTCGCACCGAAGTTCGAGCGATTTACCTCGTACGAATAACGCGATTTAACGCTAAACGCCACGGTTTGTGAGATATTCTAAATTAGCAGTCGAAGCCCCCCTGGAAGTTCCGGGAAATCCGGGCGGAGCTCGGCTGCGCCGGCCGAAAACCAGCCCAAAAGTTGGCAAGAATCCGGAGATCCTGGAGCGGTTCCGGAGAGCCAAAAAAACCATGAAAGGCCCAGGGGCAGGATACCCCCGGATCGGCCGGACAGCCGAAAAAACCACCGAAGCCGGCCGGAAACTTGCCAAGTTTTTCGGGACCTGGCAGCCGGGAAAACGGGCGCCAAAAAAACCACCTCAGGACCCAAGGGTAAACGAGCCGAAAAACCAGGCAAGATCCCGGGAACTTCCGGGAAATCCGGGATGGCCGAAAACACCATGAAAGGCCAGGGGGCTGGGCAGCCGAAAAACCAGGCAAGTTTACCGGGATCCGGGGAAGCCCGAAAAAACCAGCTAAGGAACCAGGGGCCGGGAGCCGAAAAACCAGGCAAGAAATCAGCCAGCTCGGCAGGATCCGGGGGGCGCGAAAAAGACCAAGGAAGGAAAAAAGAGCCGTGAGGGGCCGAACCGAAAAAACCATCGAAGACCCCGGGATCGGGAGGCGGTCCGCGGGACCGGCGAAAACACCGAACGGCGGAGCTCAAAAACGGAAGAAAAAACCCTTAGATGGTTTTTTCGGTTTTCAGGCGGAGGGAGGAAGGGGAGGGGCGGGAGGCAGGAAAAGGCCGACGCCGATCGCGGCGTAGCCGCCGATCAGGAGGAAGGGAGAGACCAAAGCGGGCAGGTTGCGGCCCTGGGCGTCGGCGAAGGAGAGGAGGACGAAACCGGCGATCACGAGGGCTCCCCCCGCCCCGGCGATCAGCTTTCCCCGGGGCGAGAGCGACTCCGAGGAGAGCGGCGGAGCGGGACGATCCTTCTTCATGGTGTTTTTGTTTTTCGCCACGCTAGAGCTCCCCCCTCGTCAGATCCGCATACGTCTCCCGGCGACGCGCGAGCCGGGCTTTCCCCCCGTCCACCAGGACCTCGGCGGCGCGAGGACGGGAGTTGTACTGGCTGCTCATGGCGAAGCCGTAGGCGCCGGCCTTGAGCACGGCGAGGAGGTCCCCCCTCTCGAGCGGAGGCAGCGGCCTCTGGCGCGCGAGGAAGTCCCCCGACTCGCAGACGGGGCCCACGACGTCCGCCATGGTCTTTTTCCCGCGGCGGGGCGCCACGACCTCGACGGGATGCCAGGCGTCGTACAGCGCGGGCCGAGGCAGGTCCGTCATGGCCCCGTCGACGATGACGAAGCGGCGCTTCGAGGTGAGCTTGCGGTAGAGCACCTTCGTGAGCAGCAGGCCCGCGTCGGCGACGAGGTAGCGCCCCGGCTCGACGAGGAGCTCGAGCTCCGGCTGGCCCGCGAACGCCGCTTCCAGGGTCTTCACGAGGGCGCGAGGGTCCAGAGGCGTCTCGTCCTTGTAGGTGATGCCCAGACCCCCTCCCAGGTCGACGAAATCGAGAGGGATGCCCGAGGCCTTCAGGGAGGCCGCCAGGCGCGCCACGGCCCCCGCGGCGCGCATATACGGGGTCAGGGAGGTGATCTGCGAGCCGATGTGGCACTGGAGCCCGCCGACGCGCAGGCGGCGGTCCTTGGACGCGCGGCCGTACAGCGCCAGGGCTTCCTTGGTCTCCACGCCAAACTTGTTCTCGGCGCGCCCCGTGGTGATGTGCGGGTGCGTCTTCGCGTTGATGTCGGGGTTCAGGCGGATGGAGACGGGCGCCTTCTTCTTCAGCCGGCCCGCGACGCGGGCCAGGGCGTCCAGCTCCTCGGAGGACTCGACGTTGAAGGCCTTCACGCCGGCGCGCAGGCCCGCCGCCATCTCCTCCTCGGTCTTCCCGACGCCCGAGAACACGACGCGCGCGGGCGCGAAGCCCGCGGCCAGCGCGCGGACGAGCTCGCCCCCGGAGACGATGTCCGCGCCCGCGCCTTCGCGCGCGAGCACCGAGGCGACGGCCCTGCTCGAGTTGGCCTTCAGCGCGTAGCAGACGAGCACGGGGCGCGTGAAGGCCCCCCGCAGGGCGCGGTAGCGGGCGCGCACGACGGCGGCGTCGTAGACGTACAGGGGCGTGCCGTAGCGGCGCGCGAGCGCCGCCAGGCTGACCGAGCCATAAGGCGAGGAAATGTACCTTCCGATATCCGGTGGAAGGGGACCCTTCACTTCTTCTTCGCCGCGGCGGCGGCCTTCTCGGCGTCCGTGCGGGCCTACTCGGCCGCGCGCTCGGCCTCGCGCCGGGCTTTCTCGGCGGCCGCGTCGGCGGCCTTCTTGAGGGCGTTGGCGCGGCGCGTGGCCTCGCGCAGGGCCGCGGTGGCCTTGGCGTCGCCGGGCGCGGCCTTGAGGGCCGCTTCCCAGGCCTGACGCGCCTCCTCCCACTTGCCGAGCTTCTGGGCGGCCATGGCCAGGCCGGTCGGGGCGCGCTGGGCCTCGAGGCCGGGGAGCTCGCTCGCGCCGACCGCGACGAAGTGGTCGTACGCCTCCTGGTACTTGCCGGCCTCGAGAGCGATCTGGCCGAGGTAGAACTCCGAGCGCCGCGCGAAGTCCCCTCCCTGGGCCTTGAGCAGCGCGAAGGAGCCCGCGGCGCGGTCGACGAGCTTGCCGCCCCACAGGCTCAGGCCGAGGTTCTCCTCGATGAGGGGGTCGGAGGGGTCCTGGAACTTCAGGCGCTCGTACTCGCCGACGGCCTCGTTGAACAGGCCCATGCGGTAGTACAGCTTCGCGGTCAGCATCCGGACTTCCTTGTCCTCGGGATAGTGGCGGAGGAAGCGCTTGTACTCGGTGAGCGCGAACGGGAACAGCCCCTCCTCCTGGTACATGATCCCGAGGCAGTAGAAGATGCGCGGGTCGAGGGCCCCGAGGTCGCGAGCCTCCTCGAGGTCGCTGATCGCCTCGACGTAGGAGTCCTTGCCCTTCTCGAACTTCAGCGTCCCCAGCTCGACGAGCGCCGAGATGTCCTGCGGGTTCGCCTTGAGCCTCTCCTGCGCCGCCTGGATCTTGCTCGCGACCTGCGGCGGCGGCGGGAACTCCGCGCCGTGCCGGGGCAGCGGCTTCTCCCGCAGCATGAACGCCAGCGCCGAGAACAGCACGATGATGGACGCGCCGGCCATGAGGGCCACGCCCCACGGGCTCAGCCAGCCGCCGGCCAAGGGCCAGGGGCTCTTGACCGGCTTCAGGCGGACTTCGTCGACGACCTTGTGGGTCACCCCTCGTCCTCCGGGGACAGGATCTGGCCGAGCGTGAGGGGCGGCGGCGCCTTCATGTACTGCGCGACGCGCTTGCGGTCCTTGATCTCGTTGAAGCGGGCCAGCGAGACGCGGACCTCGAAGGCCTGGGAGTCGATGCCGGTGACGATGCCGGTGGCCTCGTCGCCGATGTTGTAGATCACGTCGGCGTCGCACTCCGCGGCGGGCGCGAAGGCGATCGTCTTCGGGTCGATCTGGAAGCGCACGCCGTGGGCGCCGACCTCCGTGATCTTGCCCGTCACCGTGGACTTGGGCGCGAACTTCTTGCGCATCGCGTCCGACGGGTTCGGCTGGAGCTGCTTGATGCCGAGGTAGACGGGGTCGCCGGCCTTCTCGGGCTTCGAGAGCACCTTGACCTTCAGCTTCTGGCCGCGCTCGAAGGCGCCGGGCTTCACGGGGCCCCAACCCATGTCCGCGGGGCGGACCGTTCCCTCGAGGCCGCCGATGTCGATCAGCAGCCCGTCGGCGGAGACGCGGACGATGCGCCCGATGCGGATTTCTCCACCCCGTAATTCTTCCATTATTTTGACCTTGCGCTTGCCGGCCTCGTCCTCGAGGACCGCCTTGCGGGAGAGCACGAGCTGGCGCTTGGACTGGTTGACCTCGATGACGAGGCAGCGCACGCCGGTGCCGATCATCTTCTCGGGCTGGCGCACGGGGCGCAGGTCGGCGAGCGACGCCGGCAGGAACGCCTGGACGCCCTGCACGTCGACGATGAAGCCGCCCTTGACGGAGGACTTCACGATGCCGCGCACGCGCTGCTTCTCCGCGTGGGCCTTGATCGCCATCTCCCAGCCGAGCTCGGTCTTCGCCTTGAGGTGCGAGAGGACGACGTGCCCGGCCTTGTTCCGGCCGCCCATCTTGATGACGGGCACGCGCTGCCCGGCCTGGGGCGCCGGCGTCTTGGGCGCGGCGAGGTCCTCGACGAACTCGACGAGCGGCACGGTGCCCTCGTTCTTCTCGCCCACGTCGACGAGCACCGCGTCCTTGGTCACCGTGATGACCTTGACCCAGGCGACCTTCTTGTCGGCGAGCTTGTCCACCGTGGCGGACTGCTGCGCGAGGAGTGACTCCATCGTCTCTCCGCCGGTCTCGGCGGCGTCGCCCTCCTCGGGCTCCGCGGCCTCCCAGGCTTTCTCGTTCAGCTTCGTGTTCTGGTTCTGCATAAAAGTACGCCTCCTCGGTTTACCGTCAAAGCGAATAAATCCTTTCCATCAAATCCTTCGCGTACGCCAGACCGGTCTCCCGGTCCTCCGACTTCGGCGGCGCCAGCGGCGCGCCGACACGCACTTCCAAGGGGAACCGCCGCGGGAACTCGGCGGCGCCGAGGACCCGGATCGGGACGACCGGCGCGCCCGCCCGGGCCGAGAGGAAGGCCACGCCGGCCTTCGGCGCGCGCTTCTCCCCGGGCTTGACGCGGGTGCCCTCCGGAGCCATGTACAGGCAGCCGCCCTTCGTCAGCACCTCGAGCGCCGCGCGCATCGCCGAGGTCGCGTCGCCCCGCCGGTCGACCGGGAACGAGCCGATGCCGCGCAGCCACCAGCCGAGGACGGGCTTGTCGAACAATTCCTTCTTCCCCATCGCGAACGGACGGCGCCGGGGCGCTATCACGGAGCCCACCAGCGGCCCGTCCACGAGGCTCGCGTGGTTGGCGGCGACGATCAGCGGCCCCTCGAGCGGGATGTTCTCCAGGCCCGTCACCTTGATGCCCCAGATCGAGCCCAGGACCGCCCGCACGATGTCCTCGGAGACGACGCGCATCGGGAAGTTGGCGTCGGCGGGGTTCATTTCCCATGGCCGTTCGCCTTCGCGCCCTTCCGGATGCGGCGCAGGATCTTGTCGGCGACCTGATGCATCGTCAGCTTCGTCGAGTCGATGACGAGCGCGTCGGGCGCCTGCTTCAAGGGGTTGATCTCGCGCTTGAGGTCGTTGAGGTCGCGCTTGAGGATCGCGGCGAGGATCTTGTCGCGGTCGGCCTCCTGGCCGGCGGCCTTCAGCTGCCGGTAGCGGCGGTCGGCGCGCTCCTCGGGGCTCGCGTCCAGGTAGATCTTCACGTCCGCGTCGGGGAACACGTTCGTCGTGATGTCGCGCCCTTCCATGACGATGGCGCCGCCCTCGCCCAGGTCGCGCTGGAGCTTGGACAGGAATTTCCTCACTCCGGGGTTCCCCGCGACGAGGGAGGAATTGACGCTGACGCGCTCCTCGCGGATCTGCAGGGTGACGCCCGTGCCGTCGATGAAGGTCTTCAGGGTCGTGCCCCCCTCATCCATGGGCTTGAACTCCCATCTGAGGGATTTCGCCAGGGCGAGGACCCTTTCGTTGTCGTTCAGATCGAGGCCGTCCTCGAGCGCCTTCCAGGTCAACGCCCGGTACATCTCCCCGGTGTTGATGAACTTGTAGCCGAGCGACTTCGCGACGAGGTTGCCGACCGTGGACTTGCCCACCCCGGCGGGGCCGTCCATCGCGATGACGAGCCCCTTGCGCCTGGTCACGCGGGCACCTTCGCGAGGACGTTCCTCAGGGCGGCGAACAGGGCCTTGTTCTGCGCCGGCGTCCCGATCGAGACGCGGACGTGGTGCGGGAGGCCGTACTCGTCGAGCGGGCGGATGATGACGCCCTGGCGGAGCAGGGACTTGAACAGCTCCCGGCCCGGCAGCGGCGAGCGCGCGAAGACGAAATTGGTGGCCGACTCCCCGACGCCGAAGCCGAGCTCCCCGAGCATGCGCGCGACGACGACGCGCTGGGCGTCGTTGGCCGTCACCGCGCGCCTGACGAAGGCGTCGTCCTTGAGCGCCTCGAGGCAGGCGCGCTGGGCAGGGAGGTTGACGTTGAACGGCATGCGGATGCGGTCGAGCCAGCCGGTGATCTCGGGGTCGGCGACGCCGTAGCCGACGCGCAGGCCGGCGAGGCCGTAGGCCTTGGAGAAGGTGCGCATGACGACGAGGTTCTCGTGCTCGCGCGCGAGCTCCGGCAGGCTCTTCGGATAGCCGGGGATGCCCTCCGCGTACTGATAGTAGGCCTCGTCGAGGACGACGAGGGCGGTCTTCGGCACGGCGGCGAGCAGCTCCGACACCTCGTCGAGGGTGTTGTAGGTCCCCGTCGGGTTGTTCGGGTTGGCGACGAAGACGAGCTTCGTGCGGGGGCTGGCGGCCTTGGCCATCAGCGCCAGGTCGTGCGTCCAGTCCGTCATCGGCACCTCTATGACGCGGGCGCCCATCATCGAGGCCTGCTGCTTGAAGCGGATGAAGGCGTGCTGGGAGACGACCACCTCGTCCTCGGGGTCGAGGAAGGCCTCGCACAGGAGGCGGATGATCTCGTCGGAGCCGTTGCCGACGATGACCGATTCCGGCTCGATCCCGTGGAAGCGGGCGATGCCCTCGCGCAGCTCGGGGCTCGTGCCCTCGGGGTACAGCGCGCAGGCCTTCTCCGCCTTGCGGTAGGCCGCCATCGCCCGCGGCGAGGCGCCGATCGGGTTCTCGTTGGAGGCGAGCTTGACCACGGACTTGAGGCCCAGCTCGCGCTGGACCGACGCGATGGACTTTCCGGGCTGGTAAGGGAACACGTCGCGCAGGGCGCGTCGGGGCGAGATCATGCGGGCCTCCGGTCGAGCGACAAGAAGGCGAGCATCCGGGCCCCGTCTTTCTGGCGGCGGAACGAGTGGTACGCGTCTTCGTTGGATAAGGTGCACGGCGCGGCCGGGCCGATCATGCGCGCCGGCACGCCGGCGGCCGCGAGCTGTCGGCGGGCGTCTGCGTCGAGATCAAGAAAAATGTCGTTGCCGTCCCTTCTGAACGATCCGGCCGGGAACGAGTTCTCCAGGTCTTCCCCCACCTTGTAGACGCTGGCGCTTATGTGCGGTCCGAACGCCGCCTGCAGCCGCGACGCCTTGGCGCCGCGCTCGACGAGGGCCTCCACGGCCTTCGTCGGCATCCCCGCGGCCATGCCCTTCCAGCCCGCGTGGAAGACTCCGGCGTACTTGCCGTCGTCGGTCCAGAGATAGAGCGGCATGCAATCGGCGACGTAGACGGCGACGCACAGCCCCTCGTCGCCGGGTCCCAAGGTCCAGCCGTCGCCCTCGAGGCCCTGGGCGGAGTGGGCGGCGCGATGGATCGTCGTGCCGTGCACCTGCTTGAGGAGCAGCGGCGCCGGCAGGCCGAGCCGCGCGGCCGCGGCGTCCCGCTGGGACGCCTCCTTCATGGACCCCATGCGGCGCGTGGTGAAGCCGTGCTTCAATCCCAAGGCGGCAAGACGCGGCTCGAGAAGGAACCCGTCCTTCTCGAGCCAGGCGCCGGCGGCGGACATGACGTTAGACAGGAGCCTTCTCCTGAGGAGCGGCGAGTTTCGCCTTCATCGCCGGCGTCTTGCGCAGGGGCCTGACCCACTTCGTGAAGCTCGAAGGCTTCAAGGAATATTCATGCACCATGCGCACGACCTCGCTCGTCGGCTGGAAGGTCTCCCACTTGATGCGCAGGATGCGCACGCCCGCCTGCTCCATCTCGCCGATGAACTGGTCGTAGTTCTGCTTGAGCATGCGCAGGTAGTCGAGGCTGACCGCCGACTCCATCATGCGGCCGCGGGAGTTGATTCGCTTGATCGCGGTCTCCGGGCTGCAGTCGAGGTAGATCATGATCTGGGGGAACACCAGCTCGCGCAGGACCATGTTGTCGAAGAGGTCCAGGTAGGTGTTGTAGTCCATGTCGGTGATGATCTTGTCGGGATGCTGGTTGAGCATGCGCGCGAAGATCGTGTCTTCCCAGATGGTGCGGTCCTGCACGACGCCGCGGATCTTGCCGAGGCTGATGCGCGTGACGAACTCGCGGTGCTGGCGGAAGCGGTGGTTGAGCAGCCACACCTGCATCATCGTGCCGTACTGCTTCATGTCCCCGTAGAAGGGCTCGAGATAGGGGTTGCCGTCCACTTCCTCGAGGATGGGCTCGAAGTTCAGCGCGTTGGCGAGGTCCTGCGTCAGCGTGGACTTGCCCACTCCGATCGTTCCGGCGATACCGATGTAGCCTTCCGCGAACATGGTGAAAAACCTCTCTTAGGCCGGCTTGATTTCCTGCTCGATGCCCCGAAGCGCGAGCTTCAGGTCGTCCGGGCTCGACGCGGCGGACAGGACCTCGGCCTCGGTGGCGAGGCCGTCCTTGAACAGCTTGACGAGCGACTGGTTGAAGGTGATCATCCCGTAGAACTGGCCCTTCTGCAGGGCCTGGATGATCTCGACGGCCTTGTTGTCCTCGATCTGCTTGCGGACATGGGGCGTGTTGATGAGGATCTCCACGCCGGGGACCCGTCCGCCCTTGGTCGACGGCAGCAGGCGCTGGCTGACGATCGCGCGCAGGCTCTCCGCGAGCTGGATGCGGATCAGCGGCTGCTGGTGCGGCGGGAACAGGTCGACGATGCGGCCGATGGTCTGGATCGCGTCCGTCGTGTGCAAGGTGCCGAACACGAGGTGGCCGGTCAGCGCCGCGGTGAGGGCGGCCTGGGTCGTCTCCAGGTCGCGCATCTCGCCGATCAGGATGACGTCGGGGTCCTGGCGCATCGCCATCTTCAGGCCTTCGGTGAACGTCCCCGTGTCCTCGCCGATCTCGCGCTGGCTGACGATCGCCTTCTTGTCCTTGTGCACGAACTCGATCGGGTCCTCGATCGTGATGATGTGCTCGGCGCGGTTCTCGTTGATGTAGTCGATCATCGCCGCGAGCGTCGAGGATTTGCCGGCGCCGGTGATGCCCGTGACGAGCACCAGGCCGCGGCTGTTGTCGGCGATCTTCTTGAGCGTCGCGACCGGCAGGCGCAGGTCCTGGAGGGTCGGGATCTGCGTCGTGATGAAGCGGACCGCGAGGCACAGGCGCTGGCGCTGCTTGTACGCGTTGACGCGGAAGCGCGCGACCTCGCCGGCCTGGAACGAGAAGTCGCACTCGCCCCGCTCGTCGAAGAGCTTCTGGGCGCGCGGCGGCGCGACCTGCCGGAGCATGGCCTCGACCTGGTCGGCCGGGATGGCGTCGGGCGCCGCCTGGAGCAGCTCGCCGTCGACGCGGATGTAAGCGGGTCCGCCGGCGCGGACGTGGAGGTCGCTGCCGTGCTTGTTGACGAGGACTTGGAGCAGTTCTTGTAAAGTCATTACCTCTGTTTCCTCACTTTCACCGCAGTTTCCTCACTTTCATGCGCAGATAGGCGGGCTTCGTCCAGCGGTCCGTCTCGTTCATGTTCTTGAGCAGCTGAGCGTCCGACGGCTCCTCGGCCAGCGGCGCGGGGCGCAGGCCGGTCGACCGGCCGCCCGCCGGGCGGAACGCGGCGCGCGAGCGCTTGGACGGGAAGCCCGTCGCGATCACGGTCACCCGGATAGCGTCGCCGAGGGACTCGTTGTACACGTTGCCCATCTTGAAATTGACCTCGGGGCTCGCGGTGCCCTGGATGGTCGCCACGATCTCCTCGATCTCGGCGGTCTTCAGCGTGGCCTGGCGGCCGGCGATGTTGACGATGAGGCCCTTCGCGCCGTCGATGACGACGTTCTCGAGCAGCGGGGAGCTCATCGCCTCGCGGGCGGCGCTCAGCGCGCGGCCGGGGCCCGAGGCCTCGCCGATGCCGATGAGGGCCTCGCCCGCGTCCTTCATGACGGCCTTCAGGTCGTTCATGTCGAGGTTGATGAGCCCGGGGACGGTGATCAGGTCCGAGATGGACTGCACCGACTTGCGCAGCACGTCGTCAGCCACGCGGAAGGCCTGGTCGTGGTTGGTCTCGGCGTCGATGACGTCGAAGAGGCGCTGGTTCGGGATCACGAGCAAGGTGTCCACCGACTGGCGCATCTCCTGGATGCCCTGCTCGGCGACGGACGCGCGGCGGATGCCCTCGAAATCGAACGGGCGCGTGACGATGCCCACGGTCAGCGCGCCGAGCTCCTTGGCCAGGCGCGAGACGACTGGACCGCCGCCGGTGCCGGTGCCGCCGCCCATGCCGGTGGTGACGAAGACCATGTCCGCGCCCTGCAGGACCTCGCGCAGGGGCCCTTCGCTCTCGAGCGCCGCCGCGCGGCCCCGCGAGGAGTCGCCGCCGACGCCGAGGCCGCGGGTGGACTGCTCGCCGAGCTGGATGTTGACGTGAGCCTGGCACTTGCGCAGGACCTGGGCGTCGGAGTTGGCGGCGATGAGCTCGACGCCCTCGAGGCCGGCCTCGACCATGCGGTTGATGGCGTTGCAGCCGGCCCCGCCGACGCCGACGACCTTGATGACGGTGCGCCTCTCGTCGAGGTCGGCCGCGAGCTGGATGCGCACTAGAAGAGCTCCTGGAGCACGGCGGAGATCTTGCGCATCCACAGCGGCTTCTGGCGCTTCACGGCTCGGCCGTCGGTCGCGCCCCAGCGGGGCTGCGCGCCGTAGAGCAGGAGGCCCAGCGCCGTGGAGTAGACGGGCGACAGCCACTTCTCTTCTTCCGTATGCACCATGTCGGGATGAGGGACGCCGTGGCGCACGGGCACGCCGAGGATCTGGTGCGCGGCCTCGATCGTGCCGCGCATGAGCGAGCCGCCGCCGGTGAGGATCGCGCCGCCCGGGGCGATCACGTCCGCGTAGGAGGAGTTCTGCAGGTCCTCGGCGACGACGGAGAAGATCTCCTCGACGCGCGGCAGGATGATGCCCATCATCGTGCTGGTCTTGATGCGCAAGGGCGTGCGGCCGTCGATGCCGTGGCAGTCGACGTCGGCGTCGCCGTTGAGCAGAGAGGGGTGCGCGATGCCGTGCTCGATCTTGATGCGGTCCGCCGTCGCGATCGAGGTCTTCAGGCCGACCGCGAGGTCGCGCGTGATGAAGTCGGAGCCGATCGGGATCTCCTTGGAGTACTTGATCGCGCCCTCGCAGTAGACGCCGATGGACAGCGACTGGCCTCCGAGGTCTATCAGGACGGAACCGAGCTCCTTTTCTTCAGGCGTAACGAGCAGCTCGCCGGCGGCGAGCAGGCCGTACACGGGCTCGACGACCTGGAAGCCCGCTTGGCCGACGGTCTTCATGATGTTGTTGAGGTGCGCGCTCGAGGCCGTCACGATGTGGACGTCGACCTCGAGCAGCGAGGCCTCCATGCCGACGGGATGCGGCACGCCGCGCTGGCGGTCGAGGGAGAAGCCCTGAGGCACGACGTGGAGGATCTCCCGGTCGGAGGAGAGCGGGATGGCCTTGGCGCTGCCGACGACGGAGTCCACGTCGGCCGCCGTGATCTCGCGGTCGGTGCGGGCGATGTTGAACGCGCCGCGGTTGTTGAAGGACTGCAGATGGCTGCCGCGCACGCCGAGCCAGACCTGGGACACGGTGGCGCCGACGGCCGCCTCCGCCTCCTCGACGGCCCGCGTCGCCGCGGCGGCCGCCTCTAAAATATTGATGACGACTCCGCCCTTCACGCCGCGGCAGACCACGCTCGCGCCGCCGAGGACCTTGACCGTGCCGGTCGCGGCGTCGGGCGCGCCGATCAGGCAGGTGATGCGGCCGCTGCCGACGTCGAGTCCGGCCACCAGCTCCTGCTTCGTCTGCCTTTTCATCATCTCAGATTCCCCACACGCGCGGCGGCCGGCTTCAGAAGGACCTTCCCGTCTTCGAACCAGCGCAGATCCGCGGAAAACGAGCCGGGCTCCTTCGAGCGGGCGTCGGCGACGGCTTCGGACAGGCGCGAGAGCTTCTCGCGCGTCCACTCGAGGCGCCCCCACAGGACCTTCGTCCCGTCGGCCAAGGTCGCCTCCCAGCCGTCCTCGGGCGAGGCGTAGGCCATCCCGGTCAGCTCCGCCGGGAAGGAGCCCGAGGCCGCGAGCACCGGCCATTCGCGCGCGAGGGCCGACAGCTCGCCGGCGGACGCGCCTGCGACCTCGACCGAGGGGCCCGTCAGAAGGAAGGCTCCCTCGGGGGCGGTGAACACCGTGCCGTCGTCGGCCAGATAGCCCGCGGGCTTGCCGCGGCGCGTGGCGGAGGCGACCGCGCGGCGGACGACGAGGGTCAACGTCGCGGCCTTCTCGGTCCAGCCGCGGCGGACGCGGACCTCCGAGACCGACGGGAACGTCGCGGTGATCGCCGCGGCCTTGGCGCCGGCCGTGCCGGGCAGCGCGTCGGCCGCCGCCTGCGCCAGCGTGCGCAGGGGCTCGGGGCCCTCGACGAGCGCGGCGTCGTCGACGGCCGCGGAGGCGGCGGCCGGGAGACGGAGGTCGGCGGCGAGCTTGCGCACCGTGACGAAGGCGACGCCGCCGAGGGCGGCGACGACGAAGAACGCGGCGACGACGCGGACGCGGCGGGCCTTGTCCTTGGGCCGGGCCACGACGCGGTAGCGGCGGCGGGCGGGGAGGTTATTCACCGACGACCCTCATCTCGAGCTCGAGCTTCACGCCGCTTTCCGCGCGGACCCGCTCCGAGATGAGGTCGACGAGAGCGAGGACATCGGAGGCCTTGGCCCCGGCGAAGTTCTCGATAAAGTTGGCGTGCATCGGGGAGACGCGGGCGCCGCCGACGACATGGCCTTTGAGGCCCGATCGCTCGATCATCTGCGCGGCGTAAAGACCGGGTGGATTTTTAAAAGTGGAGCCGACATTAAAGGTATGGATGGGCTGGGTCCGAGAACGCTTCTGCTGCTGGCTGGCGACGACGGCCATTATATCAGCTTTGACCCCTCGCTTCAACCGGAGCAGCGCCGATAAAACGAGCGATTTCCCTAGATTACTAGAACGATATTTGAAGTCCAGGGCGGAGCGCGGGACCACGACCGGATCGCCTTCGGGGCCCAGCGTCTCGACCTCCTCCACGAACGGCCCGATCTCCCCTTCGCGCGTGCCGGCGTTCATGACGAGCGCCCCGCCCACGCAGCCGGGGACGCCCACGATCGGCTCGAGCCCGGTCAGGCCGTTCTCCGCGCAGCTCACGACCAGCTGGGGGACCCGCACGGCCGAGCCGGCGCGCACGAGCTCGGGGCCCGGGAAATCGACGCGCTCGAAGTCGCCGCCGAGCGCCAGCACCAGGCCGCGTATGCCGCCGTCGCGGACGAGCAGGTTCGAGCCCCAGCCGAGGAAGAACACGGGGACGCCCGCGGCCTTCGCGATCCGCAGGGACGCGGCCGCCTGCGCGCGGGTCGTCGCGGTGACGAAGGCGTCCGCCGGTCCGCCGATCTTGAAGCTGGTGTGGCGGGAGAGGGGCTCGTCGCGGAGCGGCCCCACCCCCGCGCGCTCGAGCTCCCCGATCCAGTCCATGTCCCTTTTTTACCATTTTACAGCGACGACGGCCCGCCCGCGGCCGTTATTAATGCGTAACGCGCTTATGCTATTCTGGCCGCCATGGACGGAGCCTGGGTCGATCGTCTCGAACGCCGTCTCGGTTTTCTGGCCGTGCCGGGCCTGCCGGGGCTCCTCACCGCGATGACGGCCGCGTCCGCGCTGTTCGCGGCCTCCAAGCCCGAGTTCGTCGACGCGCTGGCGCTCGATCCCGACGCGCTGCTCCGCGGCCAGGTCTGGCGCGCGCTCACCTTCCTCATCGTCCCCCCTCAGTCGAGCCTCCTATGGATGCTGCTGTGGCTCGCGATGATCTTCGCCGTGCTCAGCGCCCTCGAGGCGGCGTGGGGCGAGTTCAAGCTCACCGTCTTCCTCGCGATCGGCGTCGTGATGTCGACGGCCGCCGCCCTGCTGACCGGCGCCCACGGGGACAACGGGCCCGTGCACCTGGCGAACTTCCTCGCCTTCGCGCGCCTGGCGCCCGACCGCGAGGTGCTCGTGATGTTCGTGCTCCCGGTCAAGCTCAGGTGGATCGCCGCGATCGCCGCCGCGCTGACCGCGATCCAGCTCCTCGGCGGCGACACCGGCTCCCGCGTGCGCCTGCTCGCCGGGCTGTCCGCCTATCTCCTCTACTTCGCCCCGGGCCATTGGCTCGACATCAAGCACGCCTGGCGCCGGAGGGGCCTGTGATGAGGTCACTGCTCCTCGCCGCGCTCCTCGCGTCCCCCGCCAGCGCCGCCTCCGTCAAGCTGTTCGCGTTCGACGCGAAAGGCGAGCCGCTCGACGCCGAGGGCCTGGGCCGGCGGCTGTCGCGCGCCGACGAGAAGACGCCGGACCTCGAGAAGCTCCCGCTCTGGGCCGTTTCCGCCGACGGCAAGACCCCGCGTCAGCGCGTGAAGCTCTCCCAGCAGGGAAAGCTCGTGATCGCCAGCTGGGACAAGGCCGAGCGCGTCTCCCTCGAGCTCGTCTGGCCCGTCGACGAGGACGGCTACAACGCCGTCGGCGCCGACAAGGGCGGCCCGGGCTTCGCCGACGGCGAGCTCGTGTTCCTCGACGAGGAGATCGCCGTCACGCAGTACGCGCGCTTCAAGGATTCCTGGAAGCGCCGCCTCAGCGACTGGCAGCCCTTGTACAAGCCGGGCAAGAAGGCCAAGCAGCTCGCCGAGGCCGCGAAGGACGCGATGGCCGAGGCCGCGCGCCAGAAGGAGACGCCCGCGCGCGTCAAGGCGTACCAGAAGGCCCTGCAGGCGACCGCGCTCGCGTGGGAGAAGATGCTCTTCGAGCACGGGCTCCAGCACGCGCTCGACGAGCGCCGCGCGCCCGGGCTGCGCTTCGGCCTGACCTTGGACGAGAACCTGCTCAAGCGCCTCGACGACCTGGACTGGATCGCCGAGGCCGTGCGCCGCTCCGGCGCGGACTGGGTGCGCCTCGTGTTCCGCGCGAACTCGTCCGACTTCCTTTATTCGTCGCTGCGCTCGTTCAACGAGTACGACGGGGTCGTCGAGGAGCTGGCAAAGAACAAGGTCAAGGTCATGGGCTGCGTCCTCGACGCGACGCAGTGGCCCAAGACGCTGACGCCCGAGCTGTACGCCGAGCGCACGAAGAACCTCGTCCTCCACTACCGCGGCAAGATCTCGAGCTGGGAGGTCGGCACCGAGCTCAACGGCGACTGGATCGGGGGCGCCTCCGCGCCCTTCACCCCCGAGCAGGTCTACCGCACCTACACCGCGGGCGTCAACAAGGTCAAGGAGCTCGACCCGGAGCTCGAGACCGTGGCCACGCTCTACGCCTGGGAGGAGACGGCGCCCGACCAGGAGCACGCGCTGTCGGGCTGGATCCCGAAGCAGGTCAAGCGCGGCTTCGGCCGCAACCTCGACGTCGTCGGCCTCAGCATCCAGCCCGAGGAGAACCCGCTCGGCATGGGCTTCGAGCGCGCCTTCGACGCGACGGGCGAGGCGCTGCCGCGGCAGAAGCTGATGGTCTCGAGCCTCGGCTACGTCGAGAAGGAGGAGCTCAAGGGCTACTGGTGGCTCGCCCCCGACGACGCGGACGGCGCGCGCAAGGACATCGCCATCCTCTACACCACCGCGTCCTGCGCGATGCCGCGCTCCCTGTGCGGCGGCTTCTGGTGGCAGACGCTCGACCAGATGCTCCCTCCCGGACGCCGCAAGGCCACCGACCTCTACAAGGTCTGGCGCCGCACCCTCGACCAGCTCGGCCGGCGCGAAGAAAAGAATTAGGCCTTCGATTCAGGTATAATGCTGTCTTCGGAGCCGGTAGCTCAGGGGTAGAGCATGTGCCTTTTAAGCATGGGGTCGTGGGTTCGATTCCCACCCGGCTCACAGTTTTCGATTTTCGCCTCCATCGTCTAACGGTTAGGACGCGGCCCTTTCAAGGCTGAAACAGGGGTTCGATTCCCCTTGGGGGCATATTTTTTGCCCGTCTTTTTTTCCTTACACCGGCGCCATGGCCGCCGCGGGGTCCTCTGTCTTACACTTGAGGCGACGGAGGTTCCCCATGCGATACCCCATGTCGTCGACGCCGATCTTCCTGTCGGTCTTATGCGCGGCCTTCGCCGCGACCCACGCGGACGCGCAATGCGTGGCGGCCTCGACCGCCTGGAAGAACAACGCCCTCCCCGCGCAGAGCGCCGCGTTCGGCGCGACCTTCAGCGTGGTCCCGGGCGCGGCCCGGATCGACGCCGTGACCGGCCTGTCGCTGAAGGCCGCGACGGGCTACGCGAGCCTCGCGGCGATCGTGCGCTTCACCACCGCCGGCTCCGTCGACGCGCGCAACGGCGGGGTCTACGCCGCCGACGCCTCCATCCCCTACGTCGCCGGCGCGACCTACAAGTTCCGCCTCGCCGTCGACCCGCCCGCCCGCCGCTACTCGGTCTACGTCACGCCCCCCGGCGCCGCCGAGCGCCTCCTGGCGATGAACTAC
>JACPOW010000101.1:20284-68453 GCA_016191335.1 Elusimicrobiota bacterium | reverse complement strand
TGGTTCTTCAGCGAGTCCTTCGCCTTCTTGAGGATCTGGTCGGGGTTCGATTCCACGGAATCGACGGTGCCCTTCGCGTCGGCCACCTTGTCGTTGACCGCGTCCTCGAAGCGGTCCATGTTGTCCTTGAGGTCGCCGACCGAGAAGCCGCCCTTGAGCTCGGCGATCTGCTTCTGGATCTCGGCCGACTTGGACTTGGTCAGGCCGGCCTGGATCTTGGCCAGCATCTCCTCGCGCTCGGAGAAGAAGCGCGCGCGCTCTTCCTTGATGTCGACCAGGGTCTTCTCGGAGAGGACGAGCTGCTCCTTGGTCAGGGCGGTCGAGGCGTCCACCGTCTTCTTCTGGTTGAGGAGCGACTCGGCCATGACGTCGTTGAGCGGATCGGAGTCCGACAGGATGGCGGTCACCGAGCGGTCGAGCTCGGCGGACTGGGCCGTCTGCTTCTCGATCTGGAGCCGGAGCTTCTCGACGAGGGTCGAGGCCTCCTGTACCTTGCGGTTGTACACCGGCTTCTGGGAGTTCAGCTGGTCGATGATGCGCTGGGCCATCACCTCGGGCGTCTCCATCTTCTTGACGCCGAGGCCGAGCATGCCGAGCGTCGCGTTCCACGCGCGGGCCAGCAGGCCGCGGAACGGGGCGGAGACAGCGGCGAGGACCGCGATGACGGCCGCGCCGATGCCGAGCTCGAGGATCAGGCCGCCGGCGTCGGACTTCTTGAGGGAGATCGCCTTGTGCACCTTGCCGAGGACGTTGGCGAGGACCGCGGCGCCGCCCGCGAGATAGAACGGGGCTCCGAAGCCGGAGATCCCGAGCGTGATCAGGGCGGCGACGCCGGCGCCGATCGAGAACGCGTAGAACTTGGTCGACTTGTCGAGGTTGCCCGCGGCCGTGAGGGTGTCGGCCAAAGTCAGGGCGCCGAGGACGGCGACCACGGTCAGCGCGGTCACCGGCATGACGAGCGAGACGGCCAGCCCGAGGGTGCCGAGGATGTAGACGGCGGCCGGGTAGGAGGAGATCTTGCCGCCGGCCTGGCCCTTATCGCTCGTGTGCTCGCCGTTGGTGACGACGGACTGCACTCCGCCCATGGTGGAGAGGACGCTCAGGAGGCGGCCTTCGATGCCGGTCACGACGATCGTCCGGGCTTCGCGGTCGTAGCGGTATTCGACGCCGGAGGTCCGCGACAGGAGATACACGATCGCGTCCTCCTGGGTCACCGAGAGATCCTCGCTGAGCGTGAGGACCACGTCGTAGCGCTTGAGATTCTCCCACTGGGCTTTGGTCAGGGTCGCCTTGTCGGCGGGCTTGTCCTTCTTGAAAATGGACTTGAACGCGACGTCGAGGAGGCTCGTGACGAGCGCGGTGACGCCGAGCCCGATCGCGGCGGCCTGCGAGGCCACGGCGTAGCCGACGTAGCCGCCGATGCCGACGGCGACGAGGCCGAGGCCGAAGCCGATGACGCCGCCGAGGATGGCCATGCCCGCGGTCTTCGCGCCCGAGGTCTTCATGACCTTCTCGGCGAACACGCCGAGGGCGATGCCGCCGAGCGAGGCGAGGGGCATCACGACGCCCATGACGGCGCCGGCGCCCAGGATCATCGCGATCCAGCCGGTGTTGAGGCCGGCCCACACCGCCATGACGACGTTGACGGCGACGCCGACGGCCTTCATCGCGCTGATGGCGACGCCGCCGCCCGCCTGGCCTTTGTCCTTCTTGGCCTGCTCGATGGCGGCCTTGCGGCGCGCGAGCTCGTCCTTGATCTCCTGGCTCTTCAGGGAGTCCTTGGCCTTCTTGAGGATCTGGTCCGGGTTGCTGTCCACGGAGTCGGCGGTGCCCTTGGCGTCGGCGACCTTGTCGTTGACCGCGTCCTCGAACTTGTCCATGTTGTCCTTGAGGTCGCCGACCTGGAAGCCGCCCTTGAGCTCGGCGATCTGCTTCTGGATGTCGGCGGCCGCGGACTTGGTGAGGCCGGCCTGGATCTTGGCGATGGTCTCCTCGCGCTCGGAGAAGAAGCGGGCGCGCTCCTCCTTGATGGACGCCAAGGTCGCCTCGGCGAGGACGATCTGCTCGTTCGTGGAGGTGATGGAGGCGTTAAGGGTCTTCTGCTGGTTGATCATGCCCGAGGCCATGATGTCGTTGGCCGGGTCGGAGTCGGAGAGCAGCGCGGTGATGCCCCGCTCGAGCTCGGCGACCTTCGCGGTCTCGCCCTCGACCTGGAGCTTGAGCTTCTCGACCAAGGTCGAGGCTTCCTGCACCTTGCGGTTGTAGACGGGCTTGGCGTCGTTGAGCTGGTCGATGATGCGCTGGGCCATCACCTCGGGGGTCTCCATCTTCTTGACGCCGAGGCCGAAGATCCCGAGCAGCGCGTTCCAGGCGCGCTTGACGAGGCTGACGACCGCGAGCTCCCCGGCGGCCGAGCCCTTCGCCACGGCGGCGCGCTCGATCGAGACGGGGGACTTGGCGGACGCGGCCTCGGCGCGGGACAGGCCCGCGTCCGCGGACGCGGCGGAGCGGCCGAGACCCTCGAGGGACTCGGGACCGGCGACCGTCGAGTTCTCGAACAGGGCGTTCAGGGCGGCGCCCTTCTCGGCGACCCCGACCTTGGCGTCGCGGGACGCGATGACCGTCAGCGGCATCGCCTTCGCGGCGGCGGGGATCGGGCGGGCGGCGAGGGAGGCGGGGACGGGCGCCAGGGAGACGGGGGAGGCGATGGCGGGCAGGACGGGCTTCGGAGCGACCGTCAGGGTCGGGGCCAAGAGGGCGCCGGGGGTCAGGGACGGCATGTTAAAGGAGGAGGCGCCGGGGACGGGGCTGTTGAGCCCGGTCCCGATCGTCGGGGTCACGCTCACTCCCGTGACGGGGCCGCGCGTCAACGTCTGCGCGGCGGCATCCAAGGTGAGGTGTCCGGGGCCGGCCACGAGGACGGCGGCCGACACAATCGAGGCGAGTGACTTCTTGAACATCTGGGTGATCCTCCGGGAATCAGTTTCGGGGCTTATTCTATCGCGGACCGTCGTTTTCGGCATGAGACTCTAGGTGTCATTTCAGGAATCTAATGGGCCTAGGAAATCTGGGACCCTGGCACCGGGGTCCTGGGCCCCGAGGCCAGGCGCGCGGCGACCTCGTGGGCGTGAAGGTGGCCGACGACGACGTGCACGGTCCCGGCCCCGGTTCCGGCGGCGTCGCCGGCGACGGCGTCGGCGATGGCTCGGGAGCGGACGGACAGCGCGTCGTCCGTGGCGCCCAGCGGCTGGGGCAGCTCGAGGCCGCGCAGGACCTCGAGGTCGGGCTTCGTCACGAAGAAGTGCTCGGCCTCGTCGGCGTACTGGTCGGCGATGTCCTCGAGGCCCTCGCCGCGGGCGCCCTCGGCGAGGATGCGGCGCCGCCAGGCCATCAAGGGCAGGCCCCCGGAGAGGATGACCCAGGAGAGGACGCCGGCCAGAGGCAGGAGGAGCCAGGCGAACACGGTCGCGGGAGAGGCGATCGCCCAGGCGAGGGCGGCCAACGCCGAGCCCGGGGCGACGGCCCAGTCGATGGCGCGCTTCAGGAGAAGAGACGCGCGCGTGAAGCTCGGAGCGGCGACGACGATCCGGGCGGGAGCGCCGGAGGCGGCGGCGTGGTCGAGGGTCTCGAGGCCGGCCTTGTATCCATAATAGGCGGGAAGGTTCTCCTCGGAGTAGACGGCGTGGCCGGCGGCGAGGGCGCGGCGGACGGTGGACAGCACGGCCCCGCGGCGCGGCGCGCCGTACTTGCCGTGGGCGACGCCGTGGACGAGGTAGACGATCCCGTCCTTCTCCACCTTCAGAGCCGGGACGCGGAACGACGTGTCGACGGCGAAGGGCGCGGGGATGGAGGAGGAGGTCTTGCGCCAGAGGCGGGTCAATAAGAAGCGGAACTCGGGCTCGTTGCGCGAGGCGAGGGCCGTTTCTTTGGAGCCGAGGACGCCTAACGCCGATAGACGGGACGCGGCGTCCGTCGGAGTCCGCGAATCGGCGAGCGCGTGGGCGAGAACGGAGTCCGGGACTCCACGCGAGGACGCTCGATCGAGCACCTCGCGGGACGTGGGGAAGGAGCCGTCGAACAACGCGTCGAGGCGCAGGGACGGGTCCTCGGCCGGGGCGGCGGCGGGAACGGCCTCGCGCGCGGACCTCCATTCGGCGACGGAGCGGGCGGCCTCGGTCCTGATCGCGTCGGCCTTGGACGCCGCCGGGGAAACGGCGACGGACAACGGCAACGGATTTTGAACGGCGACGGCGACGGACGGGCGGGTCAGGACAGGAAGAACAACGGAATTAGGCGTGGGGGAGACGGCGGGCGCGGAAAGGCTGGGGGATAGCGATAAAGACATCAACGGCAACGGCGTGGAGGACTCGTCGCGACGGTCCATTCCGACGACCGGTACCCCGCTCATCGACGGCGCTCTAACGTTTATGCCGACTCGAACCTGCGCCGCGGCTGGCGCCGCGGCGGACGACAACAGTACGGCGACGGCGAAAAGACTCCTTACCAACTTGAAGACCCACCACCCGAGCTCGAGCCACCCCAACTGGATCCGCCGCCGCTCGAGCCGCTCGAGGAGCGGCGGGAATCTTCTTCGCTGCGGCGGCGGCGGTCGTCTTCCTCTTGCTGACGCCTTCGGCGAGCTTCCTCTTCGCGGCGCCGCTCTTCTTCTTCCTCGCGGCGTCGGCGGGAGACTTCGGCCTCGGCGGTCTGGATGGCTGAAATTGCCGCGCTGCGCGCGGCTTCGGCGTAACGGATCGCGCCATCATAATCACCGTTGTTGAGGGCGCCTCTGGCCGAGTCCAACGAACCGGAGCCGGGGGAGCCGGGGACGGAGACGCCATAGGATCCCGTCCAGTTCGTGGCCTCGCGGACCTTGTGGGCGGCGTTGGAGATGACCTCGGTCGCGCGGGCGGCCGCGGCGATCTCGCCCTTCAGCGAAGCGGCGACGTGAGCAGCCTGAGTCGTGATGCGGTCGGCCTCGGCGTCGACCTTGGGCCACTCGCCATGCTCCGCCTGGGAGGCGGAGACGGCGGACGCGTACGCGGACCGGAGGTTGGCCAGTTCGCGCAAAGAGCTCGTGATCGCGGGGCTGTCGGCGACGCCGTCGCCCTGGGCTTCCTGCGCGAGGCGCGCGGCGGAGCCGAGCTGGGCGTCGGCGGCCTGGAGGCTGCGCACCACCTCGGCGTAGGCGTCGCGGTCGTTGTTGACCCTGACCCAGAGCTGGTCGAGGCCGGCGGAGACGGCGGCGATCGCGGCGGCGGCCTTGAAGGGGTCGCCTTTCTTCATGTCGGCGGCGGCGCGGGCCTCGCCGAGCGCCTTGACGGAATCGGCGTAGGCCGCCATCGTCGGACGCATGGTGCGCTTGTCGTCGGGGATCTCGGTCTTCCACGCGCGGACCTTGGCCTCGAGCTTCTCGAGGAAGGCGTTGTTGTCGACGACGGCCTTGTCGAGGCGCGTCCGCTTCTCGGCGATCTCGTCGAGACGGGCCTGGGCGATGGACTCGTGGGCCATCGCCTGGTCGAGCAAGGACGCGGCTTCGAGGAGCTTGGCCTCGCGGAAGGAACGGACGGCCTTCTCGCGCTTGGCCTTGGCGGCGTCTATCGCGACCGAGGCCTCGTCGACGTTGTCCTCGACGGTGCCGTTGGCGTTCGGGTGGGACACGTCGCCCGCGGCGAGGCCGAGGGTCGAGGCGGCGAAGTCGCGCTTGATGGTCTTGAGGACCTCGGCCCTCTCCGGCAGGAGGGCGTCGAGGCGCTGGGCCTCGGCGATGCGGCCGGCGACGTCGGACTCCTGCTCCTTGAGGGACTGCAGGGAGCTCGCGACGATGGAGTTGGCCTGGGCGATCAGGTCCGCGCCCAGCTTCTGCGAGGTCTCGGCCTCGGCGAGCTTGCCGTCGCCGAGCTTGGCGGAGGCCTCGTCGAGCGCCACGGAGGCGGCGGTCAGGCGCTCGGTCGGGTCGTTCTTGGACTCGCGCAGCATGTTCCCGGCCTCGAGGCCGAGGGCGGTGGCGACCTGAGCGCGCGCGGCGTCCACGGCCGCGGCCGACTTCACGGCTTCGGCGCGGGAGGCCGCTATGCGGCCCAGGCCGTTCTTGGCCTTGGCCAGGTTCGTCGCGTGCTCCGCGTAGGCGGCCTTGAGGAGGGCGAGGCCCTTGGCGCCGTCGGTCTTGAAGAGGGAGGCGGCGAGGTCGGAGGCGCTCTTGTCGAGCGCCGCGCGGGAGTCCGCGATCCACTGCGTCCCGACCGCGGCGGCGGTCAGCGCCGCGACGACGGGGTCGGTGACGGCGAGCTCGTCCTTGCGCATCGACAGCGCGAGCTCCGAGAGGGACTTCGCGTCGGCGGCCATGCGCTCGGCCAGAGCGCCCTGGCCCCTCATCGCGCCGACCGGGTTCTTCGCGGCCTTGCCGCGCGCGGCGGCCAAGGTCTCGCGGGCCTGCGGGAGGATCTTGGCTCCGAGCGCCGACACCTGGAAGAACTCGCCGGAGGCGGCCTCGGCGGCCTTCTTCTCGGCGGCGGAGATCGCCGCTTCGGTGGCGTCGAACGCCGCGCCGTAGCCGGTGGACGCCTTCTCGATCTCGTCCAAGGCCGCGACGGCGGACCTGGAGGTCGCGTTGAACTTGGCCATCACCGACTCGAAGTTCTCGGAGACGGGGGCGTAGTCCTTCGCCTCGCCGTACAGGTCGCCGCGCCAGTCGCTCGTCTTCTCGAACAGGGCGTCGAAGCCGTCCTCGGGCTTGAAGGTCAGCGGCTCGGTGGCGAGCATGGCCTCGGCCTTGAGGTAGCGCGAGGGCCAGACCTGGTTGACGAGCCAGCCCACGGTCATCGCCTTGGGGCGCACGAGGGCGGTCGCGCGGTCGTGGATGTTGCGCGCCATCGCGAGGTACAGCTTCGCGCGGCCGGCGTCCTGGCGGACCTTGGCGGCGGCGGCGGCGGTCTCCTCCTCCCAGCCGCGGGACTTCTCGCCGGAGATCGGACCGACGTAGACGTCCATGCGCTTGTCGAGCTCGTCGATGATCGTGTCGAGCTTCGTCTCGAGGATGCCGTCCCACTTCGTCAACTCGGCCTCGGCCTTGCGCCGGGCCTTGCGGGCGCGCCAGTTGAGGAAGGCGCTGGTGCCGGCCGTGCCGAGCCCGAGCAGGACCCAGAAGATCAGCGCCAGCATCGCGTTGCGGCTCGCGGCGGCGTCGGCGTCGGCGATCGCGCGCTCCGCGTTGGCGAGCGCCGACTTGGCGGACTGGAGCTGGGACGCCCACGTCGAGGCGCCCAGGTCGTGGGCCTCGCGGGCCTCGCGCAGGGACTGCTTGGCGGTCACGAGGTCGGCGGAGGCGGAGCCGGCGCGCTCGCGGCCCTCGAGCTGGGAGAGCACGGATTCGGAGGCGGCGATCTGGTCGGCGCCGGCGGCGTGCTCGTTGAGGGCCGTCTGCACGCGGCGAGCCTCGGAGGCGACGGCGTCGGCGGCGGACTTGGCTCCGGTCGGGTTGGAGGCCAGCGCGGACTCGGCGGAGGCGAGCTTCTCGCGCATCGCGCGCACGTCGGGGCGGGCGAGGTCGCCGGTGGCCTTGGGGTGGGCCTTGAGGAAGGAGCCGGAGGCCTTCTCGAGCGCGTCCACCTCCGCGCGGACGGAGGCGACCATGGCCTTGCCCGCGTCGTAGTTCGACTGGTAGCTCGCCATCGAGGAGGACGCGGACTGGGCGGCGGCGCTCACGGAGGACGCGAGGCGGGCCGCCTCGGCGTTGTTCTTGGAGGCCAGCGCCTTCTCGGCGGAGGCGAGCTGGAGGCGCAGCGCGCCGAGGTCGACGGCGCCGACGGTCGCGGCGGCCGTCGGGTTCGCGCGCTGGAAGGCGGCGCGGGCCTTGGCGAGGTCCTCGAGGGAGGACTTCGCGGAGGCGACGGAGGACTTGGCGCTCTGGGAGGCGGAGGCGACGGCGGACTGGAGGCGGCTGTCGATGTTCGTCACCGTCTCCTTGGCCGCGCCCATGATGTCGCCGCCGGCGCGCAGGCGGGCCTTCGCCCACTGGTCGAGGTTCCCGGGGAACTCGCGCTCGCCGTCGAGGCCGTTGACGCGCTGGGCCTCGGAGTTTCGCAAGAAAAGTTTTCGCTGCTCCATCGTGATGACGAGGATGGACCCGTCCTGGAGGCCGCTCGCCTCGTCGACCTGGGAGGAGAAGCCGTTCTTCTTGTAGATGCCCTGGCCCGCCCCGTACTCGACCGCGTCGTTGTCGTAATGCGTGCGTCCCTCGGCGTCGCGGTAGGTCATGCCCGAGTTGCTCTGGACGATGATCACGGTCCAGTGCTTGTCGGCGAGCCAGGAGGCGAGCTGGCGCTGCGAGCCGGCGTCGAGGCCGGGGTTGCCGATGACGATCACCTTCGTCGCCGGCGTCCACTTCGCGATGGCGTCGTTGATGTCGGAGGCCTGCACGACCTGGGCTTGCTGCTGCTGCGCGCCGATCTGCGCCATCATCGTCGCCGCGGGGACGTTGGGGAGCGGGACGGAGTACTGGGCGACCGCGGGTCCGGCGACCGACATCGTCAAAGTGACGGCCATCATCGCGGTGACCGTGGCCCGCTTCAGGGCGTTCCAGACCTTCCTCGGGGCGGCCGGGGCGGCGACGGCCTCGGGCGCGCGGCTGCCGAGGGCGGCGAACTCGGCGGCGACGGTCTTGAGCGACGCGGCGGCCTTGGCCGAGCCGGCGGCCTCGGCGGACATCGTCTTGACGGCGGTCTCGAGGCGGGCGACGGCCGCCTCGCCGAGCGTCTTGACGGCCTCGGCGCGGACGGCGGGCGTCACGGGCGCGGCGATCAGGGCGCGGGCGTAGACGGCGGCGGGGGAGGGGTTCGCGGCCAAAGTCCGGAGGCTGTCGGGGCGGGCGGCGGCGGCTTCGATCGCGGTCAGAACGGGGGCGACGGTCGGGCTGAGCGTCCCGTTCAGCCCGGCGGGGGCGGCGGGAAGAGAGGGGAGGGCTCCGGCGGGAGAGGAGGCGTTGAGCCCCGCGGTCCCGACCGGCGCGGTGCCGGTGCGTCCGGCGGCGGCGCCTTCCTGCATCTGGGCGGCCACGGGGCCGGCGGCCAGGAAGAGGGCGATATAAAGGGAAAGAGCGTGTTTGATCATAGCCCGAAGTATAACCACAAGCGGGGGTCGGGCGGATGAGCCGTCGGGGCCCAAAAGGCGAAGGTAAGGGGACTAGGAATTATTGGGACTTTGAACTTATCTCTTGGGCCGAAAGTCTAAGCCCGCCGGGCCCCGAGGTCCCATATGGGCGTTGAAATCATTCGATAAAATGGGCGCATGACCAAGTTGATCGGCGTGGCCGTGGCGCTTTCGTTGCCGTCGCCCGCCCTCGCCCAGGTGAGATCCGGTCTTCCCGTGAGTGCTCGACAAGTCTCTTTGCCGTTCGAATCCGTCGGTCCCCGCTTAGCCGCCCCTTCCGTTTTGCCGTTGCCCTCCGCGTTGACCATCACCCCCTCTTTGACCGCCGTTCCTTCTATAATGCCTTCCCCGGCCGTCGCCGTTCCCATCGCCGCCACCCCCATCATGAAGAACGAACCGAAGCCCGTCGCCGCCAAACCCGCTCTCGACGCCCTGACCGCCGGCCTCGCCAAGACCCCCGCCGCCGCCGCGGACACCTTGAACCTCCATTTCGACGCCGCGAAGGGACATTCCTGCGCCGCCTGCGCGGGCGACGAGGTCCCTTCCGGCGCCCCGTCCGCCTCGGCCCCGCTCCCGCCGTCCTCCTCCGGACGCCTGACGAAGACCGTCGCCCCGCGCTCCTACGACCTGCGCCTGAGGCTCGATCCGGAGAACTCCGCGTTCACGGGCAAGGTCAAGATCTCTCTCGAGTCGAAGACCCCCGCGAAGCAGCTCGTCCTCCACGCCCTCGACCTGTCGTTGACCTCCGTCGTCGTCGCCGGCCGCCGCCTCGACCCGTCGAAGATCGTCGTCGACCCCAAGGCGGAGACCGTGACTTTGCTCCTCGACGAGCCGCTCAAGGGCCGGGCCGTCGTCGAGATCGAGTACTCCGGCAAGATGAACGAGCTCATGCGCGGCTTGTACAAGTCCCGCGGCAAGAACGGGACCAAGGACGAGTCGTGGTCGTTCACCCATCTCGAGCCGACCCATGCCAGGCGCGTCCTGCCGTGCTTCGACGAGCCGTCGTTCAAGGCCAGCTTTAAATTGACGTTGGACGTCCCGGCGGGCCTGACGCCGCTGTCCAACATGCCCTCCGTCTCGGACACGGTCCAGGGCGGCCGCCGCGTCGTGACTTTCCAAGAGACCCCGAAGATGTCCTCCTACCTGTTGGCCGTCTTCGCCGCCCGCCTCGAGGCCCGCACGCGCAAGGTCGGCAAGACCGTCCTCACCGTCTGGGCCGCCCCCGACCAGATCGCGCAGGCCGACTTCGCCCTCGACGCGGGGGAGAACGCCCTCAAGTACCTGAACTCGTACTTCGGCGTCCCGTACATGCTGCCCAAGCTCGACATGGTCGCCGCGCCCGACTTCGCCTCCGGCGCGATGGAGAACTGGGGCGCGATCCTCTACCGCGACACCTCCCTGCTCATCGACCCCAAGCTGTCCTCCGACGCCGCCAAGCGCCGCGTCGCCGAGGTCGTCTCCCACGAGATCGTGCATCAGTGGTTCGGCAACCTCGTGACGATGGGTTGGTGGAACGACCTGTGGCTCAACGAGGCCTTCGCGACCTGGCTCGCCTACAAGGTCGTGGACTCGTGGAAGCCGGCGTGGAAGGTCTGGGACGAGTTCGACCAGGGGAAGCGCCCGCCGCTGTCCATCGACGCGCTCCCGGGCACGCGCCCGGTCCGCTCCGACGCGGCCACGCCCGCCGAGATCCAGGCCATGTTCGACCCGATGTCCTACCAGAAGGGCGGGGCGCTGCTGAGGATGATCGAGAGATATGTCGGCGAAGCCGACTTCCGTAAGGGCGTGCAGGGCTACATGAAGCGCTTCGCGTATAAGAACGCGGAGGCGAAGGATCTGGCGCGAGAGCTCGAGCGCGCGTCGGGCAAGCCCGTGCGCAAGATGATGGACGGGTGGCTGGCCCAAGGGGGAGTCCCTGTCATATCCGTTTCCGCGAAGCGGAAGACGCTCACTCTGACGCAATCCCGATTCTCGGCGTTCAACCTCAAGGCCGACACCCGATGGTCCATCCCCGTCGTGGTGCGCTATCGCCTCAAGGGGGAGCGCAAGACGCGCACCGCCTCGGTGCTGATGGAAACGGCAACGAAGAGTGTGACCTTGCCGGGCGCGGGCGAAATACTTTGGGTGTACCCGAACGCGGGAGAGACCGGCTATTACCGGTTCCAGCTCGACGCGCCTCTGCTTTTCGCGGCGCTGGCGCGCCGCGGTGAACTTTCTCCCGTGGAACGGGCGGGGCTTCTGAACAACCTGTGGGCGCAGGTGCGCGCCGGGAACCTCCCGGTCGCTTCCTTCCTCGATCATCTCGCCGCGTTCCGCGGCGATGAATCACGATTGATCATCGAGGACGCGTTCGGTTACCTGAAGACGATCCGCCAGGATCTGTCGGAATCGGACGCCGAACGCGACGCGCTCGGCGTTTTTGCGACGGATTTCTTCGGGCCGCTCGAAAAACGGCTCGGCTGGGATAAGAAGAAAGGCGAGAGCCAGGAGACGACTCTCACGCGGCCGACGGTGCTCAACGCCCTCGCGCTTCTCGCGCCGAAGGCGCTCGACCAGGACCAGGTCTCGGCGCGGCTTAAAAAATACCTCGCCGACCCGTCTTCGATCGACTCGTCCATCTCCGCCGTCATTCTTACCGCCGCTGCGCGGCGGAATGATCCGGCCTTGTTCGAGGCGTTCCGGGCCAGGCTCGCCTCTCCCAAGACCCCCGAGCAGAAAAGCTTGATGCTGCGCGCCCTCGCCGATTTCTCCGAGCCGGCGCTGCTCGACGAGTATCTCAAGATGACGCTCTCCGACGAGATCCGCGCGCAGGACGCCTGGATGCCCTACGCCTGGCTCCTCTCGAACCCCGCGACGCGCGAGCGCGCGTGGTCGTTCGTGAAGGCCAACTGGAAGGCGCTGTCGGCCAAGGTCGGTCCGCGCGGCGGCACCCGCGTGATCGGCGCGGCGGGCGGCCTCGTCTCCGCCCAGTGGAAGGGCGAGGTGGAGTCCTTCTTCCGCGCGCCGGACAACGAGATCGAGATGGCGCGCAAGACGCTCGACCAGACTCTCGAGTCCATCGGGCTCGGCCTGCGCTTCAAGGAGGGCCAGACCTCCTCGTTCGCCGAGTGGTCCGGCCTCACGACGAACGGCCCGCGCCTGTCCGCCCCCGGCTTCAAGGCCTTCGAGCGGATGGCGGACCTGTGGACTTTGACCGCCGCCGAGCGCCGCGCCGTCCTGGGCGTGGACGCGCGGACCTACGCGAAGTACAGGAAGGACCCGTCCTCGCTCTCGCGCGCCGCGCTCGAGCGCGTGTCGTTGACCCTCGGCGTGTACCGGCGCATCAACGAGATCCTGAGCGCGCCCGCGGCGAACGACTGGATCAAGAGCCCGAACAAGGCCTTCGGCGGGCGGTCCGCCCTCGACCTGATGACCCGCGACGCGGCCGGCCTGCGCGAGGTCCGCGACTACCTGCTCGGCGTCGGCGGCGGCTGGCTTTGATGGTGTCAGGCCTACCGGTATTTGCATTACTGCTCCTGCTCGGGGCGCCCGCGCCCGCGCAGGTCCTGACCTCGGTCCGGACGACCGCCGCGCCGGTCCCCGGTCTCTCCGCTCCGGCGCTGATCGCGCCCGCCGGCCTCCCGTCCCCGGCCCTCGCCCTCACGGCCCCGTCCTTGGCGCCGGCCCTGGCGGCTCCCGCCGTCGCGATCCCCGCGCCCGTCGCCGTGCCCGCGGCCCTGCGCCCTTCCGCGGTTCCCGCTTCTCCCGAGCGCCCGAACCCGCTCGGCCAGCTGCGCGCGGCGCTCGTCGACTGGCTCAAGCCCGGCGTGGCGGCCGAGGGCGAGGCCGCCGCCGCCCCGGTCTCCGCGTATGTGCTAGACCTCGACGGCAACGCGTTCGGCCCCGGCTTCCCGACCAAGATCATCCTGTTCAAAAAGGGCGGCGATCAGGAGCTCCCCGTCCCGACCGCCCATTTCGCCGTCATCGAGAAGAGCATCGGCGCGGATTTCGCCTACGGCGGGGTGAACCTCAAGGATTACGAGCTGCGCGGCGACGCGTCGTTCCGGGAGTTCTTCGGCCCGAAGTTCACCGAAGACCTCCGTTACGCGGTGGAGAATCTGCCCGCCTCCGAGTGGCAGGGGCCGAGCTGGCCCGCGTTGGTCCGCGCGCTCAACGACCCGGTCCTCGCCGCGCACACCTACGTGCTGACCGCGCGCCAGCACACCTCCGAGCAGCTGCTCGACGGCTTCCGCTACCTCCAGTCCGCCGGCTTCATCCGCTACCTGCCGAAGGTGGAGAACCTGCACGGCGTCGGCGGCACGCGGCGCACCGCGGAGCGCAAGGCCGAGCTGATGGCGGAGTTCATCGACGCCCTTCAGGCATCCCCCGCGACGGCCGGCCGCCACGCGATCGGCTTCTCCGACGACACCTGGGCGAACCACGAGAAGATGCGCGACGCTCTGACCGCGATCCTGCGCCGGGAGCCGGGTCGCTGGAGCAAGGTCAAGATCGTCCTCTTCTTCACGGGCTCGAACGACCTGTCGCACAGGCCCGAGGCGATCGTCCTCAACGACGATGGGACGACGCGGCCGTACCTTCTCGGCGAACCGCGTTAGGCGCCGGCGCTCCCGTCATCCTCGGCGGCCCCTCTTTGGATGATGCCGGATCAGGCATCACCCAAAAAGGGGGACGCGAAGAGTGTCCTCGCCCGGCGGCGAGGCGTCAGGCCGCGTCGCGGTTGACGGTGTCGGGAGAGAAGGCGGGCACGCAGACGGCCACGTACTCGCAGGGGCCGCTCGGCGTCGAGTAGCGCACCCACTCGCCCTTCGGCGTGATGACCGCTTGTCCCGCCCCGACGTCGAAGGTCTTGGCCTTGGTCTCGACGCGCAGGGAGCCGGAGAGGACGACGGTGTACTCGTCGAAGGCGGGGGTCTGGCCCGGCTCGACCCAGCCCGCGGGGCTCGCCATGCGCGCGACGCTGGCCTGCGCCGTGCCCGTGTTCACGCGCCCGACGAACTCGCGGATGATCTTCGGCTTGTTGCCGGCGGCCTCGATGATCGACGGCTTCGCGACGAAGGTCGCCACGCTCAGGCGGGCTTCGGCGCCGAGAAGTGCCGGGCGGCGAGGTAGTCGTAGCGCGCGGAGACGGCCTTCACGAAGGCCCTCTTCTGCTCGAAGGTGCCGTGGAAGAAGGCGCCCTTGAAGCCGGCGACGATCAGGCGCTTGAGCTCGACGCGGCTGACCTTCGCGTGCTTGACGACGAGCTCGACCTCGCGCGACACGGTCGTGTTCGACACGAGCCGGTTGTCCGTGCAGATCGAGACCGACAGGCCGTGGTCGATCATCTGGCGGATCGGGTGGCGGTCGAGCGACTTGAGCGAGGGGATCGTCTGGAGGTTGCTCGTGACGCAGACTTCGATGCCGATGCGCTGGCTGGCGAGGTAGTTCGCGAGGTCCTCGACGTACCGCTTGCGGTCGACGATCTTCGGGTCCTGGATCATGTCCTGGGCGAACAGGAAGGTGCCGTGGCCGATGCGGTTGGCGTGGCACTGTGTGATCGCCTGCCAGATGGACTCGGGGCCGTAGGCCTCGCCGGCGTGGACGGTCTTGCGCACGAAGTGGTTGTGGGCGTACTGGTAGGCGGCCCAATGGTCGGCGGGCGGGTAGCCGGCCTCCTCGCCCGCGAGGTCGAAGCCGACCACGGGCAGGCCTTCCTGCGAGAGCTCGACGCCCGCGCGCGCGAGCTCGAGGGACGCCGCCGCGTAGACCTCGTCCTTCGGCGCGTGCTCCATGAGGCGCAGCATGTCGGCGAAGTAGGGGGACATGCCCTTCTTGAAGCGGCGCATCGCGCACAGGATCATGCCGTAGTGGAACGGGACGTCCTCGCCGGCCTTGACGGCCTTGGAGTTGTTGTGGGCCTTGGCCCCGGCCGCGAGGCCGGCGGCGACGGCGCGCACGACGTCGCGCACGCCGGTGGTGTTCGTCACGTGGAGCTGGGGGGCGAAGCGGACCTCGATGTAGCGCACGCCCTCGGCGGCGTTGTCCTCGACGAGCTCCTGGGCGACGCGCGTCAGGTTCTCGAGGTCGGGGAGCACCGCGCAGGTGTACATGAACCCGTGCAGGTAATCGGGGAGATCCTTGTAGGACTCTTTAAAAACGAGCTTCCGCAGCCCCGCCTCGGAGTACGAGGGCAGCTTCACCTTCGCCTCGCGGGCGAGCTCGATCAAGGTCTTGAGCCGCAGCGAGCCGTCGAGGTGGAGGTGCAGGTCGGACTTCGGGATGGCGGCGATGAATTCTGGGGTGATCCGGTCTTTCATAGCCGAAGCCTATCAATTTCCGCGCCCGGAGTCAGTGCCGGACGACGGGCAGGGACGCGCGCGGGCCGGCGCCGCCGATGAGGCCCGGCGTCTGGTCGCGGTTGAGGTCTCGGGAGGCGCGCTCGGAGACCCGCCCCCGGACGAAGGGGTACAGCTCCCCGAGGGTGATCGTGCCGTCGCGGTCCGCGTCGGCGTCGCCGCGCATGCCCTTGAGCAGGAAGTAGGTGAACAGGCCGTGCTCGGCCTTGTCGAAGTCGGAGGTCACCTGGGTCCCGCTGGCGCCCGTGAGCACCGCGATCCTGGGGTCGAGCCCGGCGGTCTCCTGGAGGGAGACGAGAGGGCGAGCACCCTCCTGGGAGACCCCGCGGCCCTTCGCGCCGGAGAAGCAGCTGTCGAGCATGACGACCACGGCCTTCGCGGGCAGCTTGGCCAGGGCGGCGTACAGGCGGTTGAGCGGGTAGAGCTTGGCGGGGAAGTCCGGATGGCCCTCGAAGGGGACGATGAAGGCTTCCTTGCCCGCCGGGTCCGGCGCGCCGTGGCCCGCGTAGTAGAAGAAGACGGTGGAGTCGGGCTTGACCCGCCGGGGGAGCCAGTCCTCGACGTAGGCCTCGAGGTCGCTGCGCGTGGCCCCGTCGTCGGTGAGGACCTTCATGTCGTCGGCCGCGACGCCGCCGACGTTCTGCAGGTAGCGAGCCATGACCTCGGCGTCGCGCGCGGCGTATTTCACGGCCGGGATGTTCTTCTCCCGGTAGCGGCCGAGGCCGACGACGACCGCGACGTTGCCCGACCCGGCGCCGGACTTGGAGCGGGGAGGGATGTCGTCGACCCCGATCTCGGAGATGACCTCCTCGACGGCCTCCGCCGCGGGGGACATCCCGACCTTGAGGAGCTTGCCGGCGGTCTTCGCGCGCTTCGGACCTGCGAACAGCTCGACGCGCAGCTCGGCGGTCTCGGACGGGACCTGCCTGGGCAGGCGGCAGGAGAACTGGACCGACGCTTGCTCGCCCGGGGGGATGGCCCCTAAAGTCTTCTTCTCTCCCAGGCAGCCGGCGAGCGCGGGCTCGCCGGACAGGGCGGCTTCGACGCCGGCCGCGAGGGCCGCGCCCTCGTTGCGGGCCGTGACCTTGAGCGTCACCGTCTCGCCGCCCTGCAGGATCAGGTCGCCGTTCTCGTCGCCGAGCAAAGTGTTCAGGGACAGGCGCACCGCCTGGGAGACGACCTCGACGCTGTCCGGGGCGGGCTCGGCGACGACCTCGACGGGCTTGGCGACGGGCTTGGGCGCGGGAGCCGCGGGCTTCGGCGGCTCGACGGGCGCGGGCGCCGGGGCCGGCGCGTCCTTGAAGCGCGCGATCATGTAGCCGCTGCCTCCGCCGACGATGGGAAGGCCCTTGCCGCGCATCGACCAGTACCCGCCGGCGATCCCCTTGTCGGCGTCGACGAAGTCCATGCTCCAATCGAGGCTGAAGACGCCGTACCCGACCGCCATCCAGGTGCAGAACGGCGCGGCGGAGAACCTCGCCTCCTCGGAGGTCACCGACAGGAGCGCCGAGGCCTCCGCGCAGAACACGGGAGAGCCGACGAAGGTCGGACGCGTCTTGATGACGAGCTTGGCCTCGGACTTCTCGCGGTCGATGAACAAGGTGTCCACGACGCCCAGGCCCGGGATCGTGCTGCGTCCCGGGATCGGCCCCCCTTGGACGAAGAAGCTGATCCCGGCCTTCTTCTCGCCGCGCGTGCGCGGGTCGGCGGAGTACAGCGCGACGTCGCGCCCTTTGGCCGAGCGGAACAGCTCGTGCATGGCCGTGAGCAGGCGCGCGCGGGAGGCCTCGTCGGAAACGGCCTCGCACCGCGATTGCGAGCAGAGGGTGATGCTCTTCGGCCGTATGAGCTTGGTCGAGCAGCCGGCGGCAAGAATGAAAAGGACGGCGAGGAGGGGGCGGCGCATGGCCGATATTATAAAAATAACGCGTCGATGGTGTCGCAAGCAACCATCACGCCGTTCTCGGCCCGTATCGCGGCGCCCACCTGAGCCGCCCGCTGTTTTATCTCGTCGTCATCCAAAAGCCGCGACAAAGTCGCGGCAAGCTCCCGGCCCGTCGGGTTCCTCTCCGGGAGCGCCTCGCCCACGCCCAGGCGGACGACCCTCGCCGCGTTGTCGTATTGGTCGTGAGCGAACGGCACGATCAGCTGCGGCACGCCCGCCCTCAACACCTGCGCCGTCGTCCCGATCCCGCCCGAGTGCACCACCGCCGCGCACCTCGGGAACAGGTCGTGATAAGGCGCCGACTCGAACGCCTCCACTCCGTTCGGAAGATCCGTCAGATCCTTCGCGGAGGGGCCGGCCAGCAAGATGGCCCTGACGCCGTGGCCTTGGACGGCCGCCGCCGCGTTGCGGAAGAAATCCCCCGCGATCATCACGGCCGCCGAGCCGAGCGTGAACACGACGGGGGGCGTCCCGGCATCCAGGAAGGCCTCGAGCGCCGGATCGAGCCCCTTGCCGCCGATGTCCGAGTCCAGGAACGGGAAGCCGCAGGCTTGCGTGCCCTCGGGCCAGTCGAGCTGCGGAGGCCCGTACAGCGGCGAGAACAGCGCGAGCGTCCCGTGCGGCGAATACTGGCCGTCGAAGAGCGGGTCCGCCCCGCGCGGAAGGCCGAGCTCCCGGCGCAGCGCGCGCACCGGGTCTCCCCAGCGCGACCCCGCGAGCTTCACGAGCCGGAACACCAGGCGGTTGACCGCGGGGCCGAGCGGGCGCAGAGCGGCGAGCCAGGGAGCGGGCGCCAGGACGGGCGGATCCTCCGCCGAGAGGAACATCAGCGGCTGCAGCACGACGGACAGCCACTTGAGGCCCTTCTTCTCGGCCAGCACCGGCGCCGCGTAGGTCAGCGAGTGGGAGAGCAGCAGGTCGGCTCCCGCCGTCGCGCGCTCGAGGTCCGCGTAGCTCTCGCGCACGCGCGGCATCATGATCTCGCGGATGATGACCTCCGGGCCCTTCACGCGGTCGAGCGCGCGCGTAAAGAGGGCGAGGTCCCCGCGGTCCAGGTCGGGGCGCACGGGCGCGAAGCCGACTCCCCGTCCCTCGACGTCGCCGCGGTAGCCCTCCGCCGTCGCGACGACCGGGTCGTGGCCGCGCCGCTTCAGCTCGAGGGCGAGCGCGAGGAAGGGGTTGAGGTCGCCGTACGAGCCGAAGGTGGCGAGGACGATGCGCGCCAAAGGCGGCCTCTAGAGCGCGTGCGCGAGCTTCGCCAGGTTCTCGAGGCGCGTCGCCATCTCGGGCTCCGCTTCCTTGGACGGCGGGTCCTGGAAGAACAGCGAGAAGACCGCGTAGGAGCCCCAGGAGAGGACGAGCGTCCCCGTCGTGAGCAGGAAGTAGAAGTACTGGTAGCCGAAGCTCGCGAACAGGCCGAACTGCATCGTCAGGCTCGAGAGCTGGTAGAAGTGCATCATCGTCGAGTGGCTGATCACGCCCGCGCGGCGCATCTTGTTGATCGCCGGGATCAGCGGCCCGCCGGAGATCATGCCCTGGATGATGTTGATGAAGATGAGGCCCATGCCGTGCCAGGTGTAGACCAGCGGGTTCATCCCCAAGGGCCCCAGGACGAGCCGGTTGAGGAACTCGAAGAAGCACAGCTGGACGTAGACGAAGGTGAAGTCGCCCAGATAGGCGGGGCCGACGCGGAGCATCCCGGTCATGCGGCCGAGGAAGCGCATGTAGGTCTGGCCGAAGACGGTGAAGACCGTGTCCTGGAACTGATACCAGGCGAGCGCGGCGGCGGCGCGCGCGAGGGCCAGGCCTCCCGTGCGGACGGGGAGGATCATGAAGATCACCCGCACGACGAGGTTGAGCCCGAAGGTCTTGGTGACCAGGTACATGTAGTCCTGGCGGTTGGGCCGGGTCCAGCACTCGCGCATCAGCTGAGGCGCCTGGCGGAGCATCTCGGGCTTGAACTCGACGAAGCCTTTCGGGCCGCCGTCGCCGGCCTTCTTGACGCCGCTCATGAGCACGACCGTGGTGCGGCCGGAGAAGCGCGACGAGATCGAGCGGGTCAGCGCGCGGTCCTCGGGGGAGCGCTCGCTGCCGCCGCCGCCCATGCCCTCGGAGTAGGTCTTGGTGGCGAACAGCGCGATGACGACGCGCTCGGCCTCGGGGAGCTCGGAGGCGGAGGTGAAGCGGGTCGCGGCCTCGGAGGACTTGGCGTGGAAGTAGTAGTAGCCGCGCTCGGTGTCGCTGCGGTCGAGGGCGAGGACGACGAGGTCTTCGGAGGAAAGGGTCATTCGGGGCTCACAGGTCGAGGAGGATATGGTCGTAAATTTTGGGGGCGTCGAGGGGGCCGCCGTCGGCGACGGAGAACGCCCAGTCCTCGGGCGTCGCGGAGATCGCCCGCAGCTCGCCCAGGTAGCCGTCCCAGGTGGTGACGAGGACCTTCGCGCCGGCGAAGGACTTGAGCTTCCCGAAGCAGCGTTCGGAGAACAGGAAGTTGACGGTGCGGCGCGCGGGGTTGGCGCTCTGCTTGACCTCGCCGGGCAGCGGCGGGCCGTAGGCGTCGGCGCTCGAGCCCTTGGCCGAGAAGGACCGCGAGCCCCAGCCGTAGAGGAGGAAGCCCGCGTCCCAGCGGAAGCCGGGGACCTTCGCGCCCATCTTGGGGAGGGCCTCGATGCCGGGGCGGCCGGGGAACTGGAAGAAGACGCCGAAGTAGGCGTGGTCGTAGCCCTCGGGCGGGTTCCAGGAATCGGTGACGCGGCTCATGAGGAGCTCCATCTTCAGGTCGCGGCCGCGGGAACAGACACGTACTCGTTCCAAAGATAATTGGCCGTCGTAGCTGGCTTCGATGGGAGCGCGAAGACGACGGCCGGCGAAGCCGCCTTTGTTCGCGGGAGGCACGCCTCGTTCAACGAGGAGTCGGTCGCAGCAGCGTAAGTCCACGTCTACGGCCGTCGAGAGAGTCCTCGATCCGTTCGGCGCCGTGGACAAGAGGCGGAGGCGCCGTTTGCCTCCGCCAAGTATCTCGGGATCGGCGGTGAAAACGCCGGCCTTCAGGTCTCGCACGGGCCGGCGACGCTCCAGGTCGTCGTCGCACAGGAGCTCGAGCTTCGCCGGTTTGGGGCCGCGGGGAAGGTTGAACTTCACCTGGAACGGTTCCTTGTAAGGTCCGTCTTTGGCGACGCTCAACTTCGGCGCCGAAGGCGCCGCGGTCCTCACGGGAGACCGGCTTTCGTCCAGGATCAGGAACGACTCGGGGGCGAGGGACAGGACCGACGACAACGGAAGGGGATCCGATGAGAGCAAGACCTTCACGCCCTTGCCGGCGTTGGCCAACGCGTAGGCACGGCGTTCGGGCGCGGTGTTGAAGATGACTCGATAGCGATTCTTTCCGTTAACGACAACGTAGGAGAGGATTCCGCATGACGCCCCGGAATTCTCCACGGTCGCCTCGCCTGCGGCGAGGCTTGCATGTTCCTTGCGCAGGGAGATCAATTTGCGCAGAAACTTGTTTTCCGGACGCTTCGCGTCCGTCAACGACTCGTCGAACATCTGCTGGCGCGCCCCGGTAAGACCGGCTTCCGTCCCATAGTACACGCAGGGAAGGCCCGGCAACGTGAATAAAGCGGCCAGACATTGCCGCGCTGCGCGCGGCGTGCCGCGGGCATAAACCCGCTCGACGTCGTGGTTGTCCGCGAAAGTGACCCATAATTCCGGGTTGCGCTTGCGCGCCGCGAGCGGCGCGCGGAGCGCGTCGGTGGCGGACTTTCGGAAGAACACCTGGTTCAGGGCCTCGTTGAGGGGGAGGTCGACCGCCGAATCGAGACGCGGGCCCTTCGGACCGTCCAGATATTTCCCGATCGCTTTATAATCGTAGCTCCACACCTCGCCGAAGACCAGGAACTCCTTGTTGCCGCGTTCCGCGGCGAACGGCTTGAGGCCCTGATCCTTCGGATCCGTTTTATTCAAGAATTCGTCGTAGAAGCCCTCGGGCGTATAGTACACGGTGTCGACGCGGAAGCCGTCGATGCCCACCTGCTCGATCCAGAACCGGTGGATCTCCCGCATCCGGCGCGCCGCCAGCGGGTTCTCGAGGTTCACGTCGTCCAGATCGCCCATCGCGTGCGTCAGCGTCTGCCGCCGGTCGCGATAATCGTCGATGTTCGGCGTGAAATTATAGACCCCGGCCTTGCGGTGCGCGGCGTCGCGCGGATCGTTCATCTTGAACACGGGATCGTTGGGCGCCTTCGGCTCGCCGTCCGGCGGGTAGGTCCCGGGGATCGCGCGCCAGCTGCGCTCCGGGTGCTTGGGGTCGTAGCCCTCGGCGGTCACGGTGAAGAAGTTGGCGGTGTGGTTGACGACGATGTCCTGGATCACCTTCATGCCCAGCGCGTGGGCGTCGGCGACCATGCGCCGGTAGTCCTCGATGGTGCCGAAGTGGGGGTCGACCGCGGTGAAGTCGTAGGGCCAGTAGCCGTGGTAGCCGCGCGTGGCGATGGTCGGGTTGACCCACTGGCCGTGGGTCGGCGGCGTCAGCCAGACGGCGTCGATGCCGAGGCGCTTGAGCGCGGGCAGGCGCCGGCGCAGGCCCTCGAGGTCGCCGCCCTGGAACTTCTCGGGGTCGGTCGGCGAGTACTCGTCGCGGCCGAAGTCGTTGCGCGAGGGGTCGCCGTCGGCGAAGCGGTCGAGGAGGACGAGATAGAGGACCTTCCCCGACCAGGCGGGCAGCGGGTTATTTCGCGTCACGGACGAGCACGCGCACGCTCAGCGGCGGCACGGAGACGGTGACCTTGGATCCCGATTCGACCGGGGTGTGGGCGGAGGTGCGGTAGGACTCGTCGAGGGCGTCGTGGAGCCGGGTCCCCGCGGGGGTGACCTTCGCGTCCACCCACATCTCCTCCCGGCGGGCCTCCTTGGAGAAGTTCATGACCACGAGGACCTCCTCGTCGCCGTAGATGCGGCTGAACGCGAAGATGCCGGCCTGGTTCGTCTCCGACCAGCGGATCCACTGGGTGCCGCGGCGCAGCGCCGCGTAGGCGAGGCGCACGTCGGCGAGCTGCTTCATGAACTTGTAGATCGGGTTGCTCGGGTCGAACTTGTCGCCCTTCGAGCTCTCGGACTTGAACTGGCCCTCGGCGAACTGGTCCTCGCGGTTGCGTGGGTCGGCGGGATGGTCCGGGCCCTCGGGGTCGAGGCGGTCGGTGTCCTGGCGGAAGCCCTGCTCGGTGCCGTAGTAGGTCATCGGGATGCCGACGGAGAACATCAGGTAGGCCAGCGCGACCATCAGCTGGCCGACGGGCTCTCCCAGGCGCAGGAAGCGGTACACGTCGTGGTTGTCGATGAAGCGCAGGAGGCGGTCGGCCAGCGGTCCGAGGGCCTGGTTCGTGCGGTGCATGCTGTCCTCGAGCACGCGCGTCGGGGCCTTCCCGTGGAGGGCGTAGGTCTCGCGGCGGTAAGCGGGATAGGCGAACACGCTGTCCATGCCGTTGACCGTCAGCTGCGGGACCAGCTCCCCGTCGACGCCGGTCGAGTCCTCGCCGACGAGGAAGAAGTTCTTCTTGCCGATGGAGGCGGCGTACTCCTTGATCTCCTTGGAGAACCGGGGCACGAAGCCGGGGGCCACGTGGCGCACGGCGTCGACGCGGAAGCCGTCGATGTCGGTCTCCTGGATGAACCACTTCGCGATGTGGATCAGCGCGTCCCCGGTCTCCTTCTTGTCCGAGGCGAAATGGCGGTAGTTCGGCGGGAAGTCGCCGTGGGAGGCCTGCTGCTTGTCGTTCCAGTTGTCGATCACGCCGCGGCGGGTGAAGTGCTTCGGGTCGCGGAGGTCGTCGGGCTTGAGCCGCTCGGTCCACTCGCCGATCTCCTTCGGCTGGCCCTCGAGGCCGCGCCACTGCGAGCCCTCGGTGTACTCGAACACCGGGCCGGCGTGGTTGATGCCCCAGTCGAGCACGACCTTCAGGCCGCGCGCGTGCGCCTTGTCCACGAGCTCCTTGAGGTCGGCCATCGTGCCGAGGTGCGGGTCGACGGCCAGCAGGTGCACCGAGGCGTAGCCGTGGTAGGAGGCCGGCTGGTTCTGGGTGACGGGCGAGAGCAGCAAGGTGGTCACGCCGGAGCCCTTGAGGTAGTCGAGCTGCTCGATGACGCCGCGCAGGTTGCCGCCGTGGCGCGAGCCGCCGTCCTTGACGTCGCCGTAGGTGCGGGCCTTGCCGGCGCGGGCGAAGCGGTCGAGGAGGATGAAGTGGAGGATCTCGTCGCGCCAATCCTCGGGGGAGGCGGTGTACTCGCGGGCGGGCGTCGGATCGATCGGCGCCTCGGCCAAGGTGTCGTGCGCTCCGGGGACCGGCTCGACGAGCGCGTGGGCGGTCTGCCAGGCCTTGCGCAGGGCGGCGATCTCGCTCGCCGTGTGGCCTTCCTCGGCGGCGGGAGCCGGCAGCGCGGTCGCGGCGAGAGCGGAGGGCGCCGGAACGGCGTGGGGGCGCGCCGCGTTCGGCGCGACCCGGACGGCCTTGGCCGCCGCCGGGATCGCCGAGGCGGCCAGGGCGGGGGCGATCGAAGGGGCCGCGAGCGACGGGGCGAGCGCGGGGCTGAGCGGGAGCGCGGACGGACCGGTCAGTGGGGTCAGCGCGGGCGAGGCGAGCGTCGTGCCGAGCGTCCCGTTGACGCGGGGGACCGCGGCGTTCGCCGCCTCGGAGACGACCTGGGCGCGGAGCTCGGGCGCGCTCGAGAGCGCGATCAGCACCGCGAGCGAGCCGGCGAACCAGCGGCGGATCATTTTTTTCCTCCGCGGACGAGCTTCCAGAGAGCGCGGGCCGGCCACGTCATCACGCGGACGAGAGGGTTGTCGAAGACGGCCTTGACGGCCTGGCGCAGCGGCGGCTCGATGGCGACGCCGGCCTCGGGATACTTGGCCTTGAACTCGGCGCTGGCGGCGACGGGGGCGCTGGTGACGAAGACGATCTCGCGGGACTTGGCCCAGCCGGCCCACAACGCGATGCCGAGGTCGAGCGACTGCTGGAAGAGGAAGATGGCCCAGAACAAAGTCATCGAGCCGGAGGCGAAGAACGGGGCGGCGAGCAGGAAGCACAGGTCGCGGACCTGCTGGATGCCGGAGTGCTGCCAGCGCTTGATCGAGCCCTTCGCGTACAGCGCGTTGAGGGCGTTGTAGCCGAGCACGCCGAAGAAGGTGCCGATGACCGACATCAGCGCCATGTCCTTCCAGTACCCCACGCTCCACGGCGGCGTCACGCTCGCCGGGTTCGCGGTCCAGGTCAGGAAGCGGTAGATGGTGCCCGCGCCCTGCATGTAGGCGAGGTTGAAGAACATCTGGTAGTTGAAGCCGCGCGCCTTCACCAGGCCTTCCTGGAAGTTGTTCCAGCTCTTCAGGAAGAAGCCGTGGAACACCTGCTGGACGACGCTCAGGGTGATGAGGCCGACCAAGGCGACGGGGTGGGCCAGGCCGGCGGCGGCCCAGTAGACGCCGATCGAGGTGACGAGGGGGAAGGTCTTGGTGGCGAGGCCGCCGAAGATCTCGCTCGGCAGGGGCTTGACCAAGGAGTCCTTGAACAGCTTCCCGAGGAACTTCGCCTCGCGGAAGGGCCAGAGGAGCTTGGAGGCCAAAGAGGTCTTGGCCTTGGCCTCGGCCGCCGGCGCCGCGGTCGCGGCCGGGGCGGCTTTCGGGGCCCAGTCCACGGCGAGCTTCTCCTGCTCGATCTTGCCCTTCGCCGCGACGCCCAGCAGAGAGCCCACCTGGGCCGCGTTCTTCTCGCTCAGGCCCGAGGGGTCGTTCTTCGCGGTGAGCAGGCGGACCTGGCCTTTGCGCGCGGCCGCCTCTTCCAGGGAGATCTCGGTCATCGGCTGGCCGTGGCGCACGACGAACGCCTTCAGATTGGACGGGTCGAGGGCGGGGGCCTCGGCGGACTTCTTCGCGCCGTCGAACATCGCGGCGAGCTTCTCGGTCCAGGTCTTGGAGGCGGCGGCCTCGTCCTTGGCGGCGGAGGGAGCGACGAAGGTCGCCGCGGGGACGACCTGGACCTGGGAGAGGAGGGGCTGGGCTGCGGCGGCCCGGACCGGGGCGAGCGCGGCGGGCAGCGCCGGGATGGCGCCGACGACCTGGGCGGCCGAGGGCGCCGCCTGGGCCGCGGCGAGGGCCGTCGGGGTGATCCCGGGGGCGGGCGTCAGTCCGGGGGTCATCGACGGGGCCGAGAGCGGGAGGGGGGTCAGCGACCCGAAGGCGGACGGGACCACCGAGATGGTCCCGGCGGCGCCGGAGACGGAGGACTGGGCCGCGGCGCCGGCGCGGGAGGCGGAAACGGCCTGGGCAAAAGAGGAGGAGGGGATCGAGGCTGAAAGGATGACTGCGATCAACCCTGAGGGTTTCATAGCCTAATGAGATTGTAACCCGGGGCGGCGGGGGGCTACAGGGGCAGGGGACCTATAAGGTGCTGGGCCTTTGGCCTAGACCTGTTTCCGGCGCACGGACCAGACGAATCCGTCGTACCAGAAGTGCATCAGGGAGACGACCAAGGTCACCGCCAGGGCCTTGCTCGACAGCTCCCCGAGCACCCCGAACACGCTCCCATACAGGAAGCCGAGGCCGACGAACAGGGCGAAGGCCAGCGCCCGTCCGCGGGGGCCTTGGGGGACGCGGAGGACGGCCGCGATGTTCTCCCGCTCGTAGCGCCAGACCAAAGCGAAGTACTGCCAGGCGTGGAAGAAGTTCATGATGAACAGGGCCATGCCGAGCGGGTTGAAGCCCCACGCCCACACCGACACCGCGGCCGTGCCCAGGTGGAGGACGACCTTCTCGCGCGGGGGACGGTAGCCCTTCTCCACGAGCGCCGCGTAGACCTCGAAGTACAGGACCAGGAACAGGAGGCCCGCCGCGATCACGAACAGGCGGACCCGGGGCTGGTGGAAGGCGAGCGCCCGGGCCCAGTCGCCGGCCTCGAGGGAATACAGGGGGCTCGCGTGGAAGGCCAGCATCGACCCGCACAGGATGGGGCCGGCGTACAGCAGCAGGTTCAGGGCCAGGTCGAGCGCGCGGCCGGCCTCGGGGTCGTTGCCCGCCTTGCGGTCGAAGATGCGGCCGAGCCCGAAGGTCTGCAGCGAGGAGTGGTACACGTCCCACCACACCGCGAGCGCCGCCGCCGCCGTGCGCGCCGGGCCGGAGGCGAAGAGGACGAGCAGGAGCGCGGGGGGGACGACCCAGAACCGGACCGGGTGCAGGGCGCGGACCTCGGCGTTCGCGTGCGAGCGGAAGAACACGACGACGAGGTGGGCCATGATGAACGCGCCGAGGAAGGCGTCCACCGGCGAGCCGGAGAGGCCGAAGGCCGCGACCTTCCACCGCGCGAGCGGGGTCAGGCCGAGGACGAGGCCCAGGGCCAGCGCCCACACCGGAGCGAGTATGAGATGGACCCAGTCCTGCCGGGCGGTGTCGAGGATCGGGGAGGGAGCGGCCATCGCGGATTATAGATACAATAAAACGGGGCCCGATGAACTTTCCACGACTCAGGATCATGCTCGCGGCGGCCGCTCTCGTCCTCGCGTCCGTCGGCGTGCTCGCCTACGGGCTCGGCTCGCCGCAGGCGACCTTGCTCGGCCCCGCCCTGGTGCGCGGCGAGGACCCCGCCGAGGTGGCCTTGACCTTCGACGACGGCCCGACGGTGCCCTACACCGGCCAGGTCCTGGACGTCCTCCGCGCGCACGGCGTCAAGGCGACCTTCTTCCTGTGCGGCTCCGCCGCCGAGCTCCATCCCGAGCTCGTGCGCCGCATCCGCGACGAGGGCCACGAGATCGGCAACCACACCTGGTCCCATCCCTGGCTCCACCTGATGAGCCGCGAGGCGATCGCCTCCGAGATCGACCGGACGCAGGACGTCCTCGAGCGGATCACCGGGACGCGGCCGGTCTGGTTCCGGCCGCCGTACGGAGTGCGCTGGTTCCCGCTGGCCGGCATACTGCGCGAGCGCGGCATGAGGATGATGATGTGGTCCGACCGCGGCTACGACGGGCGGCTCGACGCCCCGGGCATCGTCTCCACGACCCTCGCCCAGCTCCACCCCGGCGCGATCGTCCTGCTCCACGACGGCTTCGAGGCGAAGGCGCCCGCGCTCGTCGACCGCTCGGCCACCGTGGCCGCGCTGCCCGGGATCATCGAGGGCGCGCGGCGGGCGGGCTACCGGTTCCCGCCGTCCGCCCGTCAAGACAACGCTACCTCCCCTCCATGGACCTCCGCGTCGCATCGGGACTATCCTGTCCCCGAAGACCCCCGGAGGCCCCATGACCATCATGATGCGACGCATCGCCGGACGCTGCGCGACGGGGCTCGCCCTGCTCGGGATGACCGCCGCGGGGGGGATCGGCTGGCTGCAGCGGGCCGAGGCGGCGGGTAGGGCCGGGACCATCGTCGCCGAATGGCCCGAGCCTTCGCGCCGGACCGCCCTGGCGATGATCGAGAAGCTCGGAGAGCCGCATCGCCGCGACGCGGAGTCCCTGACCTGGATCGGCGTGTACCGGGGAAAGAGGACCGTGATCCGGCGTTCGGACACGGGCGAGGGCATGGTCGAGCAGACGGTCCTGTACCGCGTCCCCCCCGAGAAGGTCGGCGAGCTGACGCGGTTCGACGACCGCCTCCGGATCGACCGGAAGGCCTCGGAGCTGAGCGCCCGGACGGAGAGCGTGAGGACGAGCTTCCTCGTCCTGAACCTCGCCCATGAGGTCGCCAGCGGCTTCAAGACCGCGGAGAAGGCCCGCGAGGTCCGCGACAAGGAGATGCGGCTGGCGGCGGCGGGGAAATCCTCCCGGTATCGCGACGGCCTGATCTTCGAGGAGCCGCTGCCCATCGTCCTGCCGGAGCGCGTCCTCCCTCCCGTCCTCCCCTCCGACGCGAGCGCGCCTTAGAACCGGTGGCCGAGGGGCGCGGCGATCCGGTCGAGCCGGGCCTCGTCGGCGTCAGGCATGGACGCTTCCGGCCAGCTCCACGAGGGCGGCCGCCGCGGCGTCGACCTCGGCGCGCGTCGTCATGCGGCTCAATGTCAGGCGCAAGGTCCGGCCCGCCTGCGCGGGGGTCAGGCCGAGGGCGAGCAGGACGTGGCTCGGCGCGGTCTTGCCCGCCGCGCAGGCCGAGCCCGTCGAGACGAAGACGCCGCGCGCGCTCAGCGCCTGGGCGAGCTCTTTGGCGTCGCCGCGGGGCAAGGTGACGCTGAGGTGGCCGCACAGCCGCGCGTCCTCGGGGCCGTTGAGGCGCAGCCCCGGGATGCCCCGGCGCAGGAGGACGAGGAGGCGGTCGCGCAGGCGCTGGGTCTCGTACGGGGAGGCGTCGCGGGCCAGGCGAACCGCGGCCCCGAAGCCGACGATGCCCGGGGCGTTCAGCGTCCCGGAGCGCAGGCCGCGCTCGTGGCCGCCCCCGTCGAGCAGGGGCGCCAGCCCCGTCCCCCGCCGGACGTACAGCGCGCCGACGCCCTTCGGCCCGTGGATCTTGTGCGCGTTGACCGAGATCAGGTCGAAGGCTCCGCTCCCCGCGTCGAGCGGCGCGCGGGTGAAGCTCTGGCAGGCGTCGGTGTGGAAGAGCACGCCGCGCTCGCGGCACAGGCGTCCGATCTCCGCCACGGGCTCGATCGTGCCGGTCTCGTTGTTGGCGTGCATCACCGAGACGAGGACGGTCCTCGGCGTGAGCGCCGCGGCGACCGCCGCGGGCGAGACGACGCCGCGCCGGTCGACGCCGACGACCGTGACCTTCACGCCGCGGCGGCGCAGGGCGTCGGCGGTCCGCAGCACGCTCGGGTGCTCGATCGACGAGACGACCACGTGTCCGCCGCGCGGGGGCGCCGCGCCCTTGAGCGCGAGGTTGTTGGACTCGGTGCCGCCGGAGGTGAAGACGATCTCGTCGGGCGCGGCGCCGAGCGCGTCCGCGACGGCCTGGCGGGCCCTCTCCACCTCGCGCGCGGCCGCGACGCCGGGTCCGTGCAGGGAGGAGGGGTTGCCGAAATGGGCGTCCTCGAAGGCGCGGGCGGCCTCGAGCGCCGCCGGGTCCGGGCGCGTGGTCGCGGCGTTGTCGAGGTAGATGCCGGCGTCGCGCGGGAGCACGACGCCAGTCTACCTAAACGGTCCCGGCGAGGCTTTTCTCAATCGCGGCAGGAGGGAACGACGGCCGGCGGGCCCTCAGGACTGGCTGCGCGCGTCCCGCTCGTCGTCGCCGTAGCCCTCGGCCTCGCGCCAGAAGCTCTCGCCCGCCTCGCGGCGGGGGCTCAGGACATCCGGTCGAAGGAGGCGCGCGAGGACCCAGGTGAGGCCCACGCCGATGAAATAAGCGAGGAAGAGGCCGGCGGGGAGCAGGACGGTCTGGGCCAGGCGCGCCGCGCGCTCGCGCAGCGCCCGGAGGAGGTCACGCGGTCCCATGGCGCTCCACGAACAGGTCGCCGAGGACGAGGGCGTCGAGGCCCGTCTCCTTGAAGCAGGCGACGGCGTCCTCGGGGGAGCAGACGATCGGCTCGCCCCGGCGGTTGAAGGAGGTGTTGACGAGGACCGGCACGCCCGCCGCCTCGTCGAAGGCTTTCAGCAGCCGGTGGAAGCGCGGGTTCTGAGCCCCGGTCACGGTCTGCACCCGCGCGGTGCCGTCGGCGTGGGTCACGGCGGGGATGGCGGCCTTCTTCTCCTCGCGCACGCGCGGCGCCAGGAGCATGAACGGCGACGGCGCGTCGAGGTGGAAGAACTCGGCGGCTCTCTCGGCGAGGACCGCGGGGGCGAAGGGCCGGAACTCCTCCCGGCCTTTGACGCGGGCGTTGATGAGGTCCTTCGTCCGCGCGCTGCGCGGGTCGCCGAGGATGGAGCGGTTGCCCAGGGCCCGCGGCCCGAGCTCCATGCGCCCCTGCGCCCAGCCGACCACCCCGCCCCGGGCGATCGCCGCGGCGGCGGCGCGGCACAGCTCGTCCTCGGGCAGCTCCCGGCCGGCCAGGCCGGCGGCGGCGAGCGCGCGCTTGGCGCGAGCGGTGGAGATCGAAGGGCCGAGGTACGGGTCCATCGCCGCGGGCGGGGGAAGGCCCCACAGCGAGCGGCTGACGAAGGCGGCCGCCCCGAGGGCTCCGCCGGCGTCGCCGGCGGCGGGCTGGACGAAGACACGCTTGAAGCCGGAGAGCTCGAGGATCTTCTGGTTCGCCGCGCAGTTGAGGAAGACCCCGCCGGCCAGGCACAGGTTCTCGGACCCGGTCCGAGCTCGGAGGTCGCGCGTCAGGCGCACGAGGATGTCCTCGGTCAGCGCCTGCAGGCTGGCCGCCAGGTCGCGGTCGCGGTCGGTCAACGGGGCTCCGGGGAGCCGGGCGGGGCCGAAGGCGGCGACGAAGCGCGGCGAATGCATCGCCTCGCCGCCGTAGAAGTCGAAATAGGACTGGTCGAGCGCGAAGGTCCCGTCGGCGCGCACCGTCACGACCTCGCGCAGACGCGGCAGCAAGGACGGGCGGCCGTGGGCGGACAGGCCCATGACCGTGCCCTCGCCCTCGTTGAGCTCGAAGCCGAGGAAGGCGGTGACGGCCGAGTAGAGCAGGCCGAGCGAATCCGGGAAGACCAGCTCCGACTCGACGCGCACCTTCGCGCCCTCGCCGCGGCCGCGCGTCGTCGTGGCCCACTCGCCGACCGAATCGGCGGTGAGGATCGCCGCCTCCTCGAAGCCGGAGGGCAGGAAGGCCGAGGCGGCGTGGGCGAGGTGGTGCTTGACGAAATAGACCGGGCCCTCGAAGCCGAGCTCGGACCTCAGGTCGAGCGGCAAGGTCAGGCGGTCGTGGAGCCAGCGCGGCATCGAGCGCCGGAAGAAGGCGTAGGTGCGCGGGAAGCCGCGGAGGTGGCCGGCGAGCGCTCGGGAGAGCTTCAGGTACGGCTTCTCGTAGAAGACGATGGCGTCGAGGTCGCGGGCCGTGATGCCTCCTTCCTGCAGGCAGTAGTCGATCGCCTGGATCGGGAAGCCCTCGTCGTTCTTGCGGCGGGTGAAGCGCTCCTCCTGCGCCGCGGCGACGACGGCCCCGCCGGCCATCAGGCAGGCGGCGGCGTCGTGATAGAAGCACGACAGGCCGAGGACGCGGGAGGGAGCCGTCATAGGCCGGCGTAGATGAACGCGACGATCATGGACGGCCCGATCGTGAAGACCAGGAAGGAGAGGACGGCCAGCGCGATCAGCAGCGGCGCGAGGAAGTACAGCCGGTGCCGGCGGACGAGCTCCCGGCACTCGCGGAGGATGAAGAGCAACCTTTTCATCGCGCCTCCCGGGGTTTAAGGCCGGCGGCGCGGATCTCCGCGGCCAGATGGCGCGCCAGCAGGCTCACGCCCTTGGGCTTGAGGTGGCCGAAATCCCCGCCGTACTGGTCCAGGAAGAGGTCGGTGAAGGGGGTCGTCCTCAGGGCGTCCTTGAACAAGGCCTCGTTGTCGACGAAGCGGACGCCCTCGAGGCCGGCGAGCGACGCCTTCAGCGGCGCGACGCGGCGCGCCGGGTACTGCATGCTGAACAAGACGAGCTTGCGGGCGAGTATCCTCTCGGCGATCCCCCGGTACGCGTTGCTCCCTTCGGCCGTCGCGGCGGCGTTCGCCGCCTCCAGCGCGTCGGCTTTCGCGAAATAGAACCGGGCCTCGGCCTCGTCCCCGCGGAACAAGGAGAGGACGGCGTGAGCGCGCAGCAGGCGGTCGTCGGCGACTCCGGAAGCCCGCAGGAGCGGCTGAAGCTCCTTCGCGCCGCCGCGGCTGCCGCGGCTGAGATGGAGGTAGGAGAGCGTGGAGAGGTCGGACCAGTCCGCCCCGGGCATCGCCGCCGCTCTCCTCATGAGACGCTCCGCCGTCGCCTCGTCGCCGGTGACGTTGTGGAGCCAATACGCGCACCTCAAGAGCCTGCGGTCCTGGGGGGACTCCTCCGCGGCACGGCGCAGCGTTTCCCGCGCGGCCGGCGCGTCGCCGCGCTCCATCGCCCGCGCGGCCGCCTCCAGGCGGGACAGCGGCCCCGCCTTCGCGCCGCCGGCCGCGTGCCGGAAGAAGGCGGCGGCCTTGCGGTAGTCTCCGGCGAGGAAGTAGTGCTCGCCGGCGTCGGCGTCGCCGCCCCAATCCTCGCCGCGTCCTTCGACGAGCGTCGGCAGGTCGCCGAAGCCGCGCGTCTGGGCGAGCAGCTCCGCCGTCGTCGCGATGAGGCGGCCGAGCCGGAAGGACCACCACCAGCGCCTCTGGGGCGGCCGGCGGTAGAAGGCCTCCATGCGCCCGATCATGAGGATCACGGCGTCGGGACGGTGCCGCTCCAGGTTCTCGTCGAGGTGCTCGGCGATGTAGTCGAGGCCGATCGAAGCCTGGCCGCGGTCGATGACGGCGTAGCGCGGGGCGCCGCCGCCGCGGTTGAGCTCCGCCTCGAGCGCCGCGGGGTATCCTCCGATGGCCGTCATCGAGTCGCCGAGGCAGAGGAGCCGCACCTCGCCGGGGCGGATGGGGGCAGCCGCGGCCTTGGCCCGCTTCATCGCGCCGCCGACCGCGCCGGTCAGCTGGAGGCCGAGCTCGAGGACGATCGCGACGGCGGCCAGGCCGAGCAGCGCGGCGGCGGCCTTCTGTCTTCCGGGTGACATGCGCCGATGATACCAAGAATCGGGCGCCCTCCCGGCCGCGGCCAAAACCTGTTAAACTTAAGGAACGCCCCCTTAGCTCAGTGGCAGAGCACTTGTTTTGTAAACAAGCTACCCCAGTTCGATTCTGGGAGGGGGCTGCGATTTTCCCGCTATTTGCGCAGCGCGACGGTGAAGCGGCGCGGCGTGGAGCCGACGGGGGAGCCGTCGCGGTTCTGTCCGCGCGCGACGAGGATGTGCTCGCCTTCGCCGTAGCCGGACCAGTCGTACCACCAGTAGCCGCAGGCGCGGCGGCAGGCCCGCCACGGCCCGCGGTCCACCGAGACTTCGAGCGAGCCGAGCGTCTCGGGGCCGTCGACGCGGAAGGTGTAGATCGGCGAGGTCACGGTCTGGTCCTGCTGCGGGTGGTCGATCTCGAGGTTGGCCATGGGCAAGGTTTGCACGCTCACGGCATAGTCTTACAATACCTATGCCGCCCGGAGCCAGCGTTAAATCGCCGGAATCGCCGGTATTTTACAGGTGGGTGGAGAGGATCGAGTTCGGCCCGTGGTGGTCGCCGGACGGAGGCTTCGCGTGCGCGGGCGGCGCCGGCGGCGCGGGCGGGTCCGTCGGGGGCCGGCGGGAGGCCTTGCTGAAGGACAGGAACGGCGCGGCGAGCCGCAGCAGCGCCATGACGCCGGTCGCGATCGCGGCGATCGTCAGCGAGGCGGCGATGGAGATGTCCTTGAGGACGAAGCCGTACACGTAGGTCGAGACGATCGCGGCGGCGATGCCGAGCAAAGACTGCGCGGCCAGGATCTTGTTGACGTTCTCGTCCTTCTGTCCGCCCAGGTTCTTCTGGTACAGGCCCGAGATCGCGATGCCGATGAAGCCCACGACGAGCGACTGCAGGCCGTACAGCGCGACGGCGCCGAGCATGGTCGGCGTGTTGATCATCAGGAGGAATAAAGGAGCCTCCAACGCGGCCAAAACATAGAACGGGATCGTCATCGCCTCGTCGGTCTTGAAGCCGAACCTCTGGAAGAGCCGGGTGAGGGGCTTGATGAGGAAGGAGGCGACGATGCTGCCCACGCTCGCCATCACCATCATCATCGCGAAGTTGCCCATCGGCGTCGCGGTCAGGGACTTGAGGACCCAGCCGAGCACGGGCATGTTCATGATCGCCCCGACCGAGCCGGGGTTGCTCGCGACGAGTCCCTCGATGTACTCCGGAAGCACGTTGAAGACGAGGGGGTCGGAGAACAGGGACGTCACCATCGACATCAGCAGGAGGGTGCGCAGGAAGCGGTCCTTGAACACGATCTTGGTGCCGTCCTTGATGGCCTGCCACAGGCTCTTGAGCGTGCCCCCGAGCCCCGTCGGGGCCGCGGCCGACGGCTCCTCGCCGGGCTTCTGGGCCAGGTCCGTCTTCTTCGCGCCGCCGATCATCTTGATGGAGGCGTACACCAAGGCGGCCAGCGCGATGACGCCGGCGTAGATCGAGTAGATCACCGCGCCGCCGACGCCGGTCTTGCCCATCACCGGGCCGATCTGCGCGATCTGGCCGGCGATCACCGGGGCGACGATCGCGAAGACCGCGGCGATGAAGGTCAGGATCGAGTTGGCCTTGGTGCGCTCTTCGCTGGTGACGGTCGAGTCGCCCATGATGCGCGTCGTCGCCGCGCCCTCGAAGGTCACCGCGATGCCCTGGAAGAAGGACTGCAGGGCGACGAGTCCGAGGAAGACCCAGAGGGAGCCCGTCACGCTGAGCAGGCCCGTCGCGAAGAAGAGGCCGGAGATGGCCGCGAGGACGGCGGCGCGGCCGAGCATGGACCGCACGAGCCACTTCTTCGGCCCGTCCTTCTCGATGCCGCGCGTGAAGAGGGGGATGGTCACGTAGGAGACGCCCTGCGCGACCCAGTGGGCGATGCGGGCGAGCGAGCGGTTCGAGCGGATGAGGGACTTGAGCGCCTCCTCGTTGGCGGCGCGCGCGTCGTGGTTCTCGCTGAGGGAGTTGCGCGTGATCGCGGAGATCAGGTACGGCAGGCCGACGACGTACATCTCGTAGCCGAAGAGGAAGATGCTGTAGCCGCCGACGTAGCGCCAGAAGGCGCGGTTGCGCTCGGGGTCCTTGAAGACCTGGGTGAAGGGCGTTTTCGCGGGCGCCGGAGGGGCGGCTTTCTCGTCGGCGGCGGGGGCGGATTCCGTGGCCTTGCCGAGGGGCTTCGCGGAGAGGCCGGAGGGGGCGAGGGCGCCCATGCGGCCGGAGACGGGGGCGACGGAGTCGTTCGAGCGCGTCGGGGAGGCGAGGCGTTCGGAGACGAGCGCGGAGAATTGGGCCGAGGCTTTGGAGTTGGCCGAATCGCCGGAGGCCTTTGACAAGCCTTCGACGGCTTTGGACGCCGCAGCCTGGACTGAAGCCAACGCCGCGGCCGTGGCGAGAACGGGCTTCGTCGGGGCGGCCGCTGACTTGGAGGCTTGGACGGCGAACGGCGTAACGGCAACGGATGGAGCGATTCCCAGAGAGACCGGCGCCGCTGAGGGGGAGATGGACGGCGCGGCGAGGGACGGAGTCAACGATAACGACAACGGCAAAACATTGTTGGGGATCGTGCCGAAGACCGGAAGTCCCGGGAGCGAGGGGTTGGAGCTTGCGCCCGCGGCGCTTGATGCGCCGGACGCGGCGGAGGGAACGGAGACTTGAACGGATCGGACTTGAGCGAGGGCGGGCGCGGAGCCCAGGGTCATGGACAGGAATAGCGCGAGCGTCTGTCTCATGAGCTTCATGCCCAGATTATAGACACCTCATCGGAAACTAAAAGGAGGCAATCGGCCCTATTTCGTACGGGTCCGAAGGCCCACGGAACTATTGTCGCTTGCGGCCCGACTGTTTCCGGAAACAGTCGCGCGCTCGGCTAGTCGGTGAGCTTGACGATGACGTCCTTGGCGTCCGGAAAGCGCGCGAGCAAGGTCGCGCGCGGGCCCAGGTCGAAGTCGTCGAAGTCGAAGCCGGGGGCGACGGTGCAGCCGACGAAGGAGAAGCCGGCGCCGGGCTCGGGGGCGGCGCCGAACCAGTGGCGGGCGGGCACGACGTGCTGGAGGCGCTGGCCGTTCTTGAAGTCCGGGCCGAGGACGACCTCGGTGACGGCGCCCTCCGGGGCGATCTGCGTCAGGCGCAGGCGGCCGCCGAGGTGGAAGTGCCACAGCTCGTCGGACTTGATGCGGTGGAGGCGCGACTTTTGCCCTTCGGGCAGGAGGAAGAGGATCCCCGTCGAGATCGGCCGGGAGGCCCCGCCGCGCGTGGTCATCTTCTCCGCGCTGCGGTAGGTCTCCTTATAATAGCCGCCCTCGGGATGGGGCTCGAGGCCGAAGGACGCGATGAGCTCCTTGATCAACAGCCGATCGCGCGGGAGATCACGAGGCGCTGGATCTCCGACGTGCCCTCGCCGATCTGGAGCAGGCGCTGGTCGCGGTAGAAGCGCTCGACGTCGAACTCCTTCATGAGGCCGTAGCCGCCGTGGATCTGCACGGCCTCGTTGGCGACCCACTGGGCGACCTCGGAGCAGTACAGCTTGGCCATGGCCGATTCCTTGCCGAACGGCTTTTTCTGGTCGCGCAGCCAGCACGCCTTGTACAGGAAGATGCGGGCGTGCTCGATCTTCATCGCCATGTCGGCCAGCTTGAAGGCGATGGCCTGGAAGCGGGAGAGGGGCTTGCCGAACTGGACGCGCTTCTGCGCGTAGGACAGCGCGGCCTCGTAGGCGCCCTGCGCGCAGCCGAGGCCCATCGCGGCGATGGACAGGCGGCCGGAGTCCAGGGTCTTGAGCATCTGGCGCGAGCCGGTGCCGCGCTTGCCGAGGATGGCGGAGTCGGGGACCTTGACCTTGTCGAAGTAGAGCTCGGCCGTGTCGGAGGCGCGCCACATCAGCTTCTTGTGCATGCGCTTGGAGGTGAAGCCGGGCGTGCCCTTGGGCACGATGAAGCAGGTGAACTCGGGGTCGCCGGCCGCGTTGCGGTCGCTGACGGCCTGGACGATGACGCCGCCGGTCAGCTCGTTGGAGCCGTTGGTGATGAAGATCTTCGAGCCGTCGATCGTCCAGGTCCCGTCGGCGTTCTTCGTCGCCTTCGTCCGGGAACCGCGGGAATCGGAGCCGGCGTCGGGCTCGGTGAGGCCGAAGGCGAACAGCTGCTCTCCGGCGGCGAGCTTCGGCAGCCACTGCTTCTTCTGCTCCTCGGTCCCGAAGTAGAGCATCGGCGCCACGCCCAGGGAGACGCCGGCGGCGACCGTGGCCGCCTGCGAGCCGTCCACGCGGGCCAGCTCCTCGACGGCGATGCAGTAGGAGGTGTAGTCGAGGCCGGAGCCGCCGTACTCCTCGGGGACGATGAGCCCGAACACGCCGAGCGCTCCCATCTGCCGCGTCAGGTCGACGGAGAACTCCTCCTTCTCGTCGAGGTCGTGGGCGAGGGGCTTGATCTTGGCTTCCGCGAACTTGCGGACCGTGTCGCGGATGTCCTTCTGGGCGTCTGTGAGCTCGAAATCCATTTGATTATCTCCGTGAAACGCATTGTAGCCGATTTTGTAGGATAGGCGCTGAATGAAGCAAGGCGCGCATCCGCACGAAAAGCCTCATCATCCCCACTGGCCTCTCGAGACCTTGCTCTTCGCGTTCGTGCTCGCGCTCGGCTGGCGCTCGGTGCACGCGCCCGAGACCTGGATCCACCTGAAGACCGGCGCGAAGATCCTCGCCGAGCACGCCCTGCCCCGGACGGATCCCTTCGGCTGCGGCGCCTCGGGCGGCGCGTGGACGACGGACTCCTGGCTGTTCGACGCCGTCGCGGCGTGGCTCGACGCGCTCGGCGGCGTGAAGGCCGTCGTGCTCCTGAAGAGCGTCGCGGCGGCCGCCGCCTTCGCGCTCCTGCTCCCGGTCAACCACGGCAGCCCGCTCGCGGCGGCCTCCCTGCTCGCGCTCGGCGCGTGCGCGGGCTGGACCGGCCTCGTGGAGACCCCCGCGGTCTTCGACCTCCTCTACTTCGCGCTGTTCATCCGCCTGCTGCGCCCGCGTCATCGCTTCCGGCTGTGGCAGGGGGCGGCGGCCGCGGCGCTTACGGCGCTGTGGGCCAACACGCACGGCGCCTCCTCCCTGCTCGCGCTGTGGCTCGTCGGGCTCAAGGTGTTCAAGGCGTCCCTGCGCACCGCCGCGCGCGAGCGCCTCGGCTACTGGGCGACCCTCGGGGCCTGCGTGCTGACCCTCGCGTGGAACCCGCTCGGCTGGGCCGTGCTCGGTCGCACCTTCGCGGACGCGACCACGGTCGTGGGCGGCTGGCCGGCGGACTGGCTCTCCCTTTATACGCTGTTCGCGGTCGCGGGGCTGGCCTCGTCCTGGTACACGCTCCAGCAGGAGTTCGTGACGACCGTGGCGGCGACGACCGTCATCGCCCTCTCCTTCGTCCTGCCGGGCCTGCGCCCTCTGGCGATCCTGGCGGCCTGCCCGGTCATCGCCCTCGCGCTCGGCCATTGGCTCAAGCCCCGCTCCGACACCTGGCCGCGCGTGATGCGCTGGGCCGTGTTCGCCGGGCTGCTCCTCGCGGGCTATCAGCACTTCGTGGCGGCGCCGCTGTCGCGGTCGCGCGGCTACGGCGCGCCGATCCTCGGGGGCGCGGCGCATTACCTGAAGTCGAACGGCGTGCGGGGCCGCATGTTCAACGAGCCCGAGACGGGGGCCGAGTTGATCGGCCTGTCCGAGCGGCCCGTCTTCGTGGACGCGCGGCCGGGCGTCTACCCGGCGGCGTTCAAGCGCGAGGCCGCGGCCTGGCCGCGCCTGTTCCGTCAGCTCGACATGGTGTACCGCTTCGACTACGCGGTCGTGCACAACCACCGCGCCGGCGCGCCCGCGCGCATCATCGACGAGGACCCCAACTGGGTCCTCGGCTACGCCGACGACCGGGCCCTGGTGTACCTGAAGAAGGTGGGGGAGAACGCCTGGCTCGTCTCCTCCCAGCCGCCGCGCCTCGTCTCGCCGAACCGGATGTACCCTTCCGACCTCGACGCGCTCCTCGCCGACAAGCGCAAGGCGGGCAAGGTGCTCGAGGAGCTCGACCGCTGGCTCGTGCAGGCCCCCGACAGCGTGCAGGCCCTGATCTGGAAGGCGTACGCCCTCGGCCGCCTCGGCCTGTCCGACAAGGCCGACCGCCACCTGGAGCTCGCCCGCGAACGGCCGCGCCTGCGCCGCGACCCGGAGCTCAAGGCCGCCTACGCCTACGCGCTCGAGGCCCGGGGACGCGCGCCGGAGGCCCGCGAGGCCTATCTGTCCGCCCTCGACTCGGCCCGCCGCCTGGGCGAGACCCGCGCGGAGGCGGAGATCCTGCCGCGCCTGGCCGCCGTGCAGCGCGCGCTCGGCAACGAGGCGGCCGCGCGGGAGGCCGAGGTCATGGCCAAGGCCCTGCCCGCGCCGGTCGAGCCCGAGGAATGACCTGGACAACATGTCCTGGTCCTGTTATACTCGAAACTCGATAAGAGGATGAGAACAACCCATCTGCGTCGCCTGTCCGCGGTCCTCCTACTGACCCTCGCCGCCGCCTGCACCCCTCCCAAGTACGCGAGCTACGAGTCGATCAACAAGGATTATTCCGCCTCCGTCCCGTGGGGCTGGCAGGTGATGACGGACCAGCAGGACACGGATTTCTCCCTGACGGCCTTCATCGGCCCCTTCGATCCCGATTTCTACCTCGGCGCGCCGAGCCTCAGTGTGCGCTGGTACCGCCGCTACCGCCCCCACCGGCTCATGGACGGACGCCTGGAGATGTATTCCGGGGCGGACGACTTCATCAAGCAGACCCTCAAGCAGGTCTACGGCCCCGAGTACGTCCTGCTGAAGCTCGACGGCAAGGTGTCCTACGACAACGACCGGCAGGCCGAGGTGATCCCCGAGGTCACGCTCAAGCAGTCCGGGCTCAAGGCGAAGGGCTTCATCGTCGAGTCCGCGACGCCGGCGCCGGAGGCCAACAAGTGGGGCATCAGCGCCCAGGCCGGGACCGACAAGCCCTTCGTCCTGCGCAAGCACGCCTACGTGGTCGTGCCCGTCGAGGACGGCTTCTACGTCCTGACCTACCCCGCGACGGAGCGGGGCTTCCCCAACTATCTGGATAAATTCGCCGGGCTGATGGGCTCCTTCATGCCGCGCACCGCCGGCCCCGGAGGCGCGAAGATCCGGGTCCCCGGCCCCAAAGCCTCCTGACGCCCTTCGACCCCTGGCCCGTTCGCGGGCCCTCTGCTACACTGAAACGATGCCGTCCGCCGAGAAGACCCGCCTTTCCACCCGCGACATCCGCCTCGCCGCGACGATCCGCGCCAAGCCGGAGCTCGTCTACCGCAGCCTGACGTCGGCGCGCGAGCTGACGCGCTGGTGGGTGCTCGGCGCCGAGACCGACGCGCGCAACGCGGGCCGTCTGCGCATGATCTGGCCGGCGCGCCGCGCCAAGGACGGCGTCCGGTGCCCCGGTCTGGGGGAGCGGGAGGGCGTTTTCGTGGACCTCGAGCCCGCGCGCAAGGTCGCCTGGCTGTGGAAGCCGGCCCGAGGCGAGAAAGGCGTGCCGGCCCTCACCTCGATCTTCATCCTGCCCGCCCGCGGCGGGAAAAGCGAGGTGACCTTGCTCCAGTCCGGCTTCCCCTCGGCGGCGAGCGCCGACGCGCTCTACGACCGCTACGCGCGGGCCTGGGAAGACGGCCTCGCCAAGCTCAAGCTCTATCTCGAGAAGGGCCGCACCTGCAAGCTCGAGTGCCTCGACCTCGAGGCGGTGCGGATCTTCACGACGAGGCCGAAGCGATGAACGCGCTCACCATCCTCCTGGCGGTCATCGCCGGCGCCGCCGTCTCGGGCGTCATCTTCTACCTCGTCTTCTTCTCCGCCCGCAAGAACGAGGACGCCGGCCGCGTCCAGATGCGCGAGGACTTCCGCGCATATATCGATTTAGCCGCGCAGCGGCTCGAGACCGAGCGGGTCAAGCAGAAGAGCGAGCTCGACGAGAAGAAGGCGGCCGTCGAGAACACGGTGGACAAGCTGTCCGAGCGCCTGAAGAACTACGAGGAGCTCGTGCGCAAGTTCGAGGCCGACCGGGCCACCAAGTACGGCTCGCTCGAGAAGGGCCTCAAGGACGCGACCGAGCAGACCGCCAAGCTCGCCTCCTCGACCGAGGGCCTGCGCGCCCTGATGGACAACTCCCGCGCCCGCGGCCAGTGGGGGGAGCGCATGGCCGACGACATCCTGCGCGCCTCCGGGCTGCAGGAGGGGGTCCAGTACCGCAAGAACCGCGCGCTCGACACCGCGGCCACCCGCCCCGATTTCACCTTCCTGCTCCCCGAGGGCAAGAAGCTCAACATGGACGTGAAGTTCCCGCTCGACAACTGGCTGAAGATGCTCCACGCCGCGAGCGAGGAGGACCGCGCGAAGCTGAGGAAGGACTTCGAGCGGGACGTCAAGAACCGGATCAAGGAGCTCCAGGGGCGCGGCTACATCAGCGTCGAGGAAAGCACCCTCGACTACGTCCTGCTGTTCATCCCCAACGAGCAGGTGTACGGCTTCATCCAGGAGAACTACCCGGGGCTCGTGGACGAGGCGCTGGCGCAGAAAGTCGTGCTGTGCTCGCCGTTCACCCTTTACGCGGTGCTCGGCGTGATCCGCCAGTCGTTCGACAACTTCCACTTCGCGCAGGCCACCCAGGAAGTGCTCAAGCTCATCTCCCACTTCTCCGCGACCTACGAGACGTTCAAGACGCGGTTCGTGAAGCTCGGCGAGCAGGTCGGGAAGGTGGGCGAGCTCTACCACGACATCGAGCAGACCTCGTTCAAGCGCCTCGACGCCTCGGTCGCGAAGATCGACCGCGTGCGCAAGGGCGAGGAAAAGCCCGAGACGCCCACGCTTCCCGCCGACCTGGGCTGACCCCCGCTAGCCCGAGAACCCGGCTGACCGGTCTTCCACGACGGAAGCGGTCTGAACTATTTTGTCCCGTGATTTCGGTCCCTTAGGTGGACAGGATGGAACCGGATCAAGGGCCGCCGCCGGCCGGCCAGGCGCTTGGCGGGGGAGGGCCGGCGCTCCTCGGCCGTCTTGCGGCCGTCCCGGCAGCGGAGGAGGGAGGCGGGCTGGGCGTTGAGCGGGAAGTAGCCGTTGGAGCGGCTGGGGACCGGCTGGCGGGCCAAAAGGTCGTCCAGGAAGCGTTTCATGGCCTTTCGGGTCGCAACGCACCCGCCAAAGAGAGCGCCCCGGCCGCTTTGCGGCCGGGGCGCCTGATACCCGGAGCTAGCTCTGAGTTAGAGCTTGACGACGCCGGCAGCCTTCGGGCCCTTCTCGGTCTGAAGGAGATCGAACTGGACGGCCTGGTTCTCGCTCAAGGAGCGGAAGCCGTCGGACTGGATCGCGCTGTGATGCACGAACACGTCCGCGGAGCCGTCGTCGGGGGTGATGAACCCGAAGCCCTTCTGGTCGTTGAACCACTTCACTTTGCCTTGCATGCTTGTACACCTCGTATTGCGACTTTTACGGGCCCCTCGGCAGGGCCTTCTCGTCGACGAATCGACGGGAACTGACAAAATTATACCACGAGGCTTTCGTCCGTCAAGTACCATTTGTTACTGATTCGGGGGGTTATTTTGGCACCCTCCATAGGGCCTAGAAAAGACCTATAAGCGGCGTCATAATGAGCCTAAACGACGCTTAATGGACGGAAAACGCGAGGGGAGGGGGGCGGAAAGGCCGAAAAGAGGCTTACTTCGAGCTTTGGCGGGCTTTGCGGCGGGCCTCGGCGGCGGCCCAGCGCTCTTTCTCGTCCGGCGTCTCCACGAGCAGGGGGGGGACGGAGGCGGGACGGCCCTGCTCGTCCACGGCGACCATGGTGACGAGGCAGGAGTTGGTGTGGACGCGGGTGCCGCCGGGCATGTCCTCGGCGTAGACCTCGACGCCGATCTCCAGGGAGGTGCGGCCGGTGTAGTTGACCTGGGCCTTGGCGATGAGGAAAGTCCCGACTTTGATGGGGACGAGGAACTCGACGCGCTCCATGGCCACGGTCACGCAGGGCTTGCGGGAGTGGCGCATGGCGCACACCGAGGCGGCCTTGTCCACCATCTGCAGGACCTTGCCGCCGAAGACGGTCCCGTGCATGTTGGCGTCCGGGGGGAACATCAGGTCGGCGACGTCGGAGATGGAGTCCCGCGAGGGGCGCGGGGCCAGGCGGCGCTCGACCTTGGGGGTCTTAGCGGGCATACATTTTGGGCCGGCGGTCGGCGAACAGGTCGCAGGCGGGGTGGACCTTCTTGTTCTTGGCGGTCCAGGCGTCGATCGTGACGACCGCGGCGGCGGGCTGGTCGGGGCCGAGGCGGACGAGCAAGGTGCCGTTCGGGGAGACCATCTGGGACTGGCCGATGTAGCGCAGGCCGCGCTCGACGCCGACCCGGTTGGCCGTGGCGGAGAAGACCCGGTTCTCGAGGGAGCGGATCTTCATGCCTTCGGGGGCCCAGGGGAGGACGAGGTTCGAGGGGTGGGCGATGATCTCCGCCCCTTTGAGGGCCAAGGTCCGGGCGGCCTCGGGGAAGAACCAGTCGAAGCAGACCATGACGCCGACCGAGACGCCCTTGACCTTCTCGGTCCAGAAGCCGGTGTCGCCGGGCGTGAAGAACTTCTTCTCGCCCCCGAAGAGGTGGGTCTTGCGGTAGGTCCGGCTCTTGCCGCCCTGCGCCAGGACCGCCGAGTTGTACAGCTTGGAGCCCGCCTTCTCGGGGAAGCCCGCGACGACGGCGCAGTCGTGGCTCGCGGCGTAGGCGCGCAGCAGGGAGACCAGCGGGCCGCTCCCGGTCTCGGCGCACTTGGCGGCCTCTTTCCTGGTCTTGAAGTTGTACCCGGAGGCGAAGAACTCCGGGAGGACCCAGAGGTCCGCTTCCTGACGGTCCATCAGCTCGAAGCACGCCTTGATGTTCTGGGGCGCCTTGAGGAACTTGGGGGAGTTCTGGACGACGCCGAGCCTGAATTCCATGGCGGCCATCGTATCAAAAATCGGGCACCCCTTTAATTTATAGAATCCGCGGGTGAGCAAGAAAGAGGCGCTGTCCTGGTGGCGGATGCACCTCGAGGACGACCCCCGCCGTCCCCACTCCCAGATCAAGACGCAGATCGACGGCGTCGAGCGTTTCATGCGCCTCGAGCCGCGCTCGCGCGTGCTCGACCTCGGCTGCGGCTCGGGACGGCGCACGATCGAGCTCGCCCGCCGGGGGCACCGCGTCCTCGGCGTGGACCCCGACGAGCGCGCCCTGTCGGTGGCGCGCGCCTCGGCCAAGGGGGAGAAGCTCAACGTCCACTTCATGAAGGCCGACACGCGCGCGATCCCCTACCGCAGCGAGATCGACGCCGTGGTCAGCCTCGACGGCGCCTTCGGGCAGCTGGCGAGCGACCGCGACGACCTGCGCTGCCTCGAGGCGGCGCGCAAGGCGCTGAAGCCCGCCGGCCTCCTCCTGATCGACACGCTGAACAAGGAGTGGCTGATGCGCCACTTCGAGCCGAACTTCTGGGAGCAGGGCGAGGAGCGCAAGAGCTCGGTCGTGCTCGACCAGATCGGCTTCGACTTCGAGCGCGGGCGCCTGGACAACCGCCGCGTCATCGTGGACGCCGACGGCAAGCGCACCCCCTCGTTCGTCAGCGTGCGGGTGTATACCCTCACCGAGATCAAGGCCCAGCTCGAGCGCGCCGGCCTGACCTACCTGCAGAGCTGGGGCGGCTTCGACGGCTCCGCCTACGGCATGGACAGCGCGCGCCTGGTCGTGCTCGCCGAGCGCCCGGTGGAACGGACGGCGAAGAAGGCCGATCCGGACGAGCCGCCGACCGCGATCCGCATCAAGGGGCGGAGGTAGCGATGAGAGGGCTCCTGCTGGCGTCTTTGCTCGCCGCCGTCCCCGCGGGGGCCGCCGAGCCGGCCGCTCCCCGCATCGACTTCTCGAGCTTCACCTTGGCCAACGGCCTGCGCGTCGTCCTGTCCCGGGACGCCTCGGTGCCGGTCGCGGCGATGACGATGATCGTCGACGTCGGCGGGCGCCACGAGGCGCCCGGGCTGTCCGGCTTCGCGCACCTCTTCGAGCACCTGATGTTCGAGGGCTCCAAGCACGTGCCGCGCGGGGACTTCGACAAGCTGCTGGAGACCTACGGCGGCGACAACAACGCGTCCACCCACGAGGACTTCACCTTCTACTACGAGCAGGTGCCCTCCAACGCCCTGCCGGTGGCCGTCTGGCTCGACGCCGACCGCGTCGGCGCGCTGAACGTGGCGGCGGAGTCGGTGAAGAACCAGATCGAGGTGGTGAAGGAAGAGAAGCGCATGCGCGTGGACAACGAACCCTACGGCGCGATGCTCTACGTGGACATGGCCTCGCACACCTTCTCCAACTGGCAGAACTCGCACCCGACGATCGGCTCGTTCGCCGACCTCGACGCCGCGTCGCTCAAGGACGTCCGCGCCTTCTTCGAGGCCTACTACTCGCCCGACAACATCATCGTCGCGATCGTCGGCGACATCGACCTGGACGCGACGCGGGCCCTGGTCTCGTCCTATTTCGGCTCGATGCCGGCCAAGCCCCGCCCCAAGGCCGCCGACACGGCGGAGCCCGCCCCGGCCGGCGAGCGGACGGTCAAGCTCGCCGACGAGCACGCCAAGCTCCCGGCGCTCGGCTTCACCTGGAAGGGCGGGCCGGAGCGCGGCACGGACGACTACTACGCGCTGCTGCTGCTCGGCAAGGCGCTGTTCTCGGGCAAGAGCGCGCGGCTGTACCAGAGGCTCGTCAAGGAGTCGCAGGCCGCGGTCTCGCTCGACGGGGGCCTCGGCTTCCCGATCTCGGACGCCGACGAGTACAAGGCGCCCGGGGCCTTCGGCGGCTTCGTCATCCACAAGCGCGAGAAGACCGCGGCCGAGCTCAAGGCGCTCGTCGCGGCGGAGGTCGCCCGGGTCGCGAAGGAGGGCCTGAGCGCCCCCGAGCTCGAGCGGGTGAAGACCAAGTTCCGGTCGGACTGGCTGCGCGGGCAGGAGACGAGCCTCGGCCGAGCTCAGCGCCTGCTCTACGCCGCTCTGCTCGACGGCGACCCCGAGGCCGCCAACCGCGAGCTGTCGCGCTTCATGGCCGTCACGCCCGAGATGGTCCGCCGCGCCGCCGCGGCGCGGCTGTCGCCCGCGGCCGCGACCTGGTTCGAGCTCGCCGCCGGGGAGGCCAGATGACCGCGTCCCTCGTCCTGCTGGCGGCCGCGCTCGCCGCCGCCGCCCCCGTCGACATGTCGCGGCCTCCCGAGGTCGCGCCGATGCGCGCCGTGAAGCTGCCGCCGCGTCAGGAATGGAAGCTCCGCAACGGCATGACGGTGGTGCTCGTCGAAGACAAGCGCGTGCCGCTCGTCACCGCGCGCCTGGCGTTCTCCGGCGGAGAGGCCGCGGTCCCGGCGGAGGACGCCGGCCTGGCGGAGGCGCTGGCCGAGCTGCTGACCGACGGGACGGCGAAGAAGTCGTCGAAGGAGATCGCCGAGGCGGCCGAGCTGTTCGGCGGCTCGCTCTCCGCCGGCGCCGAGCCCGACATGATCGTGCTGCATGCTTCCGCGCTCGCGGACAAGGCCGACGCGATGGCGTCCTTGCTGGCCGAGGTCGCGCGCTCGCCCTCGTTCCCCGAGGCCGAGGTCGCCCTGCGCAGGGCGAACATGAAGGAGGAGCTCGCCGCCTCGCGCGCGGAGAGCGATTTCCTGGCGGGCGTGGCGTTCTACAAGAAGATGTTCGCGGGGCATCCCTACTCCGTGACCGCACCGACGGACGCCTCGATCGAGCGGCTCGACCGCGCGCGGGTGGCCGCGGCCTACAGGCGCCTGCTCACGCCGAGCGGGGCGCTGCTGGTCCTCGTCGGCGACCTGTCCCGGCGCGACTGGAGGCGCTGGCCGTGAGGCATTTCGGGACCTGGCAGGGCGGGCCGGCCGCCGCGGACGCCCCGCCCGTGCCGCGCGGGAAGGCCGACCGCGTCGTCTACCTGCTCGACCGGCCGAAGTCGAGCCAGGTGTCCTTCATCCTGGGAAACCCCGCCGTCCGCGAGGACAACCCCGCCTACTTCGACCTGCTGATCGCCAACCAGGTGCTCGGCGGGTCGTTCTCCTCGCGCCTCATGCGCGACATCCGGGAGACCAAGGGCTACACCTACGGGATCAGCAGCCGCCTCGAGCACCGCCTGACGGGCTCCCTGTTCAAGATCCGCACGCCGGTGCGCACCGAGGTGGCGGAGCCCGCGCTCGCGGCGATCCTGGGACACCTTGACCGCATCCGCAAGGAGGAGCCGACGGCCGAGGAGCTCAAGCAGGCCAAGAATTATCTCGCCGGGAAGTTCGCGCGCTCGCTCGAGACCCAGGACGGCGTCGCCGACGCGGTGCTCAAGCTCCGCGCGCGGCGCCTGCCCGACGGCTGGTACGACTCCTACGTCGAGCGGGTTCAGGCCGTCACCGGCGCCGGCGCCAAGCGCGCGGCCGAGGTGTTCATCCGCCCCGACGAGCTGACCATCGTCGCCGTCGGCGACGCGTCGAAGGCGGCCGCGGCCCTGGCGAAATTCACCAAGAAGCCGGTCGTCACCGTTGACCAAGACGGGGACTGACGCCCGGGCCGCGCTGGCGCCCGCTCTCGGGGCGGGGGCGGCGCTGTCGGCGATGATCTGCGCCTCGCGCCTGCCCGCCTCGCTCGACTTCATCCTCCCGCGGCGCGCGGGCTGGGCGCTGTTCTCCCTCGCCCACGAGGCCCTTTCCCGCCCGGGGCCCCGGCGCGCCTTCACCGCCGCCGTCACCGTGCTGCTCCTCGGGGCGGTCGCCCGGTTCGCCTGGCTGGCCGTGTCGGTGCTCCGCGGCCGCAAGTGGACCCCGGCGCTGTTCCTGGCCCGCGGCTTCGTGCTGGCGCTGATCGTCCTCCTGCTGCGCTGGTCGTTCTCTGTCTGGTTCGAGGTCGCCCAGAAGGTCTGGTTCCCGTTCGGCTCGATGGACCCATTGGAGCCCCTCGCGAACCTCCTGTTCTGCTCGCTGACGGTCTACGCCGCGATGACCGCCGCGCTCTCCTGCCTGTCGTCCGGGCCGTCTCCGCTTCGGGTCCTCCTTTCCTGGGCCGGAGTCAACGCCGCGGCCTCTTTTCTCGCGTTCTCCATGTAC
>JACPOW010000101.1:0-20279 GCA_016191335.1 Elusimicrobiota bacterium | reverse complement strand
CGCGCGTCGAGAGCCGCCGCTTGTTCGTCGTGCTGACCGAGGAGGAGGGGCGTCCGGGGCAGACGGCCTACGACCTGCCGATCGCGCCCGCGCCGCGGCCTCCCTCCGGCGCCGGCCGTCTGGAGTCCTTGCGCGCGCTGTACGAGCGTCAGGCCAAGCTCATGGACCCGGTCGGCCTGAGGAGCGCGCTGATGCTGGGCGTCAAGCACGGCGACGACCTCGCGCGCACGCTCCTGCTCGCGCACCTCTCCGCGGCCCCGCCCTCGCCCGAGGCCCTCGGCGCCCTGGGGGCGCTGGCCGACGAGACGGCGCACCGGATCGGCGCCATGGGCGCCTCGCGCATCGCTTTGGCCTACGCCCATCTCGGAGACGCCGCCCAGGCCTCGGTGTGGGCCAGGCGCGGCGAGGCCGCCCCGCGCGGCATCCCGGCCGGCCTGCTCGACCTGACCGGCGGCGGCGCGCTCAAGCCCGGACGGGTCTCGGGACGGCTCGTGGGCCTCAAGCCGCTGAAGGTCGCGTTGTACCGGAGGCCCGACCCCGCCGCGCCGTATCTTCTCGACGCCGCCGGGCTCGTCGCGTCGACGGAGCCCGACGCCCAGGGCCGGTTCTCGTTCTCCGGCCTCGCGGCGGGGCGCTATTATCTCGCCTTCGCCTTCGCGGTCCCCGAGGGGGAGCTGCGCGTCGCGGGCCATCGCGGCGACCTCACGCTCGACGCGAAGCGGCCCGCCCTGGACCTCCCGGCGTTGACGGTCAAGCCCGCCCCGAACAGGCGTTGACTTTTCGCCGTTCCGGGGCCATACTGGGGCGAGGCTCCCATGTCCCCTCTCTCCCTCGTCCTCACGGGCCTGATCGCCGCCGCCTCCCCGTCTTCGGCGGGAGTCCCGTCCGCGGCCGCCTCGTCCGCCGCCGGCGCCTTCTCCCGCGGCGAGACCGTCGACGCCGCCTTCGAGCTCGCCCGCCGGGTCCAGGACGCGCGCCCGCCGGTCGACCCGGCGGAGTTCGAGCGGCAGGTCCGCGCCGCCGCCCGGAGCTTGAGCCTCGACGCCGCCGGCGAGGAGGCCGCCGTCGTCTTCTACGCCGCCCGTCTCAAGACCTTCGCGCCGTCCGGGTCCGCCGGGCGCGCCGGGTCCGCCTCGGCCGGGCGCGATGCGCGGCTGCCGCCCGCGCGCAGCGCCGCGGTGACGCGCGACGCGCGCGGGATGGCGAGGACCTTGACCGAGTTCCGGGGCGACGCCGGCTCCGTTCCCTCCGGCTCCGCCGGGGTCACCGTCCCCGCGTCCTCCGCGGGGCGCTCCGAGGCGGAGATGCGCAAGCCCGCCGCGCAGCCGCAGAAGCTCTCGCGCCCCGTGGTCCCCCCGGCGCCGGCCGGAGGCCCCGCGCAGGTCCCCGGCTTCGTCGAGGCTTCGCATAGGCTCATCAACCATTACGGGGACCCGAGCCTGGCCCTGCAGGTCGTCATCAACGCCCGCGGCGGCGACGCCAAGGAGGTCTCGCCGCGCGACCGGGAGGCCGCGCGCGCCGAGCTCGCGGGCGTGCTGAGCGTCCCGCCCGCCGCCGTCGACCCGACCATGCTCGCGCGCGTCGACCATTTCCTCAACACCTACGGGGCCGTGCGCTACGAGGCGCTCGATCCCAAGGCCGGGGACGGCTGGGTCACGCGCAAGTCGCGCACCTTCGGCCGCGCGATCTTCGGCACCGTCGCGCTGGGCGTCGCCCTGGGCTACGAGAGCGTCAAGGCCGTCGACCAGACGACCGGCGCCCGCTTCGGCGTCTGGCTGCCGAAGATGATCGGGCGCGAGGGCTACGACTTCCACGACAACGCCTCGAAGGCGTCGTGGGGGGGCGTCGGCGCCAAGATCAGCGGCGCCTGGTACGGCGTCTTCGACGAAGAGCCGAACGCCCCCGCCCGGCGCTAGCGGACCGCGGCGTCCTTGAGGATCTTGCCCGCGAGCTCGAAGGCCGCCCACACGTTGATGAAGCCGTCGCCGACCTCGTCGGGGCCGGCCACCTTCTCGGCGGTCTGCGTCATCGCGTAGCGGGCGAGGTCCATGGCGAGCTGCGTCCGCTGCTTCGAGTCGCCCGCCGGCAGGCCGTCCTTGAGCAGGACGAGGATGCCGCGCGTCAGCAGCAGGAACGCGCCGAACACGCCGGGGTTGCTCATCGAGGTCCCGGACATCGCGGCGCCGGGGCCGCCGAGCTCGGGGACCGTGGCACCCGAGGGCACCGCGGCGATCAGGTTGACGCCCACGCCCGATTCGTCGGGCTTCTGCGGGTAGTTCTTGTACTCGGGCTTCGTCGAGGTGATGCGGCTGCCGGGGCCGCGCGAGGAGAACGACGCGGTCTTCTTGTCCGCGTCGGAGGCGGCGATGGCCTTGATGCGCTTGACCTTGCCGATGACCTTGCCGTTGATGACGAGGTCGGTCTCGTAGACCGCGATGGCCGGTCCGCCGACGGTGTTCTTGCGGCTGCCGGCGTTGCCCGCGGAGACGGAATGGTGGATGCCGCTTTCCGCGCCCTTGATGAAGAGCTTCTCGATGGCGCCGTCCGGGTTGCCGGAGCCGTCGCCCCACGAGTGGGTCGTGCCGAGCGCGCCGTCCTCCTGGGCCATGTTCATCTTGAAGAGGATGTCGCTCTCCGACGCGCTGCCGCCCGGGAAGATGTTGTAGTTGCGGCCGGCGAAGTTCCACCGGTCCACGCCGACGACCGTGCTGGCCGTGTGCGTGCCGTGGGTCTCGCTGTCGGGGTTGTTGTCGACGTTCTTGGTGAAGCGGCCCTTGAGGTAGGGGTGCGTCGCGGCCACCCAGGTGTCGAGCACGGCCCACGGGAGGACGGGGTTCTCCACCGTCGCGCCGAACAGCTTGCCCACCCAGGCCTTGGCCCGGGCGAGGAAGGAGGGCTTCGCGTCCGGGTCGCCGAGGACCTTGGCGAGCTCGGCCTGGAGCTTGTCGGCGCCGATGATCTTGGACATCTCCTTAAGACCCACGCTGCGGGCCATCGGCTCGGCGGCCTGAGGCTTGGGCACCTCGAAGATGCGGCCGACCTGGACCTTGAGGCCCTGCGCTTCGAGCACGGCCTTCAGCAGCTCGGCCTCCGACGCGGAGACCTTGAGGACGGCGGTGTTGATCTTGGAGACCGCGCCGATGGCGCGCGCGCTGTGCGCTTCCAAGGTGCGGGGGGAGACGCCGAGCTTCTCGAGCTGGCGCTCCATGGCGGCGCCGGTCTCCTTGACGCCGAAGCCGGGCTTGGCGAGATAGACGGGGTAGACGTCCTCGGTCATGACCTTGCCGGAGCCTTCGGGGGCGGAGAGGAGGAGCTCGACCTCGCCGTCGTCCTGGCCGATGCGCTTGGCGAAGTCCGTGGCGGCGGCCTCGCGCGACTGGGAGGCGCCCATGTCCTTGGTCTCGACGGCCGCGGCCGAGAGAGCCTGCATGGAGACGGCGAAGGGAGTTGCCTTGCCTTCGGCGGTCCGGTAGATGGCGCCGAGCGCGCCCGTCGGCGAGGGAGCCGCGACGACCGGGGCCGGAGCCGCGGCGGCGATGGCCGGGGCCGCCAGGAGGGCGGGCGACGCGGTCAGGGCCGGAGCGGTCAGGTTCGTGTTGAAGGACAGCGGGCTGTTCAGCGCGCCCAGGCCGGAGCCGATCGCCGGGAGGCCCATCACGGGCGCGGCGGGGGCGTTGACCCGGGCCGAGGCGGCCATCTGGGCCAGCGCGGACGGAGCGGCCGGGCCCATGCTCATGGCCAGCATGGCGAAAGCGACGGAAAGCGAAAGGCTGCGTTTCATGGAAATCTCCCTCTGTGATCCTTCTTCGCCCATCGTAGCGAAGTGCGGGTGATTTCCCTGAGGGCCCAAGGGCCGCCGCGGGCCCGCTAAAGGGCCCGCGGCGTTCTGGGTCTCGCGGCCTAGTAGAGCGCGGTGTAGGAGTAGCTCTCCTTCGGGTACTTGCGCAGGCGCTCCTGGACCTTGTCCATGCGCATCAGGGCGGAGCCGTCGCCGCTGACGAAGCCGTCGACGAGGGCCTTGGCGCCCGCGACGTCGCCGGACGCCTTGACGCGGACGACCTCCTTCATCAGCGCCTCGACCGCGGCGGGCAGCTTCGCGAAATCCACGCCGAAGCGCTCGACGCCGTCGGGGCCCGCCTTCCACTGCAGGACGCCGGCCTTCACGAAGCTGCCGATCTGCACGGCGGAGAGCTGGCTGTAGGGCTTGGGCGCGCCGCCGTCGGTGGTCATGCCGTTGGAGATGTGGCCCATGCACCAGACGAGCTCATGGGTGTAGATCTCGCGGACGAGGTTGTCGGACAGGAGCCCCTTCTTATGAAGGAGCTCGACGTAATACAGCGCCCCGGTCTGGGCCTTGAGCTCCTCGAGGACGCCCTCGAGGCGCCCGCCGAACACCTCGGCCGCGGTCTTGCCTTTGATCTTCGAGTCGCTGTGCGGGCCGAGGTTGTGGGTCGCCTCGTGGAGGATGGTGCCGACCAGGCCGGCCTCCTTGTCGGAGGGGTAGGTCTTGAGCACCTCGGCGTCGAACATCTCGGCGGCCTTGAGGCGGGCGGTCTTCTTGGAGTCGGGGTCCTCGAACAGGTTGGTCATGACCACGGTGCGGCGGCGGTTCTCCTCGGCGACCTTGCCCCAGTTGGGCAAGGACTGCCCGACGGTGGCGCCCAAAGACGGCTTGGAGTCGCCGCTGTTGATGACGATCTCGATGAAGTCGGGCAGGGCGAAGGCGACGGGGCGGGCCTTGTACACGCCGCCCGTCAGCGCGGACAGAGAGTCCTCCATCTCCTGGCGCAGCGGCGTGAGCTTGTCCTGCCAGGACAGCGAGCCCGCGTCGATGCGCGCGAAGGAGATGTGGAAGCCCGCCTTCTCCTGGCACGGGTCGAACTCGACCTCGTCGGGGCCGACGCGCAGGTACCACTTGCTGTTGCGGCTGCCCATGCGCGACCAGGCCTCGTCGGCCTCGGCCCAGTCGCCGGTCTCGAAGCCGCGGGCGGCCGCGAGGAGGTAGGCCTTCAGCGCGCCCTCGTCGAGGTCCTGGGAGTCGGCGGCGGCGCGCAGCTCCTCGGCGACGAGCTTCATCTGCGGGCCGTACGCCTCGGTCAGGGACACGGCGGAGAGCTTGCCGTCCGTCTCGCGCACGACGGTGAACGGGTCGAGCAGCTTCTTGCCGTCGCGGCGGGCCTTGAGCTCGTCGCACATGGCGCCGTCCTGGGAGAGCTTCTCCGGGTACGCGTCGGACTTGCGCGCGGGGAAGGACGGGACGGCGCTGCAGAAGGGGTCGCTCTGCGTGGCGGGCGCCTCGCACCAGGGCCCGTGGTTGCGCTCGAACAGGGCGAGCGAGGCCGAATCGCCCGGGATCAGGGCCGAGCGCCAGCGCTTGCCGCCCTTCTGCGTCGCGTACAGGTCGTCGATGATCCGGCCGGCGGCCGCGATGCGCTTGACGAGCTCTCGCTCCGCGGCCGGCGCCTTGCGGAAATCGCTGAGGATGAGGTTGGGGCGCCCCTGGTCGAGCTCCCGGCGCACGGCCTCGCGCCGGCGCTCCTCGACGAGGAACTTGTAGGCGTGGTCGAACTCGGCGGTGAACTTCCCGTCGAAGACGAAGCGGGCGAGCGCCTCTCCGTCGCCGACCGCGGCGAGGTCCTCGGGCCGCAAGGTGGCCGTGTCGTAGGCCACGGGCATCCAGAAGACGGGGATGCCGGAGCGGGCGGCGAGCCGGTTGAAGTCGGAGCGGGGGAGGACGGGCGCGCCGAGCGCGGTCGCGGGGAGGAGGGCGGCGAGCAGGAGAAGGGAGAGCGCTTTGTTCATGAGGAAAGCGTAGCACTCCTGGCGGAACGCGCGCGCGGAATCTCTCTACTTCGCGAGGCGGTCGAACAGGGCCTGGAAGTGAGCGCGCCAGCCGGCGTCGCGGTAGGAGAAGACCGGCTCGGCGCGCTCGGAGTTCCGGCCCGGCTCGGGGCGGCTCAGGAAGTAGACGTCGAAGCCGTCGGCGGTGAAGGCGACGACGGTCTCCTGGCCGGTCTTCGCCGCGGCCTCGTAGTCGGCCTCGCTCGGGGGGTAGTCCCCGGCCCAGCCCTTCGGCCCCGCGTCGGGAGGATGGCAGTGCCACGTCCCGCCGTCGCGGCCGCTCCAATCGTCGGCGATCATGCCCTTGAGCTGGGTGCCGAAGTCCCCTGAGTAGTGGCCCGCGGCCGACTCCGCCACGGTGTCGACGGTCATGCGCAGCATCGCGTCGCGCTTCTCCCGGGGGATGCGGCCCTCGGCGTCCCACTGCGCGCGCCGGGCGAGGTGGTTCTTGAGTATGCCCATCGGGTCGAGCAGGGCCATCTTCGCGGGCTCCGCGGCGTAGAGCCGCGCGAGCGCGGCGGGGTCCTCTCCGGCGGCGATCATCTCGCGCAGGGTCGGGCGCAGCAGGTCGTCGATGTAATGGAGGCTGATGCCGCCGGGCTCGAGCGCGATCGCCCCGCCGAGCTCGACCGTGTAGGTCTTGCCCGCCACGACGACGCGTTCCTCGATCGTGCGCTCGAAGACGCGGCGGACCTGAGCGACGGCGGCGGGCGTCGAGAAGGCGGCCTTGAGGTCGGCGCTCAGCTTGGCGGGCGCGTCCGGGCCGGTCAGGCTGAAATACTGGTTCATATGCCGCAGCGCCGACCCGAACGGGGCGGAGACGGGCAGCGACGCGCCGGTGGCGTCCTTCAGGCGCCAGGTGCCGCGGCTCTCCACGAGCGTCACGCTCGCGCGGCCCTTGCGCCAGCCGTCGGCGCGGGCCGCCTCGGCGCCCAGGCCGGCGGTGTCGTGGTCGGCGAGGAGCTTGAGGCCCGGCTCGACGACGGGGGCGGCGAGGAGCTCGCCTTCGGGGAGCCTCGCGGAGACGGTGTGGAAGGTGAAGGCGGGCAGCGCCGGGGCCCAGCTCTCCTGGGCGCGGGACGCCGCCGCGGGAGCGAGGAGGGCCAGGACGAGCAGCGCTCGTATGTTCACCCTATGAGGATAGGGGGGGAAGCCGGTCCCGGGGGAGGGTCTTACGGCCCCTCGGGGTGGGCCTAGGCCTCGCGTTCCGGAGGGGGAGGCATCAGCTGGAAAGACCGGCTTTCCTGGTCCTGCACCTGTTGGAGGAAACGGCAGTTGATGCAATGGACCATCTTCTTGGCGAAGGAGCCCTGCACCTCGCCCCCGCAGAGGGTCCCCGTCACCTGCCAGCAGAACCGGCCGCGGAAGGTCCCGCGGTGGACGCCGTCGCCCGGGCCGGGTAGCGCCGCCGGGCACACGCCCAGCTCGGCCGCGCGCGGGCCGCCGGGCTCCCGGCCGCACGCCATGACCTCCCAGCAGTTCCGGCGCTTCACTTGGCCCCCCTGCCCTCCCAGTATAGCCCCGGGGGGGCGGGGAACAGGCCGCAATCCGGTCACACCGCCGGGGCGCGGGTGGTTTTAAGCCGGGTACTGGGACATGACCGACTCGGCCGCGCGGCGCGTGAGGGCGTGGTAGGTCGGGGCGGCCTGGGAAAAGACCTCGCGGGCGACCGCGCGCCCGGCGGCGGTCTTGCCGAGCGCCTGATACAGCGGGCGGACGTACTTCATGCGCCCGACCCGCGTCAGCATCCGTCGCGCGGGCTCGAAGGCCGGTTCGTAGCCGTTCGCGGCGGCCAGGCACAGCCACGCCGTCAGGATCTCGAAGTTGCCCCGGCCGGTCAGCTTCAGCGCGGCGTCGAGCCGGGCGCACTCCTCGGGACCGAGCTCGCGGGGCAGCTGCTGCAGGAAGATGAGGATCTCGTCGGGCCGCCACTTCGAGGCCGCCGGGTCGAGGCCGGGGCCGGTCTTCCACGACCGGGCGAGCGCCGTCAGCTCCTCGAGGCGGGCCGAGACGAAGCGCGGCGCGTTCGCGGGCAGGCCGGGCCGGTCGAGCCAGGCGGGGGCGTCGACCGTGGCGAGCAGGCCGGGGAAGGTCGATTCGACGAAGGCGCAGAACTGCTCGGTGGTGACGCTCTGGAAGCGGAAGCGCTTCATGTACGACTTCACGAAGCGGTCGAACTCGGCCTCGCCGGCGGCGCGCTCGAGAGCGACGACGAACCGCGCGCCCTTCTCGTAGGGAACGACGCTGAAGGCGTCGTCGGGGTCGACCCCCGTCAGATGCGTGCGCAGGCGCGTCAGCTCGGGCTTGTCGCGGAAGCGCTCCAGCGCCTCCTCGAGCTCCCGCTGGCCGATGCCCCAGGACAGGGCGGCCGCCTCCTCCCCGCGCAGCGCCTTGAGGATGCGCCTCTCGGCCCAGACCGTGAAGCCCTCGTTGAGCCAGAAATGCTCGGCCGTGGCGTTCGAGACCAGGTTGCCGGTCCAGCTGTGGGCCAGCTCGTGGGCCACGACGTCGACGAGGCTGCGGTCGCCGGCGAGCAAGGTCGGCGTCAGGAAGGTCATGCGCGGGTTCTCCATGCCGCCGTACGGGAAGGACGGGGGGAGGACGAGCATGTCGTAGCGGTCCCAGTCGTAGGGGCCGAACAGGGCCTCGGCGCGCGCGATCATGGATTCGGTGTCGGCGAACTCCCACGCGGCGGCGGCGATGGTCGCGGGCTCGGCCCAGACCCGGCAGCGGTGCGAGAGGTCGCGCCCCTCGAGCTCGCCGACGGCGAGCGCGAACAGGTAGCTCGGGATGGGCTGGGGCATGCTGAACTTGAAGGCGCGCCGGCCCGTCCCGGCGGGCGCGTCCCCGGCGGGGCCCGCGCTCATCACGGCGGTCAGGCCCTCGGGCAAGTCCACCTCGGCCTCGTAGCTCACGCGCGCGACCGCGCTGTCCTGGCAGGGCAGGACGCCGCGCGCGTGGATGGCCTGGCACTGGCTGAACAGGAACGGGAGCCTTTTCCCTTCGGTCTGCTCGGGGGACAGCCACTGCAGCCCGGCGGAGGCGGGGCTCGTCTCGTAGAACACCGTCGCCGACCGCGTCCCCGCGGGAAGGTCCAGGCGCAGGCGGCGGCCGAGGATGGGCTCCTCCGGGCCGAGCTCGAAGGGCACGGGCGCGCCGCCCTCGGCGACGACGCGCTCGACGGTCAAGCCTTTCGTGTCGAGGTCGAGCGTGCCTTTCGCGGCCGCCGCGAAGAGCAAGGTCGCCTCGCCGCGAAGGACCTTGCGCTCGAAATCGGCGCGCAGGCGCAGTCGCCAGCTCTTCGTCCGGGGCTGGGCGTCGTCGAAATACGAGTGAGGGTCGACCCGGGCCATGCCTAGTGCTTGTGCCCCCGCGGGCCGTGGATGACGACGGGCATGCAGCTGTTGCACGCGACGGCGTCCGCGCCTTTGACGACGAGCCTGACGAAGGTGGTGTCGGGCTTGTCGTTTCCGCAGACGACGCACTTCAGTTCGGGGATGGGCATGGGCGACCTCTCAAAAAATCGGGCGGATCAGGACGGACAGCCGCCGCCGCCGCAAGGGCCGCGGCGGCCGCAGGGGAGCTCGGGGGCGGACGCCTTTCCTTTGGACGAGACCTTGGGGACCCGGTCGCTGACGCGCACGATCTCTCCGGTCTCCTTGTCGTAGCGGTAGGTGCCGGTCGCGGCCTGGTCGGTCGCGGCTTTGCGGGAGCGCTTCGCGGTCTTGGGCGGCATGAGGCGATTATACCTCCTTTGCCGCGCGCCGAAAGGCCGGGGGGAGGCCCGGGTCTCCCCGAACCTCCCCCCCTTCGGCTGAACGAATTACTTCGCGCTGACCTTGTAGACGATCCCGCGGTGCAGCACCGTCACCTCGGAGCCGAGCGCGAAGTAGCGCGCCAGCCCGGGGTCCTTCGACAGAAGGTCGAAGTACGCCGCGCTCCGCGCGGCCACCGCGACCGAGCGCAGCGAGGAGGCTTCCGGAGCCTCGGCGTCCGCGTCCACCCAGACCCCGCCGCGCTTGTAGAAGGTCTTCCCGCCGAGCGTCCGCGTCTCGACCGAGGCGAAGCCCTTGCTCTTGTTCTCCTCGCGGGCGTCCTTCTCGAGCTTGGCCAGCATCGCCGCCGGCGCCGGCGCGGAGGCGAACTTCCCTCCCGCGCCGCGCACGGCGGAGACCGCCGACCCGCCGCTCTTCATCGCGCCGAACACCATCGAGTCGGATTGCGCCTCGGCCGCCGCTCCGGGCCCTCCGGAGAATCCGCTGCTGGCCGCGTTCGCCGACAGGGCGCTGAAGCGGCGTCGGGCCTCGTTCTGCACCCGTCCGAGGTCGGTCCCCTCCTCGGTCACGAGGAAGGAGGTGTACGGCGTCACGATGCCGTGCTTCTTGGCGAGCCGCACGATGGACGACACGACCTCGGGGTCCGCCGGGCGGCCGGAGAGCCGGATCAGGTCGAGCTCGTGGCCGATCTTCTGCGAGGCCCACAGGCGCGGCAGGAAGGCGTGGCGCGAATTCTCCGCGGGGAGCTCCACGGGGAACTCGAAGCGCGCGGGCTTGCCTCCGGCCTTGCCCGTCACCACCACGGTGCCCTTGCCGCCGGCGCGGAAGCGGCCGTACAGCGCCAGCTCTCCACCATGGAACAGGTCCGGGACCGGGCGAGGATAGACCTGATCGACCTCAACGCCCTGCCACTCGATCTTCACGTCGGTCAGGGCCGGGCGGGAGACCTTCTGGTAGAGGGACGAGACCTTGGCTTCGATGTCCTCGTTGGGCGCCACGTAGTCCCGGGCCCCGCGGCCGGCCTCGGCCAGTTTGTCGAGGAGCAAGGTGTTCACGTCGGAGCCCACGCCGAAGGAGAAGACCCGGGCGCGCAGGGCGGCGTTGTCCTGAGCGGCCTTGCGCAGAAGAGCGCCGGGGTCGGTCTGGCCGATCGTCGGCACGCCGTCGGTGAGGAAGAAGAGCATCGGCGTGATCCCGCCCGCCGTGTTGAGGAGCTTGAGGCCCTGGTCGAGGCCGGCCTCGATGTTCGTGCCGCCGGCGGCCTCGATGCGCTCGATGTAGCGCTTGGCCCGGGCCTTGTTCTCGGGAGTCGCGGCGAGCAGGGCGCCCTCGTCGAGGGCGTTCCAGTCGGTCGCGAAGTCCACGACGCCGAAGCGGTCCTGCGGGTTCAGGCGGTCGACGCACCAGATCAGCGCCTTCCGGGCCTGGTCCATCTTGCCTCCCTCGGTCATCGAGCCGGAGCGGTCGACGACGAACACGACGGCTTTCGGCGCGGCCTTGGCCTCGGTCTCGATCTTCGGCGACAAAGTCAGCAGGAAGGTCCCGTCCTCGCCGCTCTCGCGGTAGGCGAGCACGCCCGCGGCGAGCGGGTCCTCGCGCATCGAGAAGGTCAACGCCAGGTCCTGCGGGCCGGCGGCGCCCTCTTCGTAGCTGATCGTCGCGCCGTGCTCGCCGTCGCGGACGATGCGGGTGTCGGCGTTGGAGGACAGGATCGTGCGCAGGGGGCGCGTGGTCTTGAGCGCGATGCGCGCCGAGGCCCGGCCGCCCTCGCCCTGCGTGAACCGCGCCGAGCGCATCGGCACGGACAGCGAGACGAGGCCGCCGTTCTTGGCCAGCGTCTGCGTCATCTTGAGCGTGGCCACGATCTCGCCGCGGGGCTCGATCGGGAACACCTTGGCGCGGAACATGCGCTCGCCGATGAGCTCGAGCAGGCCCGGGTCGATGGCGCGGCTGACGATGCTCTGGTAGATGGAGGAGGCCTGCGTCGCCTCGAGCAGTTCGCCCTTGGTCTCCTTGCCGCCGATCACCATCGAGAAGCCGGACAGCGAGGCGTCGGCCGGCAGCGGCACCATCAGCACGCCCTCGAGGCGCCGGTCGGTGGGGTTGCGGAAGACGATGCGGTAGGACAGCTCCGCCACCTGGTCGGTGATCGTGCCCTCGACGTGGTACGCGGCCATCGTCACGGGAGAGGCGTCGGGGGGGAGGACCGGCGCGGGGCGCGGGCCGGGCATCGGCACCGGCTGAGGCAGGGGCCGCGGGCCGGGGCCGGGCAGGAAGGGCTGCGGCATCGGCATGCCGGGCAGGAAGGCGCGCAGCGCGGCGTTGGCGGCGCCGACCGGCCAGGCGATGAGCTGCTGCGACGAGGCGGGGGCGGCGAGACCGAGAACGAGCAGGGCCGACAGGGCGTTGCGTTTCATGTGAGCTCCTCCGTATCGAGGAGTGGGACCCGGGCCCCGCGGAAAGGTTCCCTATTCTGCGGGCTTGACGACGACCGGCTTGGGGGAAGCCGCCAGGGCCCGGACGCGCGCCGAGGGGTCGTCGAAGCCCGCGTCCTTATAAAGGACCACGATGAACTTCTTTCGCACCTGGACGTCCGTGATGCCGCAGCCGGAAGGCCCGGCGAGGAAGACCGCCATCTGATCGGGGAAGCTCACCGCCGGAGGCTCGCCCGGAAGGCCGGCCGCGGACCAGGCGGCGGAGAGGGCCTCGGCGCTCTTGAGCGTCAGCGCTTTGAGGACCGGCGCGCCGCCCTTGGCCTTGGCCATGCCGCGTACCGCGGCAGCGGAGCCCCGGGCGCGGCCGACCTGGGCCGCCTCGGGCGTCGCCTGGAGGGCCATGAACTCGCGCCCGCCTCCGGACAGCCTGTCCTCCTCGGCGTCCTTGTCCATGATCTTGGCGATGCCCATGCGCTTCTTCTCTTCCTCGAAGCCCTGGTACAGCCGTTCGTTGATGGCCGAGCGCTCCTCCTCGCTGCGGGCGAGATAGGCGCCGCCGCCGCCCTCGCCGAGCACCGGCGCGGGCGAGCTCGCCGCGGGGGCGGCCGCGGCCGGTCCGGAGGGAGCGGCGCGGCGGGCGAAGCCGCCTTCGGCCGGGACCGGCTCGTCCTCCTGGACGCCGAGGGGCTTGCCCGGGGCGCTGATGTGCTTGCCGAAGGTCGAGGGGGCTCCGGCCTTGGCTCCGGCCGCGTCCTCCTTCTTCGCGTTGGCGGCCGTGATCTCGTTGGCGGCGGCGCGCTCCGCGCTGCCGGAGGAGAGGTCGGCGAGGCCTTTGTCGCGCGAGTCCATCGCGGAGAGCTGGCCGCTGACGTCGATGGAGGGGGGCGCCTCGGCCGCGCTCTTCACCGCGACCTTCTCGCTGTCCCAGCCGGCCCTGGGGACGATCAGCTCCTCGGGCGCGCGGGTCTTGTCCCAGACGACGAGGGCGACCACCGCGGTCGACAGCGCGAAGGCGAGCGGCCGGTAGGCGGGAGGGAGTATGAAGTATTCGCGGGCGGGGGCCGCGTCCTCGCGGGCGCGCCGGGCCTGGAGGCGCGCCATGAACCCGGCCGGCAGCTGTTCCTTGGGAAGGCTTTTCACTGTCTTGGAGACGGCGCGCAGGGCCTCGAGCTCCAGGCGCATCTCCTCCGAGCGCGAGATCTCGACCTCGATGGAGCGGCGCTCCGAGTCGGAGAGCGCGCCGTCGAGATAGGCGGACAGCTTTTCGCGGGTGGAGTCGTTCATGCGGATACCTTGTCGAGCAAAGTCTTGAGCTTGGCGCGGGCGCGGAACAGGCGCGACTTGACGGTGCCCTCGGCGAGGCCCAGGACCTCGCCGATCTCGCCGTACGAGCGTTCCTCGATCTCGCGCAGGACGACGATGGCCCGGTCGTCCGCGTCGAGCTGAAGCAAAGCTTTCTGGACCACGGTCGCCGTTCCCTCCTTTTCGAGCTCCGAATCGAGCGGGGCGTCGTCGCCTTTCGGCTCGTACACCGGCTCGTCGTCGTCCTGATTCCCGAACGCCCCGAACGAGATCGTCTTCCAGAACCCCCGGCTCTTCTCGGCCCGGACCCGGTTCTTCCAGGTGTTGACGGTGATCGTGTACACCCACGTCGACAGCTTGCTGTCGCCCCTGAACCTCGGCAGGGCCTTCAAGGCCCGGATCAAGGCGTCCTGCGCGAGGTCCTCGGCGTCCGAGCGGTTCCCGGTCAGGCGCAGCGCCACGTTGAACACGAGCTGAGAGTGCTCATCGAGGAACTGCTGCTCGCTCACCGGTTGTTGTGACCCTGGGGAGGTCAAAATGTTCCTTAGCGGGCGTAGGGTTTGACGTCGGCCGCGACCTTGAAGGGCGCGCCGGTCAGAGCCTTCACGGCGTCGACGGTCGTGTCGGGGGAGATCGCGGTCAGGACGAGGCCGTCCTTCGTGAGGTCGAAGGTCGCCAGCTCGGTGACGATGGTGTTGACGACGGCCTTGCCGGTCAGGGGCAAGGTGCAGCTCTTGAGGATCTTGGGCTTGCCGTCCTTCGTCGCGTGCTCCATCGCGACGATGACGCGCTTGGCGCCGGCGACCATGTCCATGGCCCCGCCCATGCCCTTGACCTTCTTGCCCGGGATCATCCAGTTGGCGAGGTCCCCGTTCTCGGCGACCTCCATCGCGCCGAGGACGGTCGCGTCGAGGTGGCCGCCGCGCACGATCGCGAAGGAGTCGTGCGAGCCGAAGTACGAGCAGCCGGGGAGCTCGGTGACGGTCTCCTTGCCGGCGTTGATCAGGTCGGGGTCCTGCTCGCCCTCGTGCGGGTAGGGGCCGTAGCCGAGCATGCCGTTCTCGGTGTGCAAGGTGACCTCGACGCCGGGATTGAGGAAGCCGGGGATGAGCGTCGGGATGCCGATGCCGAGGTTGACGTAGGAGCCGTCCTCGAGGAGCGAGGCGGCTTGACGGGCGATGACGACGCGGGAGTCCTTGGGATCAGACATGGGCGGCGGCCTTCCTTACGGTCAGTTTCTCGATCGGCTTCTTGTACGACGGGCCCCGGAGGACCGCGTCGACGTAGATGCCCGGCGTGTGGATGTGCTCCGGGTGCAGGCCGCCGATGTCGGTGAGGTGCTCGACCTCGGCGACGACGTAGCCGGCGGCGGTGGCCATGACCTGGTTGAAGTTCCGCGCGGTCTTGCGGTACTCGAGGTTGCCGAGCACGTCGCCCTTGAACGCCTTGATGAAGGCGAAGTCGCCCTTGAGGGGCTTCTCGAACACCATCCAGCGCCCGTCGATCTGTCGGGTCTCCTTGCCCTCGGCGACGGGGGTGCCGTAGCCGGTCGGGGTGAAGAAGCCGCCGATGCCGGCTCCGCCCGCGCGCAGGCGCTCGGCCAAGGTCCCCTGCGGGTTCCATTCGACCTCGATCTGCTTGGTGAGCGTCATCTCCTCGAAGGCCTTGCACTCGCCGCCGTAGGACATGATCATCTTGCGCACGCGCCCGGCGCGCAGCAAGGTGCCGATGCCGAAATCGTCGAGGCCGGCGTTGTTGGAGACGAGGGTCAGGCCTTTCGCCCCGCCGTCGAGCAAAGCGGGGATGAGGTTCTCGGGAAGGCCGCAGACCCCGAAGCCTCCGAGGAGGATGGTCGCTCCGTCCTTCACGCGCGAGACCGCCTCCGCGGCGGTGGCGATGGTCTTGTTCATGGCCTGATAATACAAAAGAGAAGCCCGCGCCGGTGAACCGGCGCGGGCTCATTTAAGCCGTGGTCGTCTTAGGCGACGGCGAGGGCTTTCTTGGCCTTGGAGCCTTTGCCGAGGACTTCCTCGCGCAGGGCGACCGCCTTGTCCGTCTTCTCCCACTCGAAACCCTTCTCCGTGCGGCCGAAGTGGCCGTAGGCGGCGGTCTGGCGGTAGATCGGGCGGCGCAGCTTGAGGGTCTCGATGATGCCCTTCGGCGTCATCGGGAACAGCTTGCGGACGGCGGCCTCGATGCGCATCTCATCGGCGGAGCCGGTGCCGTGCGTGTCGAAGTAGACGCCGACGGGCTCGGCGACGCCGATCGCGTAGGCGAGCTGGACCGTGCACTCCTCGGCGAGGCCGGCGGCCACGACGTTCTTGGCGATGTAGCGCGCCATGTAGCAGGCCGAGCGGTCGACCTTCGTCGGGTCCTTGCCGGAGAACGCGCCGCCGCCGTGCGGGGCGCGGCCGCCGTAGGTGTCCACGATGATCTTGCGGCCGGTCAGGCCGGTGTCGGAGGCGGGGCCGCCGACGACGAACTTGCCGGTCGGGTTGACCAGGAAGCGCGTCTTGTCGTCGATCAGGCGCTTGCCCAGGACGGGGCGGATGATGACGTCGATGATCTCCTTGCGCGCCTTCTCGGTGATCTGGTTGCCGGTCTTGTCGAGGATCTCGGGCCCGTGCTGGGTGGAGAGGACGACGGTGTCGACGCGGACGGGGCGGCCGTCGAGGTACTCGACGGAGACCTGCGACTTGCCGTCGGGGCCGAGGTACGGGAGCTGGCCGGAGCGGCGGACGTCGGCGAGGCGCTTGACGAGCTTGTGGGCGAGCATGATGGGCAGCGGCATGAGCTCGTCGGTCTCGCGGCAGGCGTAGCCGAACATGATGCCCTGGTCGCCGGCGCCGCCGGTGTCCACGCCCTGGGAGATGTCGGGGGACTGGCGGCCGATGGCGTTGAGGATGGCGCAGGAGTTGGAGTCGAACGCGTACTCGGGGCGGGTGTAGCCGATGTCCTTGACGACGTCGCGGACGATCTGGTCGATGTCGAGCATCGCTTTCGTGGTGATCTCGCCGCCGACGATGACGAGGCCGCGGGCGACGAAGGTCTCGCAGGCGACGCGGCTCATGGGGTCGATGGTGAACACGGCGTCCAGCACGGCGTCGGAAATCTGGTCGCAGACCTTGTCGGGATGGCCTTCGGTCACCGACTCGGAATTGAAGAAGTACTTGCCCTTGCGCTGCATGTCGTGAGTCCTCCGGGCCGTGGCTTTGGGCGGATTGTCCGCCGCACGGCCGAAATGTGACTATACAATTTTACGACGAGAAAACGACCGGCCGCCCGTCCTTTATGTATCCTAGGGCCATGCGCCCGCCCCAGGTCCCGGTCATGCCCTTCGTCGTCCTGGCCCTGGTGCTCTGGCCCGGGGCGCTGGCGCCCCGCAACCTCAAGCGGCTGGCCTTCGCCATCTGGCTCTCCGGAGGCCTCGTCCTTTGCTCGTTCGGCCTGATGCGCCTGAACGAAGCGCGCGCTGGGGGGGTGGGCGTGTGGCTCGCCCTCGGCCTCGGACTGGCGGCCGGCTGCGCCAAGAGCGTCCTGATCCTGGTCGCCACCTCCCGGCGCAACATCGCGCGGCTCGACGCCCTCTCCGGGCCGATGCGCCCGATCCGCGTCTACGACGGTCGCAGCTGGGCCGTCATCGGCGTGATGACGGGGGTCGCCGCGGCGCTGAACCTCGGCTGGATCCCGCTGTCCTTGGTCGCCCGGGGCGGGGTCAACATCGCGATCGGCACCGCTCTGGTCCTCTCGAGCTTCACGTATGTGTCCCATGGATGACCTCGCCGGGCGCGGCCGCGCCGTGCTGAAGGCCGGGGCCTCCGGGGCGCTCTCGACGCACTCCGCCGACAAGGCCGGGTACCCGTTCGCGTCCTTGGTCCTGTACGCCCTCGACGAGGCCGGGCGGCCCCTGTTCCTGCTCAGCGGCCTCGCCGTGCACGCGCGCAACTTCGCGGCCGACCCGCGCTCCTCTCTGATGGTCGCGGAGGGCGATTCCCAGGCATCGGCGCGCGTGACCGTCGTGGGCAAGGCCGTGAAGCTGTCGGGGGCCGAGGCGGAGACCGCGCGGGCGGCTTATCTCGCGCGTCATCCGACGGCGAAGGCGTGGGCGTCGTTCGGGGACTTCTCTCTCTGGCGCCTCGAGGCCGAGGACTCCTACGTCGTCGCTGGCTTCGGCTCCGCCGGGTGGGCCAGCGGTGGCCGTTGAGGGATTAATACGGGGGAATTCGGCTCTTGACGGTGAGAATGACTCCTGTTATAACGATTACCAATGCGCTTCCCAGCGAACCTCGCACGCCTCCCGGTCATCAATGGCGTGGCGCATGCCGTGCGCGTCGGCGCCGATGGCTACCTGACCACAGATCAGGTCAGGCTTCTGTCGTACAACCACCAAGAAACCACCCGCCGTCCCTCGTGAGGCCGCATCCTCGTTAATGAGGGCGATGGGGTCGCTCAGGATTTTATCCGTCATGTTCTGGTCCCTCGCTACTACAAACTCGTCGGCTGACTGGGTGGCAGGCAGGTCGATGGTCCAGGAGGCAAGATGCGTTCATTGACGCCCGCGGTGTTGTCCCTCTTGTGCCTGATTCCAGCGGCGGCTTTCGGCGCTAAATCGAGCCGGATCTCTGACGGCGTTAGGGCAGGAAAACTACAGACTGAGATACTAACGCGGATCGACCATATACGCCTCGGCGACGATCGGGCCTCCGTGCTGAGGGCATTCCCGACCGCCTCTTCCTCGGCGGTAATCCCAGGGATGTTTGAAGTGAATTGGGGCACTGGTACGGTCTTTTCCGAACAGTATTTCCGCTTCGCAGACGGACGCTTGACCTCGGTCACTCTTTCCGCGGGGTTTTCTATGGACGGCGGCTGGGAGGAGGCGGATCGCATCGTCCGGTGGGGAGGCAAAGCTATCGGCGAAATGAGCCAGCGGTGGGGGAATCCTATCCAAGCCTCGATGCTCCGCTTTGGTGCAATGGAGAGCCTTCCAGAGGCCGACGTCGCCTGGCTCGTCTGGCGTTCATCCCCGGGCTTCATCTCCGCGATCTTCACCCCGCCGGCATCGATCATGAAGGCCGCCGGACGGGCGAGAAATCCTACGGGCCGATTTTCCGTCAGCATCACCAGCAACGTTGAGTCGATGTCGGGCGTGTTAGGCGTATCATCCGCCCCGTTCGATGCCGGGAGCCTGGTTGCCGATTACGCAATGTACCGGCGGAAAATGGAGGTGCCGGAACTGCCTGCTACCGCTCGGCTCTTCCCGGCATTCCTGCGTCCCATTCATTTGGGGATTCGCATGAAGCGTTTGGAAAAACGTGTCATTGAAGAGGATCTTCTTCCGAGGCAAGTGTATTCGTCATACATATCCGACCATCCGTTGTTCTACGAAGCCGTGTATTCGGCCAGGATGGATCGGCTTTTATCGGTCTCCCTTCATCCACCTGAGAGAAAATCGTCCGGTCTCAGGGAGGCCGCGGAATGGTGTCGACGCCTGCTCAAACGCGCTCCGGATGGCTTGTTCATCACGGAGAAAAATCGATTAGAGCGGGATGTCTTCGTCTGGCGCGAAAAAGATGCGTCGTTGCTCTTGGAAGTCGGCAAGGACCATTGGAGCGCGGCCATTCTGCACCCATCGCTTCTTCTGGAGGAACAGTTCCCCTATTTAGGGAACCATCCGGTTCTAGCACCAAGAACGGTGTTGCGTGAACGGTGGCGCAAGCTGACGGAAGATCCCCTCGCCTCTTTAATCGTCGACTTGCGATCGACTGATCCGCGGCGGCGAGCGCGGGCGGTCGCCGCCATCGTGCAGTTCAAAGACCCGCGCGTATCAAAACTTCTTGAAGAGGCCTATCAGCGAGAGACCGACGAGGAAGTGCTGCAGCAAATCCCCTTTTGGATTGCTCAACTCCGACAGCCGTTGTCTGACAAGACAATCGCACGGCTGAAGGAGCGGCTGAGGTCGCGGCGCAAGGACGAGCTCCGGCTGGCCATATGGGCTGCGGCCACCTTGAACGAGGACTCCGTACTGCCGCTGCTCCAAAAGATATTCCGGACATCCGATATTCTTGAAATTCGCCAGAACGCCGGTGACGCCAGGGTTCGATTGGGAGACCCCGATATCGCGGATGAATTCATCGAACTAATGCGCCGCCCTGACCACGACTCAGTGTTTCATGGTCTCTACGGGGTTAGGAGTCTGATAGGAACGGGCCTCGCCCCCCGCGCCGTCGCGTTGTCCAAGGAGCAGAAGGCTGAAGTGATCGAACTCTTGCTCGAGATAGTTCGGGGGGCTCAACCAAAGGCCGGGTATGGCGATCGGATGTCCGCCATCGAGGTCCTTACAACGCTCGCCCCTGAAAGACTGGCTCAACTCGCTGGACCGCTCACGACTTCTTCCGAAGCCTCCGACCGCAGGCTTGGTGCCCAAATACTAACTTCATCGCCTGGAAAGGCATTGCCGCTGTTGTTAGGCCTCGCAGCCGATAACGACAACGGCGTCCGAGCGTCCGCCGTGGATGGACTCGCTGGATTTAACGAACCTGAAGCCCGAGTTGCGCTCATAAAGCTGACTCAGGACTCAAGTTACTTCGTTCGAGGAGAAGCGGCACGTGTTCTCGGGAAGCTGCGGGGACCGGAGATTGTGCCTATCTTGGAACAGCTGTCGAGAGACCCGGAAAGCCATGTGCGCAACTTTGCGTTCATTGGCCTGATCCGCCATGACCAACCGGTGTCCAAGGAGTTGTTGCTGGAACTGTTGCAGAGTTCCGACCCGACGGTGCGCTTCTCAGGTTGTGTTAAATCCGTTGGTGTAAATTCCTGATCGAAGAAATCGGCGTTATGGTACCAGGTCAGGGAAATTGAAGGAGCATGGGCGTATCCGTAAGATGTTCTGGATCTCGCCAAGAGACCAGAAAATAAAACGGAGGAA
>JACPOW010000133.1 GCA_016191335.1 Elusimicrobiota bacterium | reverse complement strand
TCCACGCTTCCTTCGGACAGGGCCTCGCGACCCCGCCCTTGCGTTTCCCTCGGGTCCCTGCGACCGGGTTCCCAGAGGACTTCCACCTCTTCAGTCGTGCGTCATGCTGGGCGTACAAAAGGAAGCGCCCGCCCCGAAGGGGCGGGCGCATTCACGGCGACATGCGGACGTCGTTTGGAAAACTAAGCCGGGAATCGGATTCGAACCGACGACCTGCTGTTTACGAAACAGCTGCTCTACCGCTGAGCTATCCCGGCGTGAGGAACATTTTACCCTATTTCACGGACTTGCGGACCAGCTGAGAGTGGAACTGTTTCCGGAAACAGTCGGGGTGACCCCATACAGGTGCCCTGATATGACGCACCGGAAATATAAGACCCGTCGTTACGCGTTAATGCAGACCGAGGTACGCTTTCTGCACGGCCGGGTCCTTCATGAGGGTCGCGCTGTCGGAGGCCGCGACGATCTCCCCCGTCTCGAGCACGTAGGCGCGCGTGGAGCCGCGCAGGGCGCGCTTGGCGTTCTGCTCGACGAGGAACACGGTCACGCCTTCCTTATTGATGAGCTCGATGATCTCGAAGATCTTGTCCACGACGACCGGGGCGAGGCCCATCGACGGCTCGTCGAGCATCAGGAGCTTCGGCGCGGACATCAGCGCGCGGCCCATCGCGAGCATCTGCTGCTCGCCGCCGGAGAGCGTCCCGCCGAACTGGCCGCGGCGCTTGCCGAGCACGGGGAAGAGGTGGAAGACGTGGTCGTACTCGCGCGAGAGGTCCTTCTCGCGGCGCGAGTAGGCGCCCATTTCCAGGTTTTCCATGACGGTGAGGCGCGGAAAAATCCGACGGCCCTCCGGGACGAGCGAGAGCCCCATCCTCATGATCTGGTCGGGCGGCAGGCCGGGGAGGTCTCGTCCCTGGAAGCGGACGGAGCCCTTCTCGGGCTGGAGCAGGCCGGCCACGGTCTTCATGATCGTGGTCTTGCCGGCGCCGTTGTTGCCGATGAGCGCGACGATCTCGCCGGCGTTGACGGTGAGCGAGACGCCCTTCAGCGCGCGGATCTTCTTCCCGTAGACGGCGTGGACCGTGTCGAGCTCGAGCATCGCGGGGGGCTTCATGCTCATGACGCGCCCTCCTTGCCGAGGTAGGCCTCGATGACGCGCGCGTTGGCCACCACTTCCTTGGGCTTGCCCTCGGCGATCTTCACGCCGTAATCGAAGACGAACACGCGGTCGGAGATGTCCATGACGACGCGCATCTGGTGCTCGATGAGGAGCACGGTGACGCCGCGCTCCCGGACCTTGCGCACGAGTGCGACCAGGTCCTGGGACTCGGTCGGGTTCATGCCGGCGGTCGGTTCATCGAGGATCAAGAGCTTGGGTTCGGACGCGAGCGCGCGGGCGATTTCCAGCTTTCGCTGGGCGCCGTACGGGAGGTTCTTGGCGAGCTCGTTGCCAAGCGATTTCAGGCCGACGAAATCGAGGAGGTCCTTGGCGATGACCTCGACGCCCTTCTCCTCCTGCTTGAAGGCGGGCGTGCGCAGCAGCGGGCCGAGCAGGAACTGGAAGGTGCGCGTGTGCCGGCCCACCATCACGTTCTCGAGGGCCGTCATGTGCGCGAAGAGGCGGATGTTCTGGAAGGTGCGGGCGACGCCCACGGCGACGATGTCGTGGCTGGACATGCCGCGCAGCTCCTGGCCGTTGAACAGGATCTCGCCGCGGGTGCCGGGGTAGACGCCGGTGAGCACGTTGAAGAAGGTGGTCTTGCCGGCCCCGTTGGGCCCGATGACGGAGACGATCTCCCCCTCGTGGATGGTGAGGTTGACCTGGTCGACGGCCTTGAGGCCGCCGAAGTGCTGGGCGAGGTCCTTGACCTCGAGCAGGACGCGTCCGGCGGGAGGAGCCTTGTGGCTCATGAGGTCAGCTCCGCCTCGCGCCGCGAGGAGGGCAGGATGCCCTGCGGGCGGAACAAGGTGACGAGCACCAGGATGAGCCCGAAGAACAGGTAGCGGTAGTTGATCCAGTCCGCAGAGAGCTTCCACTGCATGATCGGCGGGAAGCCGACGAGGACGAGGGCGCCGACCAGCACGCCCGCGATCGAGCCCATGCCGCCGAGCACGACGATGGAGACGACGAGGATCGACTCCCAGAAGACGAAGGATTCGGGCGTCACGAACTGCTCCCACTGGGCGAACAGCCCCCCCGCCAGGCCGGCGAAGGCGGCGGAGATGGTGAAGGCGAGGAGCTTGTAGTGGCGCACGGGGATGCCGGAGAGGCGGGCGGCGATCTCGTCCTCGCGGATGGCGATCCAGGCGCGGCCGACGCGCGAGTCCTCGAGGCGGCTCGAGGCGACGACCCCCGCCGCGACGGCGGCGAGGATGAGGAGATAGTACTGGACGTTGGGGTCGGCGGAGATGAACTTGAGCGGCCGCCAGGGCGCCAGCTGGAGGCCCTTGGGGCCGTTGGTGAGCGCGTCGAGGTTGTTGATGGTCAGGCGCGCGATCTCGCCGAAGCCCATCGTGACGACGGCCAGATAATCCCCGCGCAGGCGCAGGATGGTGAGCCCGAGCAAAGCGCGCACCGCCAAGGACATCAGCACCGCCAGGATCAGCGCCGCCGGCCCGGGGACGCCCGCGCGCATCGCGATCGCGGTGGTATAGGCTCCTATCGCATAGAATGCGATAAAGCCGAGGTCGAACAGGCCGGCGTAGCCCAAGGTGAAGTTCAGCCCGAGGCCGAGGATCATGAACAGGCCGATCACGCCGCCGACGCGGACCAGGTACTGCGCGTCCATGCTCGCGGCGACGAAAGGGAACGCGGCGGCCAGCGCCAGCGCGACCCAGGGCGTCCAGCGCCAGCCGAGGATCTTCTTCATACTTTTCCGCGATCTTCTCGCCGAGAAGACCGGACGGGCGGACCAGCAGGACGATGATCAGGACCGTGAAGGCGATGACGTCGCGCCACTGCGCGCCGTTGGGGATGTAGCCCGAGGCCAAGACCTCGAGGAAGCCGAGGATGAAGCCGCCGAGCACGGCGCCGCGGATGTTGCCGATGCCGCCGAGGACCGCGGCGGTGAACGCCTTCGCGCCCGGCAGGAAGCCGAGGTTGTACTTGATCGAGCCGTAGTTCATCCCGTAGAGGACGCCCGCCGCGCCGCCGAGGGCGCCGCCGACGAAGAAGGTCAGCGCGATGATGTAGTCCGGGTTGATGCCCATCAGCCCCGCGGTCTGGATGTCGTCGGAGCAGGCGCGCATGGCCTTGCCGAGCTTGGTGTGCTCGACGAAGAAATGCAGGATGCCCATCAGGAGCAGGGCCGCGGCGAGGATGATGATCTGCAGGGAGCTGATGGTCGCGCCGAGGACGCTGACCTGGTCGATGGCGACCGGCTCCGGGAAGCGCAGGGACTGGGTGCTGATCCAGATGAACACGCCGTTCTGGAGGATGATGGAGACGCCGATGGCCGAGATCAGCGGGGCCAGACGGGAGATGTGGCGCAGCGGCCGGTAGGCGAAGCGCTCGATGATCACGTTGATCAGCCCCGCGCCGGCCATGGAGAGCACGAACATCCCCGCGAGGCCGACGAGGCCCGTGCCGAACACCGCGGGCAGCAGCGCCGCCAGGCCCAGGGCCATGAACGCGCCGAGCATCAGCACCTCGCTGTGGGCGAAGTTGATCATCGTCAGGATGCCGTAGACGAGGGTGTAGCCGAGGGCGATCAGCGAATAGATCGCCCCGAGCGTCAGCCCGTTGACCAGCTGCTGGATCAGCACGCGATCAGCGGACGGAGTCGAACGCGCGCTTCTTGGCCACCGCGCGCGTCATCGTGACGATCTTGCTCGTCGTGTCGCCCTTGTCGTCGAAGACGGTCGTGCCGAGCACGCCTTCGTGCTTGGTCTTGCGCAGCTCCTCGATGACCTTCTCCCGGTCCGGGCCGCCGGCGCGCTCCATCGCGGCCATGATGATGTTGGCCGCCTCGTAGCCGAAGTGGTCGAACGGCTTGCGCTCGTCGTTGGGGAAGCGCGCCTTGTAGTCGTCGACGAACTTCTTGGCGCTGGGCAGCTCGTCGGCGGGCACGCCGACGATGGACAGGTACGCGCCGTCGGCCGCGTCGCCGGCCACGTCGAACAGACCGAAGGTCATCGAGCCGTCGCCGGAGATGAAGGCGAACGGGTCCTTGAGGCCGAGCTCGCGCATCTGCTTCAGCAGCAGGCCCGCCTCGGTGTACAGGCCGCCGAAGTAGATGCCCTCGGGCTTGGACAGGTCGCTCTTGATCTTGGTCAGCAGGGCCTTGAAGTCCTTGTCGCCGACCGAGATGCCGTCCTCGGAGACGATCTTGCCGCCCTGAGCGATGAAGGTTTTCTTGAATTGTTCCGCGAGGCCTTGTCCGTATGCGGTCTTATCGTGTAGCAGCGCCATACGCTTCTTCCCGAGCTTCTTGCCGGCGAACAGAGCGGCGTACGAACCCTGGACGTCGTCGGTCGGGACGACGCGGAACACCATGCGCGGGCCGTTCCAATCCGGCGAGTTCTGTTGAGAAGTGACTTCCGGGTTCGTCGCGGCGGGGGATATCATCGCCACGGGCGCACGGGCGTAAACTTTAGCGGCGGAGATCGCGCAGCCGGAATTGTAATGGCCGACGACGGCGACGACGTTCGGGTCGGAGACGATCAGGTTGGCGACGTTGACCGCTTCCTTCGGGTCGGCGCGGTCGTCATACGGCGCGGCGACGAGCTTGAACGGGAAGCGCTTCGCGGCGTTGGCCTCCTCGACGGCGAGCTCCACGGCGCGGCGCAGGCCCTGGCCCTCCGTGCCCATGTCGCCGGTCAGCGGCACCGCGACGGCGATCTTGATGGCCTTTTCCTTGGGACCGCAGGCGGCGGCCAGGAAGGCGACGGCCGCGACAGCGAGGGCTTTGCGAAAGGTCATTGATTATCTCCTAAACCTCAATATCAATCCGGCGCCGATTATGCCTCATTGGGACTCGCCTTGTCCATCCGCGCCGGGAACGCCGATGCGGGCCGGGGTGGAGGATCGACCTTCGCCGGGGACGGGCGGGATCGACCCGCCCTCCGGGGTCTGTCCGCGACAGCGACGATCCCCCTTGTCGCGGCAGACCCAGGCCGCCGGCGAAGGTCGATCCTCC
>JACPOW010000132.1 GCA_016191335.1 Elusimicrobiota bacterium | reverse complement strand
CTCCTTGGAGATGACGCTCACGTTAGCGCCTCCACTCCAGGCCTCGGCGGATCCGCCGCTGGTCTCAATCACGAGCTCCTCCGTGTAATACGGGCTAGCCCATGTTTCCCTAATCGGGCCGTAACTCATTGATTTTCCTACACCGCGAATGGCCGATTGTCACTACGTGACGGTCATGCGCCCTCCGACTGGTGGTGGCGGCTCGAGTTCGGTGACGCTCAGGGCATTGAGGACCTGAGCCGCCCGAGCTGTGCCGCGCGTGACGCAGCGTTTGGTCTTGCCAGCGCCGAGGGCCAAGTCCACCACGCGAACGGTTCGCAGCACCTGTAGCGCTTCGGTCGCGGAGAGGTCCTGCCCCGCGGCCTTCAGTTTCTTCTCGATCGCTCGGTGCAGGAGGAAGGCCAGGCTGGCCACGAAGATGTGTGCCTCGACCCGCTTGTCGGTCTGGTGGTAGATGGGGCGCATCTCGATCACATCCTTAAGATGGCAGAAGGCGCGCTCGACCTCGCTCAGGTCCTTGTAGATACTCACGGCCTGTACCGGCGTGAGGTCTTTCTCTTCCGTCTGGATGACGTACTTGCCCTCATAGGCTTGCTCGCGCTTCAAGTTCACCGGGTGCTCGAAGAACCGGAAGCGCCCATCCTTCAACTCCCAGTCGTAGTAGCGGTAGCCGTGGTAACGGCTGAGGGTGCGGGCCGCGGCCGCACCGATCTTGTCGGCGGCCTTGAGCTTGCCCTGCTCGACGCGACGCGTGAGCCGCTCGAGCTGCAGCCGCACCCGTTCCATAGCCTTGAGGCGTTGGGCGGTCTCGTAGCCTGCGCGTTCCTCACTCTTCACGATGAAGATGCGCACCCCCGGCTCGTCGGCAGCCACCTCCTGCACATGCGTCCGGGGGGGCTTCTCCATTTCCCGGGCCGCGATCCCCAGCGGGCATTCGGTCCAGGCTCCCGTCGCGCGCTCGATGTACCGATAGACGTTCTCGCGCCGCCGACGGTTGAGGCCGACGACGTAGCCCTGCTCGCGGGAGCGGAGCAGCTTGAGATTGTCCAGGGTCACCATCCCGCGGTCACCTACGAAGACGACGCGGCGCAGTCCGAAGCGCTGCTCCAGATCCGTGAGCACCTGCCCGACCGTTTTGGCATCCCGCACGTTGCCGCGAAAGACGTGGTGGGCGATCGGCCAGCCGTCCACCATCACGACCCCGACCAGGACTTGCCGGTTCCGCGGCTTGCCGTCCCGGCTGTACCCATGGGCGCCCAACAGCGGCGGCCCCGCGCCCTCGAAGTAGGTCGAGGTCACGTCGTAGAACACCACATCCACGTGGAGTGAAAACAGATCGCGCAGCCGCAGATACAGCTCCCGCTCGATCTGGGACTGGCGCGCGTGGAGCTGATCAAGGGTGCGGTACCACTGCTTGAGTTGTCGGAACTCTACACGCACACGGGGCAAGCGGCTGCGGCGTTCCTTGTCCGCGCGCCAGCGGGGCATCCAGCGTCGCCCCTCGCGGTCGCACACGAAGTCCGTCTCCAACCAGCGGGCGAGGCCGTGCTCGCTGGTCGGCGCACACAAGCGATTGGTCACCAGCACCAGCGCGCGCTCCGAGAGGGCGACCCCGTCTTCGCGACTGCGACCTCCCAGCCGATCCAGGATCGTCGCCAGCCCCAGGTCACGCCAAAGCATCCGCGCCACGAGCATTGGACCCCAGTCCCACGCGCCCGTGGCGCGCACCGCGCCCGCCGTCACGCCAGCGCCTCCCCGCGGCTGGTTGCCGCCGAGCAAGCGGACCAGCGCATCGAGGTGCGCCGCGAGCAGGTCCTTGCGCCCGAGGTGACAGACAACCCGCTGTTTGTTTTTGCCGTTCTCGCGGTAAGCCTCGACCAGTCGGACGTACTCGTGCTGGACGCCTTTGCCGCCCGCAGCCTTGACGGTGCGTAGGAACATCGCCCTTTCCTGTCATTTCAGGATAGGGCCAACTCTCCGTTTAATCAATAATAATCAGCATGGATATGGGAAATGTCTGTCACTACGTTTTCTGCGAAATTCGACACCCGCCTCAATCTTTTCAAGCACTTACATGCAGCAGCCTCCGCCAATTAGGGAAACATGGGCTAGGCATGCGCCTGGTCGATCACTGCATCCGGCACAAGCTGCCGTACGTCCTGATCGAGAAGCATGAGGAGGCGGTCGACGACCTCCTGCGGAGAAGCGAGCCGGTGATCGTCGACGACGCCAGGTCCAGGGACGCCCTGCCGAGCGCCAACATCGCGGCGGCCAAACGGGTGATTGTCGCCTCCAACGACATCGAGACCGCCCTCATCGTCACGAAGAACGCGCG
>JACPOW010000131.1 GCA_016191335.1 Elusimicrobiota bacterium | reverse complement strand
CATCGTGATCCCGGCGCAGAAGGTCGGCATGGTCACCGCCAAGGACGGCGAGCCCTTGCCCCCCTCCGAGTACGTGGCCAAGTCCGTGACGGGCCACAAGGACTTCCAGGACGGCGCCGCCTTCCTCCAGGCCGGCGGCCAGCGCGGACCGCAGCTCGACTTCCTCAAGCCCGGCACCTACTACGTCAACCCGCTGATGTTCGACGCGACGTTCGACGAGGTCCTCCAGGTGGCGCGCGGCGAGGTCTCCGTCATCGTCTCCAACATCGGCAAGGACCCGGCCGGCATCGGCGCGGCCGTCGGCGCCGCCCACGCCAAGCCCGAGGACCGTCTCAAGGACGGCATCGAGCGCTACGTCGTCGACGCCGGCTACCGCGGCATCCAGCGCGAGGTGCTGGGCCCCGGCACCTACTACCTCAATAAATTGGCCTACACGCCGCACATCATCCCCACGACCAACATCACCATCGACTGGGCCGAGGAGAAGTCCCCGACGCGCGGAGAGCGGGCGTTCAACCCGCTGTCCATCGTCTCCAAGGACGGCTTCCAGATGACCGTCGAGGTGAAGGTCATCCTGCGCGTGCTGCCCGAGCAGGCGCCGCACATGGTCGCGCGCATCGGGACCATCGACAACCTCATCGAGCACGTCGTGCACCCGCTGATCGACTCCTCGTTCCGCAACCAGTCCTCGTCGTCCGAGGCGATGAAGTTCATGCAGGACCGCCACGAGGAGCAGCGCAAGGCCGGCGAGCACATCGTCGCGGAGCTGCGGCGCTACCACGTCGAGTGCGTGTCCGTGCTGATCTGCCAGATCGTCCTGCCCGAGCGTCTGATGCAGACGCTGACGAACAAGGTCGTCGCCGCCCAGCAGATGTCGATGTTCGACTCCCAGCAGGAGGCCGAGGCCCGCCGCCGCGAGATGGAGAAGACGAAGGCGCAGGCCGACCTCCAGCCGAGCCTGGTCAAGGCCGAGATCGACGTGCAGATCGCGACCCAGGCCAAGCAGTCCATGATCACCAGCGCCGAGGGCCGCTCCCAGGCCACCCGGCTCGAGCAGGAAGGCATCGCGGCCGGCATCGCGGCCGTCGGCAAGGCCGAAGGCGAGAAGATCCTGGCGGTCGGCAACGCCACCGCCGAGGCGTACGTGCGCCAGGCGGCCGCGGTCGGACAGGGCCCGCTGGCGATGATCGAGGTCATGAAGCGCGTCTCCGACGGCAAGATCAAGATCACGCCCGACATCATGGTCTCAGGCGGCGGCGGGCCGAACAACGACGGGGCCTCCGCCAACATGCTCGCGGCCTTCATGGCGAGCCTGATGGGCTCGGGCATGAAGCTCGTGCCCCAGGACAGCGGCACGCCGCCGAAGAAGGCCTAGGCCGGATTTCAACGAATTTGCGGGTCAGGCACGCAAATTCACATACTTGACCGATTTAGTCAGGTATACTACACTAAGACATGCTCGACACAGCCAACCGCAACCTCGAGACCGTCAAGGTCGGGGGCACCCCCCTCCTCGACGTGTCGTTCGCCTTTCCCGAGCTCGGCTACAAGGTCCGGATCGCGGCCAAGGCCGAGTGGGCCAACCCCGGCGGGTCGGTCAAGGACCGCGCGGCCTATTTCATCGTCAAGGACGCCCTGGAGACGGGCAAGCTCGCCGGCGGCAAGGTCCTGCTCGACTCCTCCTCGGGCAACACCGGCATCGCCTATGCGTGGCTGGGCGCGCGCCTGGGGGTCAAGGTGGCCCTCGCCGTGCCCGGGTCGATTGCCCGGCAGCGGCGGGCGATCCTCGAGGCCTACGGCGTCGAGCTGTTCTTCACCGATCCGCTCGAGGGCTCCGACGGCGCCATCCGCGAGGTCCGGCTCATGCTCAAGGCCGAGCCCGGCCGCTATTGGTACGCCGACCAGTACTCCAACCCGATGACCTGGCGCGCGCATTACGAGACGACCGCCGTCGAGATCTTCGAGCAGACCGCGGGCAAGGTCACGCACTTCGTCGCCGGCCTCGGCACCAGCGGCACCTTCGTCGGCGCGGGACGCCGCCTGCGGGAGCTCAAGCCCGGCGTGCGCCTCGTCTCGATGGAGCCGGACGGCCCGATGCACGGCCTCGAGGGCCTCAAGCACATGGAGACCTCGATCATCCCGAAGATCTACGACGACTCCGTCGCCGACAGCCGCATCGAGATCGCCACCGAGGAAGCCCAGGAGGCGGCGAAGATCCTGGGCCGCCGCGGCGGCATCCTCCTGGGGCCGTCGGGCGGCGCGAACCTCGCCGCCGCCCTGCGGCTCGGCAAGGACCTCGCGAAGCAGGGGCGCGAGGCGGTCATCGCGACCATCTTCGCCGACTCCGGCGAGCGCTACCTGGGCGAGAGGTTCTGGCAGCCATGAGCCTGAGGCTCAACCGCGCCGTCGAGGCCATCGCCGCGGCCACCTGCGAGAAGGCCTTCCCCGAGGAAGGCTGCGGGCTTCTCATCGGCCCGGTCCCGGACGACTTCGACAAGCCGGGCCGCGTCCTCGCCATCGACGAGGCCCGCCCCCTGCCCAACGGCTGGGACTCCTCGGCGAAGACGAACAAGTACTTGATAGACCCGAGGACCTTGGCCAAGGTGGAGGCCGAGCTGTCCGGGACGGGCCGGGGCGTGGTGGGGTTCTTCCATTCGCACCCGACGGTCCCGGCGTGGCCCTCCCCCTTCGACCTGACCATGGCCATGCCCTGCTGCAGCTACTGGATCCTGCAGGTCAAGGACGGCAAGGTCGCGGACTCGAGGTCGTGGCAGCGGACGGAGGACGGGCGCTCGTTCATAGAAGAGGAGATCGTTCTCGAAGGATAATCATGAGCATAGACATCAGGCTTCCGACCGCGCTTCGCGCGTTCGCGGATAAACAAGAGAAGGTAAGCGTGGACGCCGACAGCGTCGGGGACGCTTTGGAAAAGCTCTTTACCCGGCACGAACGGCTGCGTCAGCAGCTCATGTCGCCCGACGGGAAGCTCCGCTCGTTCGTCAACGTTTATGTCAACGACGACGACGCCCGCGACAAGCAGGGCCTCGCCACGCCCGTGAAGGACGGCGACACCATCCTGATCGTGCCCGCCATCGCCGGCGGCTCGACCGTGGCCGAGCTCGAGCTGACGACGGCGGAGAAGGCCCGCTACCACCGCCACCTGATCATGCCCGAGGTCGGCGCCGAGGGGCAGAAGAAGCTCAAGAACGCGTCGGTGCTGTGCGTCGGCGCGGGCGGCCTGGGCTCGCCGCTGGCGCTGTACCTCGCCGCGGCCGGAGTGGGCCGCATCGGCATCGTGGACTTCGACACGGTGGACGAGTCGAACCTTCAACGCCAGATCCTCCATGACACGGCCTCGGTGGGGACCTCGAAGCTGAAGTCGGCCGAGAAGCGCCTGAAGGGGCTCAACCCGTACGTCCAGGTCGAGCTGCACGAGACCAGGCTGAGCTCCGCGAACGCCGTGGAGCTGTTCAAGCGCTACGACGTCATCGCCGACGGAACGGATAATTTCGCCACTCGATACCTCGTCAACGACGCCTGCGTCATGACCGGGAAGCCCAACGCCTACGGCTCCATCTTCCGTTTTGAAGGTCAATTGTCCATGTTCGGCCTCAAGGACGGCCCCTGCTACCGCTGCCTGTACCCCGAGCCCCCGCCCCCCGGCCTCGTCCCGAACTGCGCGGAGGCCGGCGTGCTGGGCGTGCTGCCCGGCGTCATCGGCACCATGCAGGCCGTCGAGGCCCTCAAACTCATCCTCGGCATCGGCCGCCCGCTCTCGGGACGCCTGATGCTGTACGATGCCCTCGAGCAGAGCTGGCGCACCCTCAAGGTGAAGAAAAATCCCGCTTGCCCCGTGTGCTCGGAAAATCCGACCATCAAGGCGCCGATCGATTACGAGGCCTTCTGCGGCCTCAAGGAGAAACCCGCCGTGACCATCCCCGAGATCTCAGTTCAAGACCTCAAAGCGAAGCTGGATAAGAAAGAAAAGTTCGTGCTGCTCGACGTGCGCGAGCCGCACGAGTACGAGATCGCCAGGATCCCCGGCTCCACCCTCATCCCGCTGGGCAAGCTCCCCGAGCGCTTCGGCGAGCTCGACAAGGGCGCCAAGCTCATCGTGCACTGCAAGATGGGCGGCCGCTCGGCGAAGGCCGTGCAGTTCCTGCGCGAGAAGGGCTACGACGCGACCAACGTCGTGGGCGGCATCAACGCCTGGTCCGAGTCCATCGACCCGTCCGTCGCCCAGTATTGAGATGATCATCCGCCGTTCGCTGCTCGCGGCCCTCACGGCCCTGACCTTCGTCTCCGGCGCCTGCAAGCCGCGTCCCGCCGTGCCCGAGATCACGGTCTCGGAGCTCAAGGCGAGGATGAATCGCAAGGAGAAGTTCGTCCTCCTCGACGTCCGCGAGCCGCGGGAATACGCGAAGGCGAGGATCGAGGGCTCGACCTTGATCCCCCTCGGCTTCCTCGAGTCGCGCCTCGGCGAGCTCGACAAGGGCGCCAAGCTGGTCGTGCACTGCAAGGTGGGCGGGCGCTCGGCGTCGGCGGTGAAGCTCCTGCGCGAGAAGGGCTACGACGCGGTCAGCCTCGCCGGCGGCATCGACGCCTGGTCCGCCGAGATCGACCCGTCCGTCCCGAGGTACTGACATGAGCGACGACCTCTTCTCCGTCATCGACCCCGATTCCGCGCACCGCATCCTCGAGTCCAAGGCCCCGGGCCAGCTCGTGGACGTGCGCGAGGCGGGCGAGGTGGACACGGTCCGCGTCGAGGGCGCGCTGAACCTCCCGCTCTCGCGCCTGAAGGAGCTGGCCGGCCGCCTCGACCCGAAGGTCCCCGTCTATCTCCTGTGCCGCTCCGGCTCGCGCGCCGCCTCGGCCGCGTCCCAGCTCAAGGCGCTTGGCCACCGCGACGTCTTCGTCGTCAGCGGCGGCCTCAACGCCTGGATGTCCTCGGGCAAGCCGGTCGTCCACGGCGAGCGCAAGGTCTGGAGCCTGGAGCGCCAGGTCCGCGTCGTCGCGGGCTTCCTGGCGTTCTCCGGCACGGCCCTGGGCTTCGCGGTCAGCCCGCGCTGGTTCTATCTCTCGGGCTTCGTCGGCCTGGGCCTGATGTTCGCCGGCGTGACCGACATCTGCACGATGGCGCTCCTGCTCGCCCGGATGCCGTGGAACAAGGGCTCCGGCGCCTCCTGCGGTAAGTAGGGGCTCATGCCCGAGCTTCCCGAGGTCGAGACCGTCCGCCGCGTCCTGCAGGAGAGATACGCCGGAAAGGTCATCACGGCCGTCGCGCTCGGCAAGCCCACCTTCTACCGCGCCCCGCCGCTGGCCGCCATCAAGATACTCACCGGCGGCTCCATCGCGTCGTTCAAGCGCCGCGGGAAATACCTGATCGTCGTCATCGAGGGCCGCGGCGAGGTGATTTTCCACCTCGGCATGTCCGGGCGCATCACCGTCGGCGGCGAGAGCCCGCACGTGCGCTTCCAGATGTGGATCGGCACCGAGGCCGTCCGCTTCCACGACTCCCGCCGCTTCGGGCGCGTCGGCTGCCCGCTGCCCGCGCTCGGCCCGGAGCCGATGGATCCGGAGTTCACCTCGGACTATCTCTGGGGCATCCTGCGCAAGAGGACGGCGCCGGTCAAGGCCCTTATCATGGACCAGAAACTCGTCGCGGGGCTCGGCAACATCTACGCGACGGAGGCCCTGCACGCGGCGGGCATTCGTCCCGGCCGCGCGGGGAAATCATTGCGCCGGGCCGAAGTCGACAAGCTGACGGAGACATGCCGCGACATCCTCGTGCGCGGCGTGGACGCCGGCGGCGCCACGCTCGACGACGAGGCCTTCCTCGATCCGCTCGGCCGCCCGGGCCGCATGCAGATGGGCGTGATGGTCTACGGGCGGAAGACCTGCGGGACCTGCGGCGGGGCCGTCATCGGCACGCGCAAGAGCATCGGCGGGCGCGCCAGCGCCTACTGCCCGTCCTGCCAGCGTTAACGGCGGCCGCGGATCGCGTTGTTCAAGGTCGAGCGCGCCGCGATCGCCTTCAGGGGCGCCGGACGGCGCTTCTCATAAAGGTACATCGCGGTCAGGATCGCGGCGGGCACGGCGGCCAGAAGGGTGAAGGTCATCGGGATTCTCCGGGAGATCGAAGCGTCGACGGAGGATAACCCCGGGAGCCGGTTCCGTCAAGACCCGAGGACTCGCACCGGTGCGAGTCGATCCGCCGCCAAGGAAACCGGGCGACTGTTTCCGGAATCAGTTTTCCCCACCCCTTGACAAAAACGCGGCGCGGGGCTAGAATACTACTGTACTAGTTCACTAGTACACTTAACATGATCCGCATCGACCCCCTGTCGCCGACGCCTCTCAACGAGCAGATCAAGTCCGGCCTGCGCGGCCTCATCGCGCGCGGCGCGCTCAAGCCCGGAGAGCCCGCGCCCACCATCCGCCCGCTCGCGGAGGCGCTCAAGGTCAACCCGAACACGGTCGCCCGCGCCATCCGCGAGCTCGTGCTCGAGGGCGTGCTCGAGACCAAGCGCGGCGAGGGCACGGTCGTCGCCGCCGGCGCCCCCCGCAAGGCGTCGGACGGCCTGGCCGGGGTCCGCGACGGCCTGCGCGAGGCGCTCTCGCAGGCCCGCCGCGGCGGGCTCGACTGGGACGACATCACCATGCTGGTGCGGCGCGCCGAGAGGGAGGACCTATGAACGCCCTGAGCTTCCACGACGTGACCCGGACCCTCGGCGGCCGCCGCGTCCTCGACGGCGCGTCGGGCGCCGCGGAGCAGGGCACGGTGATCGGCCTGCTCGGCCGCAACGGCGAGGGCCAGACGACCTGGTTCAAGGTCCTGCGCGACCTGCTCGCCGCCGACTCGGGCACGGTCGAGGTCCTGGGCCTGCGCCCCGACGGCTCGGGGCGCATCCGCCAAGCGACGGGCTACATCCCGGAGCGTCCGACCTTCCACTCCTTCATGAGCGTCGCCGAGGTCCTCGCGCTGCGCGCGAGCCTGTTCCATAAATGGGACTCGTCCCGCGCAGCGGCGCTGTGCGAGCGCCTCGGCCTCGACCCCGCGACGCGCCTCGAGGGCGCGAGCAAGGGCACGCTCGGCAAGCTCGCCTGGGTGTGCGCCGCGGCCCACGACCCGGCCCTGTTCCTGCTCGACGAACCCACCTCCGGGCTGGACGCTCTCGTGCGCGAGGAGGTCTTATCCGGCCTCGTGAACGAACTCGGCGAAGCCGGAAAGACCGTCCTTGTCACCAGCCACCGCATGGACGAGCTCGCGGGCCTGCTCGACGAGGTGTGGGTGATGGCGGGAGGCAGGATCGTCGCGGTCCACGCGCTCGACGGCCTGCGCGCCGACGCGTGCGTGATCGGCGGGCGATTGCGCTCCGCCGACGCGCCCCCCGCCGTGCCCGGGGCGATCCCGCTCGGCGGCGAGGGCCTGGTGCGCTCCTGGGCCGTCCTCGACCGGGCCACGCGCGAGCGGCTCCTCGGCTGCGGCGCCCTGGAGTCCCCCTCGGTCGAGCCTCTGCCGCTCGACCGGGCATTCTCCCATCTGCTGTGCTTGAAAGGAGGCGAACTCCGATGAGCATCCCCCTGATCCGGCTCGAGCTGCGCAAGAACCGCCTCGCCGCGGCGAGCGCCGCCGCGGCCTTCCTCGTCACCTTGCCGGTGTGCCGCCTCGTCTCCGCCGCGACGGGGCTCGAGCTCAAGCTCAGTCTGGACGCGGCCCTGACCGCCTGGGTCCTCCTCGGCGTGCCGCTGGCGGCGGCCCTCGTCGGCGCGGCGGCCGGGGCGTCGGCGGCCTCGCGAGACGCGAACGAGTGCGAAGCGCTCCTGCCTCCGTCCCCCGGGCGGCGCGCCTTCTCCTCCCTCGCCGCCTCCGTCCTGCTCGCCGCGGCCTTCGCCGCCTTCGTCCTGGCGACCGGCGCCGCGCTGGGCATGCCTCCGAGCCGCTTCCTCTCGCCGGGGCAGAAGGCGTGGGGCGCGTCGTTCTGGTACGGCCTCGAGCTCTCGCCGCTGCTGGCGATCGCGGCCCTCGACGTCCTCGCCGGCGCCTGGACCTTGTCGCGACTGCTCGGCCACGGCGTGGCCGGAGGCCTGCTCGCCCTCGCCGCTTCCGCGCTGACGGGCGCGGCCGTCGCCGTCTGCTTCGGCCTCCAGATCGAGCATCACGCCTGGGGCGCCTCCTGCCTGAAGACGGCCTTCGTCCTCGCCGCCGCCGGCGCGCTCGCGAAGGTCGGGGCCGGCGTCGTCGCGGCGCGCGGGGCCGAGCGCCGCACCGGCGCGCACGGTCTGGCCGCCGTCCTCGCTTTGCTGCTCCTGCCCGCGGCCGCGATCTGGGGACGCGCGTGGACGGAGCTCCGGATGCTCGACGCCCGCGCCACCCCGCTCGAGGCCGAGGCGGTCTATCGCTACCAGTCCTTCGACGGCCGCTATCCCCGCGGAAGCCGCGCGCTCGCCGCGGCGGGCGAGGGCGCCCTGCTCAGGACCGTGCGAGGTGGGGTCCTTGTCGCCGATGCCGCGGGCGTCCGCGCGTTGGTCCCCGAGCAGAACTCCGGCCTGTCCGAGCTGCTGCTGGAGCCGTTCAAGGTCTGGGTCCACGGGTCCTGGCGCGACGAGAAAGGCGTCCTGTGGATCGAGCGCTACGTCAGCCCCAATACCGAGCTGTGGCGCGCCGAGGGCCCGAAAGCCGAGAGCCGCCGGATGACGGACGGCGGCTCGATCTCGATGATCGGCGGGGTCCCGCTCAAGCACCGCTACCCCGACGCCAAGCGCCTGCTCCTGGCTCCGGTCGACGAGTACTTCGTCCGCGGCGACGGCGCCGCGTGGTTCGAGGGCTACAAGACCTTCCTGACGCGCCGCCGGCGCGAGGCTCCGGCCGGGCTCGTCGCCTGCGGCGGGACCTGCCTCGAGGCGGGCGGCCGGCGGTGGAAGCTGCCGGGCGCCGCGCTGGACCCGGACCCCGTCTATCCCGACGAGGCCGGCGGCCGGCGCGCGTACCTGGTCCCGGTGCGGACCGCCAAGGGCGAGCAGGTGGCGCTGTGCCGCGCCGACGGGACGACCGCGATCGCCTGGCCCTTGCACGGCTCGACCTATCAAGGCCTTCCCGACGGCACGCTCTTCTCCTTCGGCCCGGGCTCCACGCTGTGGGCCGTGGGCCCCGGCGGCGAGGTCGGCGAGCCGCTCTCCTACGCGCGGCTCTCCCTCGAGCTCGCGAAGCCGCGATCCTCCCGTCCCGCGGTGATGAGGCGCGCGGAAGGGAAGGCCTGGCTCGTGTGGGGCGGGAAGCTCACGGTCCTCGACGCCGAGGGACGGACCGTCCTGTCCCGCCCCCTCCCGGACGGGATCGAGGAGACGGTCCCGCTGAAGGACGGGTTCGTGTTCACGACCCGCCGCTCGGCCTGGTTCTCGGATTGGACGGGGAAGCTGCGCCGCGTCGAGAACCCCCGCTGACGCGCCTCCTCTAAAAACGGAGGCGAGCGGTTCCCCCCTCAGAGAGCCGCCCGCCGTCCGACATCCTCAGGATAACACGCCCGCGCGCGGACTCCAATGGAGGAAGGGCAAAGAGTTTATGATGCGCGCGTGACCCGCCGCCTTCACCGCGTGTTTCCTTGACGGATCGCGATCCGGGGGCTATCCTTAGAGCACGGATCGACCATGTCCCCCACACCCCTTTTCCTGAGCGCCGCGAGGATCGAAGCCCTCGCGGCATTCCGTTCCCTGGAGCCGGACGCGGTCACCTTGCACCTCGCCGTCGACGCCGGCGGCCTGTATCCGTCGACCTTCCACCAGCTCGCCTCCGACGCCCGCCGCGACCCGCGCATGAAGACGCTCGGCCGCGACATCGACCGCATCGAGGCCTTCATCAAGTCGGAGTTCGTCCCGGGGCCGCACCGGCTGGCCGCCGTCTACTCCTGCGCCAAGCGCGGCCTGTTCGAGACCTTCGCCCTGCCCCAGCCGTTCAAGAGCACCTTGAGCGTCGGGGAGACGCTCGACCTCCGCCCGCTGAACGCGCTCGCGGGGCAGTACAACCGCTTCATGGCCCTGCTCCTCGGACCGGCCAAGGCGCGCTTCGTCGAGCTGCACATGGGCCAGGCGATCGAGCTCGAGGCGATGAGCGGCGAGTTCGAGACCTTGGACGGCCTCGGGGCCGTGGCGCAGCACGCCGCCACCTTGGCCCGCGAGCGGCGCTTCGACCGGCTCATCCTGGGCGCCTCCGACGCGGCCGTGTCGGCGTTCCTCCCCCTCCTCGACCCCGCCCTGCAGAAGGACGTCATCCTCGAGCCGGTGCTGGGGCCGGAGCGGCCCGTCGAGGCCGTGCTCGAGCGCGTGCTCCACAACGAGCGCCAGGCCCGCTCGGTCCGCGAGAGCGTCCTGGTGCACCGTCTGCTCGACGCGGCCCGCCAGGGGAGCGCTTTGATCGGCCTCGACGCCGTCGCGGCCGCGATCCAGGAGGGCAAGGCCTCGCGGGTGCTCGTGCGCGACGGCTACACGAAGATGGGCCGGGCCTGCCCCAAGTGCGGGCACCTGTCGGTGGCCAACCGCTCCTGCCCCTGGTGCTTCTGCGCGACCGACATGGTCCTCGACCTGGTCAGCGAGCTCGGCAACAAGGCGCTCGACGCGGGCTGCGAGCTGTACCGCATCATGCACGACGCGCGCTTCGACGGCGTGTGCCGCATCGGCGCGGAGCTCAAGGTGGCGGTCAACAAGCCCGCCGCCCCGCCCACCTCGCGCGCCCTGCGCGGCCACTTCGCGATGAAGGACGGCAAGCCGTCCCCTCTGCGCCCGCGCTGACGGCGCGGCTCAGGCCGGCTCGCGGCCGTAGTAAGGAAGACCGGCGAACTCCGCGGCGTTGGCCCCCGCGCGCGCTCCGTCCTCGGCGTCCCGGGCCCAGTAGACCTCCAGGTCCCCCCCGTCGTGCCGGCGCAGGCACACCACCCAGGAGAAGCCGCTCCCGCCCAGGAGCAGGCGCCGGCGCTCGCGGCTGACCAGGATGACGGCCCGGAACTCCTCGAGGTCCCAGGTCGCGTTGCCGCCGGAGGAGTGCCCGCCGACGCCGAGGTAGCGCGCGACCATGCGGTGGTCACGGTCGATGACGACGCGGGAGCGGCCGCGCAGGAACAGCCATCCGGAGGCCATGAAGGCGGCGCCGAGGATGAAGCGCACCGAGGGGACGAGGAGCGGGACGGGGTTGCGGAAGGCGTAGGCCGCCAAGGTCGAGCCGAGGGTGACGATCATCTCGGCCGCGCCGAAGGAGGCCAGCGCCAGGCCGGCGACGGCCGCGGTGATGTCCGGGTCCTGGCGGATCTCGAAGCGGGAGCGGCTCGTCTTGATCATCGGTGTAGGCGGGGGCGTCTTTCCGAGTGTAGCCCCGCCCCCGTCGAGCGTCAAGGCCCAGCGGGCTTGACCCGGCCCCCCGGGGAGGGTACACTGCGCCCATGGACGAATTCGTCGCGGAGCTCGGCGCGAAAGGCGTTCTCTCCCCGGAGGCCGCCCGCCGCGTCGCCGAGCTCGACGACCGCTCCCACCTCCCCCTGGCCCGCGAGATCCACGCGCTCCTCTATCTGGGCGCGGCCCTGATCCTCGCCGGCGTCGGGGCGACCGTGAAGGACCGCCTCGACCAGCTCGGCCCGATGACCATACTCGCGGCCGTGGGCCTGGCCGCGGCCGCCTGCTTCGCCTACTGCTTCCGGTCGGCGGCCCCGTTCGCGCCGGGCAAAACGGAGTCCCCGGCCGCGGCGTTCGACTACGTCCTGTACCTCGCCTGCGGCCTGGTCGGCATCTTCTTCTCGTATCTCGAGTGGAAGTGGAAGCCGCTCGGCTCCTGGTGGGACCTGTACCTGTTCGGCTCCGGCCTCCTCTTCGTCGCGCTCTCCTACCGCTTCGACAACCGCCTCGTGCTGGCCACCGGCCTGCTGAACCTCGCCTCCTGGCTCGGCTTGCGGACCGGGGCCTGGCATCTCTTCGGCTCCAGCGGCGCCAAGCCCGCCTTGATCGTCTACGGCGCCGCGCTCGCCGCGATCGGCTTCGCCGCGGCAAAAAGCGAGCTCAAGCCTCACTTCGAGGGGACCTACCGCACGCTCGGCGTCCACCTCGCCCTGGCGACCTTGCTCGCCGACGCGACGCGCCTCTCCCATCCCCAGTACTGTCTCCTGATGCTCGCCTGCGCCGCGCTCGGCGCGCGCTCCATGAGCGAGCGCCGCTTCGACACCTTCGCCGCGGCGGTGGGCTACGCCTACCTCGCGTCGCTGGCGAGCGTCATCGATCTCACGCGGACCAAAGGCGCCGACGAGTCGCTCTGGATCATGCTCTTCAGCGCCGGAGGGGTGATCGCCGTGCTCCTGTGGGCGCGCGCGCGGTTCAAGGAGGCGGCCTCGTGAGGATATTCCCTCCCGACGAGGAGGAGCGCGCCTTCCGCCACGAACGCCTGCGTGACTGGCGCGCCGCCGGCCTCCTGCGCGCCGACAAGGCCGTCGAAGCGGAGGCGCTCGCGGGCGAGGCGCCCGCCCACGCCTCCTGGCCCCTGCGCGTCCTGCTCTTCGGCTTCGGTGCGCTGGCCCTGGGCGCGCTGTCGGCCCTGGCGCTCAAGGACCTTCAGGGGCGCGTCGATTCCGCCTTCGTCGCCTGGGTCCTGGCGGGCGTCGCCGTCGCGGCGGCCGAGGCGGGCATACGGAGCCTCAAGGTCCGCCGCTTCGGCGCCGAGGAGGCGCTCGTGGCCGGCGCCGTCCTCCTCGTCGCCTACGGCGCCGAGAGGGCGTTCTCGAACGGCACGCGCTGGCACTTCTCGACGGCGATCTTCTCCGCGACCTTGGCGCTCGGGGCCTGCACGGCCTATCTGCGCTACGGCTACCGCCTGGCCTCCTTCGGCGCGGCCGTCGCCCTGGGCGTGTTCGTGGGGTCCCTCGAGTACGGCGAGCGCGCCACGCGCGTCATGCTGGCCGTCCTCTACGCCGTCCTGCTCGCGCTCGCGACCTGGTGGCCGGGCCTCGAGCGGCGCGAGCGGGAGCGCCTGGAGATCGTGCGCTTCTTCCTGGCGCTGTCCGTGCCGCTGTGCCTGAACCTGCGGCTCGAGAAGCTCTTCTACTCCTGGGCCCCGCAGCCGGCGACGGACGCCTTCGGCCTGGCGACCTTCGCCGCCATCTTCCTCATCCCGCTGTTCTGGCTCGTCTGGGGCGCCCTCGACCGGTCGCGGACCCTCCTCTGGGCGGGCGCCGTCGGCCTGCTCGTCGCGCAATGCTCGGTCAAGCCCTACCTGGGCCTCACGCGCAACGCCTGGGACCCGGCGGTGCTGGGCCTCGAGCTCATGATCCTGGCTCTCGTCCTGAAGCGCTGGCTCGACGCGGGCCCCGGCGCGCGCCGCGGCGCGTATTCCTCCGAGGCGCTCGGCGACCCGGGTCCCGGGGCGGCGGCCGGACTGCTCGCGTCGGTGGTCGCCGCCTCGCCTTCGTCGCCGCCCGCCGGCCCGGACCGTCCCAAGGGCGGCGGTGGGAGCTTCGGCGGCGGCGGCGCGTCGGGCGGCTACTAGAAATAGCGGCGCACGCCGACGGCGCCGTCGAAGGTGCCGCCCTCGCGCGGGGCCAGGCGCAGCACCGGCGCCACCTCGGCGAAGAACTCGATGGGCTTCTTCGAGTGGAACATCGACACGCCGCCGACGAAGCGGATCCCGACGAAGGTCTCGCGCTCCGACTTCACCTTGAGGCCCAGCCCCGCGTACACGGGCATGCGGTAGCCGGGGACCTTGCGCGGCAGGACCTTGTCGAAGTTCTTCAGGCAGTCGGCGTTCATCGTGAAGACGCCGTCGGACACGCCGAGGTGGCTCTGCACCGCGTACACCGGGTCGAGCCAGTACTTGGCCGTGACGCCGAACGGCACGCCGAGCACGACGCCGGCGCCGAGCTTCGGGATCTCCTCGGCGCGAGCGGAGACGGCGAGGGCGAGCAGGACGGCCGGCAACAGGTGTCTCATGACCATAGTTTACACCAATGCGACGGACCATCCATAGACTCCGCCGCGCGCCCTGGGCTATACTGATGGCGATGAAGAGCCCCCGGTCTTTCCGATGGCTTCTCCCCGCGCTGGCCGCCTTGGCGGCCTGCCAGAACGTACCCTACACGAAACGCTCCCAGCTCCTGCTCGTCTCCGCCGGGGAGGAAGCCGCCCTCGGCGACAGCACCTACAGGGACGCCCTCTCGAAGGCCAAGCTCTCCTCCGACGCCGGCGCGACGGCCATGGTGCGGCGGGTCGGCGAGCGCATCGCCGTCGCGGCCGACAAGCCCGATTTCAAATGGGAGTTCAACCTCATCGACGACCCCAAGACCGTCAACGCCTGGTGCCTGCCGGGCGGCAAGGTCGCGGTGTACAGCGGCATCCTGCCGGTGACCCAGGACGAGGACGGCCTGGCCGTCGTCATGGGCCATGAGATCGCGCACGCCCTGGCCCGCCACGGCTCCGAGCGCATGAGCCAGGGCCTGCTGGCCCAGCTCGGCGGCGTCGCGCTCGGCGTCGCGATGTCGAAGAAGCCCGCGCAGACGCAGCAGTTGGCGCAGCAGGCCTACGGCGCCGGCGCGACCGTCGGCGTGCTGCTCCCCTACGGCCGCGCCCAGGAGAGCGAGGCCGACCACATCGGCCTGATCCTGATGGCCAAGGCGGGCTACGAGCCCGGCGCCGCCGTCCCCTTTTGGGGACGCATGGCGCAGGCCGCGGGCGGCAAGGATTCGACCCCCGAGTTCCTGCGCACCCACCCCTCCGACGACAAGCGCATCGCGGAGATCGAGAAGCGCCTTCCCGAAGCCCGCGGCTACCTCAAAAAATCCCCCTGAAACCGGGGCCCCGGCGAGGGCGGTCCCGGCGTGATTTTGTTACCATTAAAACATGATGAGCTCAACCGCGGCGGTCCCCGGCACGGCGCCTTCCTTCGATCTGGCGTCGCTCAACGTCATCCTCTCCAAGTACAAGGACTCCCACCTGCCCAGCTCGCTGTGGCAGATCGCCAACACGGCGATCCCGTTCTTCTCGGTGATGGCCCTGATGTACCTCACCTCTTATAAGGGCTACTGGCCCGTGACCTTGCTGCTCGCCGTCCCGGCCTCCGGCCTGCTGATGCGCATGTTCATCATCCAGCACGACTGCGGCCACGGGTCGTTCTTCAAGTCCCCGCGCGCCAACGACTGGGTCGGCGCCGTCATCGGCGTGCTGACCTTGACCCCGTACACCTACTGGAAGCAGACCCACGCGATCCATCACTCCACCTCCGGCAACCTCGACCGCCGCGGCTACGGCGACATCGAGACCTTGACCGTCAAGGAATACGCGGCTCTGACGCCGTGGGGGCGCTGGAAGTACCGCGCCTACCGCTCGATCCCGGTCCTCTTCTTCATCGGGCCCGCGTTCCACTTCGTCCTCTACCACCGCTGGCCCGGCATCATCCCCGCGGACTGGAAGGCGGAGCGGCGCAGCATCCTCCTCAACGACCTGGCTTTGGTCGCCTTGCTCGCCTTCGCGCATTACACGGTCGGCCTCAAGCACTTCTTCCTCGTCCAGCTCGCGGTCGGCATCATGACCGCGATCGCGGGCGTCTGGTTCTTCTACGTCCAGCACCAGTTCGAGGGCGCCTACTGGAGCCGCGACGACAAGTGGAACGTCGTCGACGCGAGCCTGAAGGGCAGCTCCTTCTACGACCTGCCCCGCGTCCTGCAGTGGATGACGGGCAACATCGGCTTCCATCACATCCACCATCTCAACAGCCGCATCCCCAACTACAAGCTCGAGCGCTGCATGAACGAGAACCCGGTGCTGCAGACGCCCGCGCGGCTGACCCTGTGGAAGAGCTTCAAGTGCGTCTCGCTCACCTTGTGGGACGAGGACAAGCAGAAGCTCGTCGGCTTCAAGGCCGCCGCCGTCTAGGCGCTCCGCGGCGAAGCCGGTCTGGGCCTTGACAAATCCAGGGCATCTGCTATAATCATCATGTCACGGAGCGGGAGATCTCTATCCCGCGCACCCCGTGGCTTTTTTTTTGATCGAGAAGCGACCATGACCATCATATCGAGACTATCGAAACGAGACCACCGCGACGCGGCGTCGTTTACGCCGTGCATGCGGGGCGGCAGCCCTTTGTCACCGCGCCTCATGCGCGGGACCGAGCAAGCTGAGCGCATGGGCATGGGAGCCCTCTCTATGTAGAGAACCTTTTCGGCCGTTCGTCTCGAAAAGCGACCCATGCTCGAAGTCCAAGAGCATGGGTTTTTTGTTTTCCGGGCTCGTGGTGTAACGGCAACACGCCGGCCTTATAAGCCGGTCAACACGCTCTCCTGATTAGAGAGTCGATGGAGGTTCGATTCCTCCCGGGCCTACAGATCCGACGTTCGTACGGCGGCCATGTTGTAAAGGCAGCAAGAGAGGTTGTGATCCTCTAGGTACCGGTTCGAATCCGGTTGGTCGCCCCAGATATAAGCCGCGGAAGCTGAAAAGGCATAGCGTCCGGTTGAAAACCGGGAGGTCTCCGTTCGATTCGGAGCCGCGGCAGATTCAGCCGGTGAAGCTTTAGAAGATGAGCACCGGTCTTTTAAACCGGAGAACCGGGAGCGTTACCCGGCGCCGGCAGCGAGCGTGACGCGAGACGGGCCCGAAGCTTTAGGAGATGAGCACCGGTTTCTTAAACCGGGGAACCAGGCGCGATTCCTGGCGGGCCCAGATTTATCGTTCTTTGACAATGTCGAGTCGGCTAACAGTAGGCCCCCGAGCTTTGAACTCGGGTGTGCAGGTGCGATTCCTGCCTCGACAACCATACCGGTTTATTGGGAACCAGCGAACCCAGCCGCCTGTAAAGCGGAAGCGCTTGCGCACGCCAGGGGCAGCACCTGGAACCGGTACCTTTGAAGGGGTCCTAATTGATGCGAGGTCGCCGCGCAAGTGACGGCGCGACAACTCCGCATCGGCCGGCCGCGTCAGCGGCTTGCGGGCTTCGGCTCCCGCCCCCTTCTCGATTTTCGTCGTCATGGTAGGGGTCCGAATGGACTGCGTTTTTCGGACCTAACCCGCCACCGTCTCGGACCATTACCCGCCAGCCTGTCGGAGCATTACCCGCCAGCGTCTCGGACCATTGTCCGCCACCCTTTCGGGGGTAATCCCGCCACCGCGGGGTAGGACCAAAGCCGAGAGCATAGGGGCCGCCGGCCTCTCGTAGCGGCGCTGGGCAACAAGCTGTCATAGGACTTCGACCTGGAGGTCCTATGGCAAAAGAGAGGTTGCCCATGCATCGCGTCCGCGAAGTCCTTCGCCTGAAAAACGTCTGCCGTTTGAGCAACCGGAAGATCGCCCGCGCCTGCGGCGTCGACCGGGACACCGTCGGCATGTATCTCAAGCGCGCCGAGAAGGCGGGCCTCGGTTGGCCCCTTCCGGAGACCTTGGACGATTGTGAGCTTGAGGCCCGCTTGTTCCCGAAGCCGGCCCAGAAGTCGCCGGGGCCGGAGCGCGCCTTGCCGGACTGCCGATACATCTACGAGGAGCTTCGGTCCTACAAGAAGAAGGCCAGCCTCACGCTCATGCAGCTCTGGTTCGAGTACAAGGAGCAGCATCCCGAGGGCTACCAGTACACGCAGTTCTGCGAGTACTACCGGCGGTGGCGAGGCAAGCTCGACTACTGCATGCGCCAGGAGCACCGCGCCGGCGAGAAGGTCTTCGTCGATTATTGCGGCGGCCCGGCCATCGTCGACCAGGAAACGGGAGAGGTCCGAACGACGCAGATGTTCGTGGCGGTCTGGGGTGCTTCGAACTACACGTTCGCCGAGGCGACGCTCACGCAAAGCCTGCCGCACTGGACCGCATCGCACGTGCGCGCCCTGGAATATTTCGGCTGCGCGCCGAGCGTGCTGGTCCCCGACAATCTCAAGAGCGGCGTCGTGAAGGCGAGCCTCTACGAGCCCGAGCTCAATCGCAGCTACGCGGAGTTGGCGGCGCACTACGGCTGCGCGGTGGTGCCGGCGCGGCCGTACAAGCCCCGCGACAAGGCCAAGGTCGAGGCCGGGGTTCTGGTGGTGCAGCGCTGGATCATGGCCGTCCTGCGCCATCGCGTGTTCTTCAACATCGCCGACCTCAACGCGGCGATCGCCGAGCTTCTGGAGCAGCTCAACGCTCGGGCGTTGCGCAAGGTCAAGAAGTCTCGTCGAGAGCTTTTCGAAACGCTCGACCGCCCCAACGCCAAGGCGCTGCCGGAACGGCCCTACGAATACGCCGAATGGAAAATGGCGCGGGTGAGCCTCAATTACCACGTCGAGCTCGAGCGCCACAACTACTCGGTCCCGTTCCGCCTTCTGCACGAGAAGCTGGAGGCGCGTCTGACGGCGACGATGGTCGAGGTGTTTTACAAACACGAGCGCGTGGCCTGCCACGTGAGATCATTTGTCGCCCACGGCTACACCACGCTCAAAGACCACATGCCGCCGGCGCACCAAAAGCACCTGGAGTGGACGCCCACGCGCATCATCGAGTGGGCCGAAAAGACGGGGCCCGGGACCGCGCTTGTCGTCGAGAAGATCATGGCCAAGCGCGATCATCCCGAGCAGGGGTACAAAGCCTGTCTCGGGATACTGACGCAGCTGCTCGGACATTACGGCGCCGCGCGAGTTGAGGCCGCCGCCGGCCGAGCCCTTGAGTTCAACACCTGCACCTACACGTCGATGCGTTCGATTTTACTGCGCGGGCTGGACCGGCAGACGAGCGCCGGGGAGCCCGCTCAGACCGCCTTGCCTTTCCACGCGAACGTTCGCGGCGGGAAGTATTACCACTGACCGGAGGAGATCAAATGCTCAATGAACAGACGATCGGAATTCTCAACAGCATGAAGTTGTTCGGGATGGCGCAGTCCTTGCCCCAGAGGCTTGCCGATCCCAAACAGGCGGAGTTGTCGCACGCGGAGTTCGCAGCACTGCTGGCGCAGGACGAGAAGATGCACCGGGACAATCGGAGGCTTGCGCGCCTGCTCAAGAATGCCAAGCTCAAGCAGCAGGCCGCCGTCGAGGACATCGACTACCGGCACCCGCGCGGGCTGGTCAGGCAGGCGATGATGGAACTGGCCAACGGCGCCTGGATGGCGGCGGGGCGCAACGTGCTGATCACGGGGCCGACGGGCGTGGGCAAGAGCTACATCGCCTGCGCCTTGGGAAATCTCGCCGCCCGGGCCGGACACCCCGTGCTGTACGCGCGAGCGCCGCGGCTGTTCGAGGCGCTTCACCAGGCTCGGGGCGACGGCTCACACCTAAAGGCGCTGACGAGAATGGGAAAAGTTCAGGTCCTCATCATCGACGACTTCCTGATCACGCCCTTGGCCGTGGCGGAGCGCAAGGACTTCCTGGAGATCATCGAGGACCGCTACGGCTCGGCGGCCACGGTCATCACGAGCCAGTGCCCGCTCAAAGACTGGCACGAGGCGATCGGCGACCCCACGCTGGCCGACGCGATCTGCGACCGGCTGATGCATAACGCCTACAAGTTCGAGCTTCGAGGCGAGTCAATCCGAAAACCGAGGAAGGGCTGAGAAAAAGCTAACATCCCAACAGCTCAGCGTCGCTACGCCACACTGGCGGGGTTACGACCGATACGCTGGCGGGTAATGCCCCGAGACGGTGGCGGGGTATCGTCCGAAACGGGTGGCGGGAATGGCCGAAATACGCACCGAACTCCTCCTTGAGGATGTAGGCCGTGTTCAGCCGCCGGTTGGCCTTGAGCAATAACCGCAGGCTCTTGCGCCCATCGGGTTTGAGGTTCTCTGGATGCGACAGCAGCGTGTACTTCTGCCCTTTGATGAAACGCCTGTCCTTGCCCGTCACGCGGTAATACTCGTTCTTGCGCACCTTGTCCAAGGCTTCGCCCAGGTGCCGTATCACGTGGAACTTGTCGAACAGCACGGCCGCCTGCGGCGCGTTCTTGGCCGTGGACAGCCGAAACGCCTTCCACATGTCCATCACCGCCAGACGTATCCTCTTGCTCCTCGTCGAGCCCAGCGACGCGTAGAACGTGTCCAAGCTCGCCTCTGATCGATCCACTCCCCCGAACCAGATCGGCCGGCGCTTCTCCAGGTCGCTGACCACGATCCGATACGTGTGCCCCCTGCGGATCGATATCTCGTCGATGCCGATCACTTTCGGCGAAGGCTTCCCCGCGCGGCGCAGTTGCTCGCGCATGTACTCCTTGTCGAGCGCCTTGATGGTCTTCCAGTCCAGCCGCGTCTCCTCGGCCACATCTTTGATCGTCATCGTCCGGCACCGCCGACCCACGAAGTACGCGAAGCGCTTGGTCACGAACGGGTTGTCCGCCAGCCACGCCAGCTTCTCCTGCTTCACCTTGCCGCAGCTCTTGCAGTCGACGCGGCGGATCTCCACGTCCAGGTAAATGCGCATCTCCCCGCACGGGAGATCGCGCACTCGGCGCGTCTTGCGGTCGTACCAGCAGTGGTAGACGCGGCCGCAAGCGCCGCAGGCCGTTTTTTTCCCCGGCGACGGAGGCTGATGACGCGGGCTCGCCGGTCACCGAAGACTCCGACTACGGTTGGGCCTGGACGGAAGCCGGGGAAGCGATAGGCGTCCCAAAGACGCCGCAGTTTCTTCATCCGCAAAGCGTGCCAGATTTGGCGCTGGTTGCAAGGGCCCTTTTCCCGTCGGCGACTGCACGCTTTTCAAGCTGATTTTACCCACTCAGGGCGGAGAAGACCC
>JACPOW010000130.1 GCA_016191335.1 Elusimicrobiota bacterium | reverse complement strand
CCTCGCCGCTCGGAAACCCAGACCGGTTCTTGGCGCCCAATTCTACCGCTTAACCTTCAGGTTTTCGCGAAGCGAAAACCCTGGCGCCGAAGGCGCCATGCCGTTCAATTGCCGAGGTTCAAAACCCCATGAACTGGGAGGGGGCCCTTGACGGGGCTAGGTCTTCAGGAACTCGCGCACGCCGTCGATGGCGGACTTGTCCCCGAGCTCAAGGCGCACGGCGTCGCCCTCGTTCGAGGGCACGAAGGAAACGCGCTTGCCGAAGGCCTTGATCCAGCGCGCGAGCGCCTCGGGCTGGGGCGGGGCGTCGGCGCGCCAGCGCAGCTCGACGGCCCCGTCCTTCTCGGAGATCTCGGCCACCTTCGCGCGGCGCGCCTCGGCGCGCAAGGTCAGCATCGCGAAGAGGTTCACGACCGGCTTCGGGGCGGGGCCGGAGAGCCGCTCCAGCTCCTCGAGGATGCCCTTGGCCTCTTCGGGCGTAGCCCGAAGCGCTCTCTTATATATCTTCAGGCGCTCGATCTCGCCGGGCAGGTAATCCTGCGGGATGTAGGCGGGCAGGCGCAGGTCCACCTCGACCGGCCGGTCGTCGTCCTCGAGCCGCTTGCCGCGCAGGCGGGACACCTCGCTCTCCAGGAGCTGGGCGTAATAGTCCGCGCCGACGGCGTTCATGAACCCGTGCTGCTTGGCGCCGAGCAGGTCGCCCGCTCCTCTGATCTCGAGGTCCCGGAGGGCCAGCTTGATCCCCGCTCCCAACGCCCCGAACTCCTTGAGCGCGTCCAGGCGCTTGATGGCGTCCTCGGGCAGGTCCTTCATCTGCGCGTCGGGCGGATGGAACAGGTAGCAGAACGCGCGGCTCTTCTCCCGGCCGATGCGGCCGCGCAGCTGGTAGAGCTGGGCGAGGCCGAAGTCCTGGGCGTCTTCCACTAATAGCGTGTTCACGCTCGGGATGTCGAGGCCGGACTCGATGATGGTCGAGGCGACCAACACGTCGGACTTGCGCTGGGCCAGGTCCCACATCGCCTTCTCGATGTCGGGGCCCTTCATCTGGCCGTGCACCATCGCCACGCGCGCCCCGCCGGACAGCCTCTTGATCGCCTCGAGCGTGTCGGCCATCGTGCGCACGCGGTTGTGGACGTAGTACACCTGGCCGCCGCGCGCAAGCTCCTCGGCGATGGCCGTCGAGATCACCCGCTCGTCCCAGGGGCCGACGCGGGTGACGATGGGCTGGCGGCCGGCCGGGGCGCTCTGGATGAGCGAGATCTGGCGCAGGCCCGTCATGGACTGGTGGAGGGAACGCGGGATGGGAGTCGCCGACAAGGCGAGCACGTCCACGTTCTCGCGGATCTTCTTGAGCTTCTCCTTGTCGGAGACCCCGAAGCGGTGCTCCTCGTCGATGACGATGAGGCCGATGTCGTGGAAGCGCACGTCCTTCTGCAGCAGCCGCGAGGTTCCGATCACCACGTCGACCTTGCCCGCGGCAAGATCCTTCAGGATCCCCTTCTGCTCGGCCTTGGTCTGGAAGCGGGTCATCATCGCCAGGCGCACGGGGAAGCCCGCCATGCGCCGGGAGAAGGTGCGGAAGTGCTGGTCGGCCAGCACCGTCGTCGGCGCCAGCACCGCGCATTGCTTGAGCCCCATCGCGCACTTGAACGCGGCGCGCATGGCGACCTCGGTCTTGCCGAAGCCGACGTCGCCGACCACGAGGCGGTCCATCGGCCGCGGCGTCATCATGTCCTCGAGCGTGTCCGCGATCGCCTTGGCCTGGTCCTCGGTGGGCTCGTACGGGAAGCCGTCGGCGAACTCCCTCTCCATCACGGACTCGCCGGGGAAGGCGTGGCCGGGCTTGGCGGCGCGGCGGGCCTGCATGCGCAGCAGCTCCTGGGCCAGGTCACGCACGCCCTCGGCGACCTGCTTCTTGACCTCCTCCCAGGTCCGCGTGTCGAGGGAGGAGAGCCGCGGGCGCTTGCCCTCCGCCCCGGCGTACTTCTGCACGCGGTCGAACTCGGTGAGCGGGACGAAGAGGCGGTCCGAGCCGCGGTATTCGAGCTTGACGCAGTCTTGAGGGCCGTGACCCGGCACGGAGATGGGCTCGAGCCCCTGATAGCGCGCCACGCCGTAGTCCTGATGGACGACGAAGTCCCCGTTCTTGAGCTCCCGCCAGCGCGTCGTGCCCGCGCCCTTGGCCGCGAAGCGCTTCCAGCGCCCGACGCCGCGCCAGTCGCGCTCGAAGATCTGCGAGGTGGCGTACGCCGCGAGCTCCGACAGCGGGCGGCGGAACCCCTCGCGCAGCGGCCCGATCAGGAACTGGACCGGCACGCCGGGGAGCTCCTCGGAGAGGATCTCCTGCAGGCGCGCGTCCTCGCCGTGGTTGAGGCTGAACAGGACCACCTTCTGGGCGCGCTCCGCGTCGCGCTTCATCTCGGCCCAGGCGTTCTTCGGGTCGCCGCCGAAGGGGCCGACGGCGCGCGCGCCGAAGTCCTTCTCCTCGGGGTCGGTCGCCGCGCCGCGGGCGAGGCCGAGGCTCGGCACGCCCTCGGGGACCGCGACCGTCACGCCCTCGCCGAGCAGCCACAGGGCGCCCTCGGTCAGCCAGTCCACGACGCGGGCGCCCTCCTGGGGCTCCTCGGCGGGGGTGGCCACCGCCTGGGCGATCACGGCCTGGGGCTCCTGGGAGATGGGGTCGAAGGGACGGATCGAGGCCACGCGGTCCTCGTCGTAGAGCACGCGGTAGGCGACCGCCGGCTCGAGCGCGTGGAAGTCGAGCACGGCGCCGCGCACCGCGAACTCGCCGGGGCTCTCGACGAACTCGACGCGCTGATAGCCGGCGGCGACGAGGGCGTCGATGGCGCTGTCGCGCGGGCTCAGGTCCCCGGCGCGGAAGCGCACGGTGCGCGCGGAGAAGTCGGCGCGTCCCGGCGCGGCGGCGAACAGGCCCTCGGGCGTGGCGAGCGCCAAGCGCGTCCCGCCGCGCAGGAGCTCGAGGGAGGCCAGGCGCTCGCGCGCGTCGTCGCCGAACACCGCGACGCTCTCGGCCTTGCCGCCGAACAACGGGGCCAGCGCCTTGACCGCGTCGGCGGCGTCCTCGACGGCGTCGGCGTCGGGCAGGACGAGGACGAGAGGGCCCTTCGGCGCCTCGACGCCGGCGGGAGGCTCGCCTTGGAGGATGAGGCGGGCGAGGTAGGCGCGCGCCCCGGAGCCGGGCGCGCCGACGACCTTCTTCACCGGGCCTTGGCTTGGGCGGCGAGGTCCATCACGAACGCCTCACGCCGCGCTGGGTCGGCGCACAGCCCCGCCACGCGCTTGCCGGCCTTCTCGCCCTCGTGGGCGTAGAACGCCTCGAGGTTGACGCCCTCGCCGCGCAGCTGCGCGTACGCGGCCACGGGAGAGCCGCAGCCGCCGCCGACGGCGGCGAGGAAGGCGCGCTCGAACTCGACGCAGCGGCGCGTCGCCTGATGGTCGAGCCGGCCCACGATCGCGGCGATGTCGCGGCGGTCGGTCTTCACCTCGAGCGCCAGGGCGCCCTGCGCCGGCGCGGGGAGCATGACCTTGACGTCCATCGCCTCGTGCGGGACGTCCGCGCGGCCGATGCGCCGCAGGCCGGCGAGCGCGATGACCATCGCGTCGTACTCGCCCTCGGCGAGCTTGCGCAGGCGCGTGTCCACGTTGCCGCGCAGCGGGAGCAATGCCACGCCGGGCTTGGCCGCGCTCAGCATCAGCTGGCGCCGCAGGGAGGAGGTCGCGATGCGCGTGCCCGCCTTCACCTCGTTCCAATCGAGCCCGGGGCGCGCCACGAAGGCGTCGCGCGGGTCCTCGCGCTCGGGGTACGCGGCGATGGACAGGCCGGCGGCGAGCACGGCGGGCAGGTCCTTGCAGCTGTGCGTCGCGAAGTCCACGCGCCCGTCGAGCAGGGCCTCCTCGAGCTCCTTGATCCACAGGCCCTTGGCTCCCTGGGGCAGGAGCTTGGCCTTCTCCGGCGACGGCGCGCCGAACAGGTCGCCGGATGTCTTGATGACGACCGTCTCGACCGTCAGGCCGGGATTGAGCTTCTCCAGCTGCCGCGCCGCCGCTCCCGACTGCGCGAGCGCGAGAGGTGAGCCGCGCGTGCCCATTTTCAGTGTCGCCATATGTTCATTTTACCTATTTCCCCACGAAGATGGTGTCAGGCCTGTCGTTCTTTGCATAACTTTTCGTGCCATAGCGGGTCATCGTGCAGGGCGCGACGTGAAGCCATTCAGCCACACGCACCGCAGGGTGGCCGATGCGGACCGCTTCCGCGGCGACAAGCATTCGAGCGTCGACGACGGGAGTCCGGCGGTCGCGGGAACGAATCCGCTCGACGCTGACGCCGGAGCGCAAGGAGACGTCTCCCGCGATGTCGGCGAGCGGCCGGATTCCTTCCGTCTCTTTTCGAAGAAGGGCGGATTCCAATCTCCCGGACCCCCACGGGTCGAAACCCTCCAGATCGACGCCGGAATCGCCCCATGCCGCACAACTAGACCAGGGCCAGTCTTGAGGCCTCGCCACGAGCTTCGCTCGGACGGGGTTCATATGGATATACCGGATCAAAGCGGTCAGATAACGGTCATCGAGGCAGATGTTCGCGTGGTGCCGAGCCTCGAACAGATGCCCCGTGCGGTCATGCCGGGCGTTGAATATCTGGCAGTACGCGGTCAACAGGCGCTGCATGATGGCTGAGAGAGGCACTTCGCCCACTTCGATCGCCAGATGGAAATGGTTGGGCATCAGACAATAGGCATGCAAGATGGCGCCGCAGGCGCGAACACAACGATCCATCACGTTGATGAAAGCCCTGCGATCGGCGTCGTCCAAGAAGATGGCACGCCGATCGACGCCACGCGAATACGCGTGGTAGATAGCACCGACAAAGTGAGTCCGAGGTTTTCTTCCCATGCTTATCATACGATCGAGACGCCAAAAAGTTGCATGAGTTATGCAAAGAACGACAGGCCTGACACCGTTTTTAATAGAATGCCGCGATGGCCTCCCCCTCCTTGATGAAATGGGTCGAGATCGACCTCGGCGCGATCGCCGGCAACGCCGCGTGGATCAAGTCCCAGCTTCCCAAGGACGCGGGCTTCGTGGCCGCGGTGAAGGCCGACGGCTACGGCCATGGCGCGGTCGAGGTGTCGAGGACCGTCCTCAAGGCTGGGGCCGAGCGGCTCGGCGTGCGCGACCTCGCCGAGGCCGCGGTCCTTCGCCATGCCGGAATCAAGGCGCCGATCCAGATGCTCGCTCCGGTATTATCCGAGGACTCCGCCCAGGCGCTGAAGCTCGGCGTGATCCCGGTCATCGAGTCGCTCGCGCAGGCCAAGGCGCTCCACCGGGCCGCCAAGGGCCGGAAGTTCCGGCTCCAGGTGGACCTCGAGTTCGGCCTCGCGCGCTGGGGCCTGCCTCCGAAGGAGCTGCCCGCGCTCATGACGGCGCTCGCGAAGCTGCGCGGCCTGACCGTGGACGGCATTTCGGCGCATCTCGGCTACATGCCCGGCAAGAACGCCGTCGAGGCGGAGGAGAAGCTCGGCGCCTTCGAGCGCCTGACCGCGCCGTACAAGCGCCTCGATCCGTCGCTGCGCCTGCGCGCGGCGAACTCGACCGTGTTCATGGACTTCCCCCACCGCCGCTTCGACCTCGCCTGCGTCGGGAACCTGCTCTACGGCATCAACCGCTCGAAGACCAAGCCGGCGGCGCTCAAGATGCCGTGGCGCTTCTTCGCGCGCGTCCTCTCGGTGCGCGAAGCCGCGAAGGGCTCCTCGATCGGTTACGCAAGCGAGTACCTCGTGCCGCGGCGAATGACGATCGCGACCTTGCCAGTAGGCTATGCGGACGGCCTCACGATGACGCCCGCCGAGCGGCTGATCGGCCTGGGCGCGAGCCAGTCGTTCTGGGGCAAGCGGAACGACGTGAACCTTCCGTTCGTCGGGCGCTGCGGCATCTCGCACACGCTCATCGACGCGACGGGACTGCCGGACCTCAAGCCCGGCGACGCCGTCGAGCTGCCCATCCGCCGCACGGCGTCGCGCTCTCCGCGCGTCTACATCTAGTAGATCCTCCCCCTATCGGGGAGTTATGCAAAGAACGGTAGGCCTGACACCAGAAGAACGCGCTACTGCAGGCTGCCGTTGTCCTCGCCGAAGGCCGGCGCGGGCTCGAGCTCTCCGTCGGTGGGAAGCGGCGCGGGCGCGTCGGGATCCTCGTTCGGCGCGGGCGCCGGGGCGTAGGCGCCGGTGGACGGCTTGACGGTGCCGTAGCCGCCGTCCGGCAGGGCCGTCGTGCCGAGCGTGTCGGTGGAGACCTCGATGACCGTGGGCCCGACGCGGTTCGGGTCGCAGTACTCCTTGGGCTCGGTGCCGGCGGCGAACGCCTCGAGCAGCTTGTTCGCCTTGGGGCAGGCCGGCTGATAGAGGAGGCCCTGCGTCTTGTCGATGGTCGCGAAGACGATGCCCGACGGGGCCGGGAAGTCCCGCTTCGGGTACTCCTTGAGGATCTCGCCCATGATCTCGGTCCACCACGGCACGACGGTGGAGCCGCCGGTCCAGTCCTTGCGGCCGAGCGAGGTGAAGTCGTCGTAGCCCATCCAGGCGCCGGCGACGAGGTCGGGGGTGAAGCCGATGAACCAGAGGTCGCGGTTGTCGTTCGAGGTCCCGGTCTTGCCGCCGAGCGGCCGGCCGAGGCGGCTGGCGTAGGCGCCGGTGCCGCCCTGCACGACGCCCTTCATGAGGTTGACGACGAGGTAGGCGAGCTGGGGCGTCATCGCCTCCTTCTCGGACGGGAGATGGCCCTCGAGCTGCTTGCCGGTCGAGTCCTCGGCGCGCTCGAGCGTGTAGGGCGTGACCGCGATGCCGCCGTTGGCGAAGGTGCCGAAGGCGGAGGTCATCTCGAGAGGGGTGACGACCGAGGCGCCGAGGCCGAGGGCGGGCGCCGGCTCGAGCTCGGAGCGGATGCCCGCGCGCTTGGCCAGCTCGACGACGAGCGGCGGCCCGACCAAAGTGATGAGGTTGATCGAGGAGATGTTGCGCGACTGGGACAGGGCCTTGCGCAAGGTGATGCGGCCCATGAACTTGCCGTCGTAGTTGTTGGGGACCCAGATCTTGAAATCCGGCGAGGCGGCGAACGGCTGGGTGGCGAGGTTGATCGAGTACTGGTCGGTCGCTCCCTCGAGCAGGCGCCAGTCGCGGCCGTCGAAGTAGAAGGCGAGCGGCGTGTCATCGATCATCGAGGCGGCGGTCATGCCGGAGCCGAGCGCGGCGGCCCACACGAAGGGCTTGAAGGTGGAGCCGGGCTGGCGCTTGGCCTGGGTGACGCGGTTGAAGTGGGAGTCGCGCCCGCCGATCATCGCGCGCACGGCCCCGGTCTTGATGTCGATGACGACGAAGGCGCCCTGGATCTTGGCCAGCGGGGCCGTGGAGATCTCGGGCGGCAGGGGCTCGCCGGTGGCGAGGAGCTCCTTGAGCTTCTTCTCGTGCTCGACCGCGGCCTTGGCGTCGAACTCGGTCAGCGCCCGCTCCATGATCTCCTCGGCCTTCTTCTGCATGTCGAGGTCGAGCGTCGTGTGCACCTTCATCCCGCCGCGCCAGACGGCGGCGGTGCCGAACTTCTGCTCCAGGCGCCGCCGCACGTGTTCGACAAAAAAGGGCGCCTGGGAGTCGAAGCCGAGCGGCTTGACGAGCGGGACGGGCTGGGCGTTGGCGGCGTTCGCCTCGGCCAAGGTGACCAGCTTCTCGTCGAGCATGCGCTGGAGCACGACCGCGCGGCGCTTGCGGGCGTTCTCCGGCTTGAAGAAGGGCGAGTTGGCGCGCGGGGCGCGGATGAGGCCGGCGAGCAAGGCGCAGTCGGCCAAGGTCATCTCGGAGACCTCCTTGCCGAAGTAGTTGCGCGCCGCGGCCTGGGCGCCGTAGGCGCCCTCGCCGAAGTAGACCTGGTTCAGGTAGAGCTGGAGGATCTCGGGCTTGGAGAAGTTGCGCTCGATCTCGAGGGCGAGCAGCACCTCGCGGATCTTGCGGGTGAACTTGCGCTCGGGCTTGAGGAAGATCTGCTTGGCGAGCTGCTGGGTGATGGTGGAGGCGCCCTGCACTACGCGGCGGGCGATGAGGTTGCGCACCGAGGAGCGCAGGATGCCCTTGGGGGAGATGCCCCAGTGCTTGAAGAAGGCGTCGTCCTCGACCGCGATGACGGCGTTTTGTAAATCTACCGGGATCTTCGACAGCGGCAGCAGGGCGCGCTTCTCGATGGACAGCTCGGAGATGACGGTGCCCTTGGAGTCGTAGACGCGGGTCGTCAGCGAGGGGGTGTAGTCCTCGAGGGTGTGGATCGGCGGCATCCCCTCGAGGAGCTTGCGCAGGGCGACGGAGCCCCCCCCGACGGCGAGGAAGGCGACGGCCGCGAGGAAGTAAAAACGGGCACGGGTCATGAAACGGGATTCTACCATTTCGTACACTCTGACCATGAAGATCGGCTTCCACGGCGGGGTCGGCGAGGTGACGGGCTCGAGGCACCTGCTCGAGGCCGAGGGGCTCAAGGTCCTCCTCGACTGCGGCCTGTTCCAGGGCCACCGCAAGGAGGCCCTGGCCAAGAACCGGGACATCCCCTTCGACCCGGCCGGCGTGGACGCGGTCCTCCTCTCGCACGCCCACGTGGACCATTGCGGGAACCTCCCCCTGCTCGTCAAGAAAGGCTTCAAAGGCCTCATCTACTGCACGGAGGCCACGCTCGAGATCACGGCCATCATGCTCCGCGACTCGGCGCGACTGCAGGAGTCCGACGCCGCCTTCTTCAACAAGATCCACGCGCGCCAGGGCAGCAAGGAGACGATCGAGCCGCTCTACACCGAGGCCGACGTCGACGCCTGCCTGGCCCTGTTCACGCCCCGTCCCTTCATGACCTGGGTCGAGCTGAGCGACAAGGTCCGATTCCGCTTCCACAACGCGGGGCACGTCCTGGGCTCGGCGATGATCGAGGTGGAGACGAAGACGGCCAAGGGCCTGCGCCGGGTCTTCTTCACCGGCGACCTTGGCCGGCGCAAGAGCCTGCTCATGGACCCGCCGGACGTCCCCAAGACGGTGGACTACCTGCTCATCGAGAGCACCTACGGCGACCGCAACCACGACCCGGTCGACCGCGTGGAGTCCCTCATCAAGACCGTCGTCGACCGCGCCGTCGCCGAGAAGGGCAAGATCCTGATCCCGAGCTTCGCGCTCGAGCGCACGCAGGAGATCATCTTCGTGCTCGAGAAGATGATCCGCCGCGGCCAGATCCCCCTGATCCCCGTCTACGTGGACAGCCCGATGGCGATCAACATCACCGAGATCTTCAGCCGCCACCTCGACGGCTTCTCCTTCTCCCCCGAGTTCAAGGACTACGTGGCCAAGGAGGGCGACCCCTTCGACTTCAAGGCCATCCGCTACGTGCGCACCGCCCTCGAGTCCCAGGCCCTCAACGACAAGAAGGGCCCGATGATCATCCTCTCCGCCTCGGGCATGTGCGAGGGCGGGCGCATCCTCCATCATCTGCGGAACAACCTCGACAAGGACACCACCACCGTCCTCATGGTCGGCTACCAGGCGCAGGGCACGCTCGGCCGGCGCCTGCAGGACGGCGCCAAGAAGGTCAAGATCTTCGGCCTCGAGCACGCGGTCTGGGCGCGCGTCGAGACCCTCCACACCTTCTCCGCCCACGCCGACCAAGGCGACCTGATGTGGTTCATGAAGTCCCTCGACCCGCGCCCGCGGACGATCTTCCTGGTGCACGGCGACCCCTCCGACCGCGCCGCCCTCAAGGAGCTCCTGCGCGCGGAGGGCATCACCCGCGTCGAGTGCCCCGAGTACGGCCAGGAGTTCCCCCTGGAATGAGCGAGTTCGACCTCGTCGTCATCGGCGGCGGCGTCACCGGAGCGGGCGTGGCCCGCGACGCGGCGCTCCGCGGCCTGAAGGTCTGCCTCCTGGAAAGGGGCCAGCCCGGCGGCGGGACCACGGCCGCCTCGACGCACCTGATCCACGGCGGCGTGCGCTACCTGCTCTACGACCGCCTCACCACCCACTCCTCCTGCTGGGACTCCGGCCACATCGTGCGCACCGCCGGCGACCTGCTCACCCGCCTGCCCATCGTCTGGCCGGTCTATAAAGGGCACAGCCGCGGCCTGGAGACCGTCGAGACGTTGTTCGAGCAGTACGACCGCTTCCAGCCGATGAAGTACGGCCGCCCTCACATGCGCCTGACCGCGGAGGCCGCCCTGCGCGTCGTCCCGGGCCTCGCCCCCGAGGGCCTGCTCGGCGCTTTGGTCTTCGACGAGTGGTGGGTGGACGCCGAGGCCCTCGCCCGCCGCACGCTCGACTCGGCGAGATCCGCCGGCGCCGAGGTCCTGCTCGACACCCCGGTCACCGCCGTGCTCAAGGACGGCGCGCGCGTGGCGGGCGTGAGCGCCGGCGGCCGCGAACTGCGCGGCAAGATCACCATCAACGCGGCCGGCCCCTGGATCGACAAGGTCTCGACCATGGCCGGCGTGCGCATGCCCCTGCGCCTCATGAAAGGGACCCACCTTATCTATCGAGACAAAGCCCTTACGCCGGTGGGTCTCCTGCTCGAGGCCGAGGACCGCTCCCGCTACGTCTTCGTCGTCCCCTCCCCCCTCGGCACCTGGGTGGGGCCCACCGACCTCCCCGGTCCGCTCGACCCCGACCAGACGCGCACCACCGAGGAGGAGATCGGCTACCTGACGCGCTCGGTGAAGCGTTATTTCAAAGCGTGGCCGGAGAAGCACGACGCGTCCATCGTCGGCTCGCGCCCGATCCTGGGTCAGCCCGGCGCGGAGAAGCTCCTCTCGCGCGACTTCGAGGTGTTCGACCACGAGAAGCGCGACGGCGTGGCCGGCTTCCTCACCATCGGCGGCGGCAAGATGTCCGACTACCGCGTGATGGCCGAGACCGCGGTCGACGCCGCCTGCCGGAAGCTGGGCGCGGGCGGCCCCTGCCGGACCCATCTTCTGACCTTGGACGGCAAGCCCGTCGGGGACATCCCCTCGTGGCCGAACCCGTCGCCGGAGCTCAAGAAGTTCCTGCGCACCAAGCCGTTATTGCGCGAGCTGCACGCGCTGTCCTATCTCGGGGCGGGGATGGCGGCTCATCTGGCGCGTCGCGCCGCGGGGCTGATCCCTCTCGGCGACGAAGCCGAGTTCCGCCGGCGCTACCGCTAACCGACGAGCGCGCGCGACAGGGCGTCCACGAAAGAAGACGCCGAGGGCCAGCGGTCCTCGGGCCGCGGCTCGAGAGCGCGCGCGATGGCCGCGTCGACGCCCGCCTTCAGACTGGGCGTCGCCTCCGAGGGCTTGCGGTACATCTTCTGCGCCTTGAGCATCAGCCCTCCCATCGGGAACGGCAGCACCCCGGTCAGGCTCTCGTAGGCGCACGCTCCGAGCGCGAACACGTCCGCCGACGGCGTCACCACGCCCTGCTCCTGCTCGGGCGACATGTAGGCCGGCGTGCCCGCCACCTCGATCTTCGACATCGTCGACATCGTCTCCGCCACGCGCCGGGCGATGCCGAAGTCCATGACCTTGGCCTGACCCGCGTGGATCATCACGTTGGCGGGCTTGAGGTCCTGGTGCACGACGCCCTGGCCGTGCGCGTAGTCCAGCGCCGACGCGATCTGCTTCAGGAAAGCGGCGATCTCCGCGGGGTTCGCCGGCCCGCGTCCGATCAGCTCATGCAAGGTCTCCCCCGGCACGCGCTCGAACACGATGAACAGGCCCTCCGAGTCCTCGTGGATGGCGTGGATCTCGACGATGTTGGGGTGCTTGAGCGCGGCGACGGTGCGCGCCTCCTTCAGGAACCGCTGGCGCTCGCGCGGGTTGTCCGACACCTCGGGGCGCAGCTTCTTGAGCGCCACGGTCCTCTGCAGGCCCAGGTCCACGGCCTCGTACACGACGCCCATGCCGCCCTGGCCGAGCGTCTTGACGACGCGGAAGCCCTTGGGCACGGCGTCCACGCGCGGCGCGGCCGCGGCGAAGGCGTCGTGGTCCTCCTTGCGCAGGGCCATGCGCACCGACGAGTCTCCGCGCTTGCGGAACAGCGCGAACGAGAAGAACAGCAAGGCCGTGCCCACGGCCCCGAGCCACACCGGCCAGGAGCGGGAGCTCCGGGGAGCGCCTCCTCCTTTCACCGCGAGGGCCTCCTGATACAGCGCGTCGAACTGGTTGTCGAGGGCCGCCGCGCGCGCGAGGTCGGCCAGCTGCTCCTCGCCGCGTCCCATCGCGCCGTAGGCGACGGCGCGGGCGACGTAGGCGTGGGGGTCGTTGTTGTCGAGGGCCAGGGCCCGGTCGGCGGCGGCGACGGCCTCCTTCGGGCGGCCGAGGTCGGTGAGGTCGCGGGAGAGCAGATGCAAAGACCGGGAGTCGCGGGGGTTCAGCTCGACGGCGCGCTTGGCGTCCTCGGCCGAGTCGGCGAAGCGGGTCAGGTAGCGGCGGGTGAGCGCGCGCAGGCTGAAGGCGCCGGCGTCGTTCGGGTTCTCCGCGATGCGGCGGGTCAGGACGCCCTCCGCGCCGGCGTAGTCCTTGATCGCGATCTTGCCGGAGGCGTCGCGCAGGACCGCGTTGCCGCGCAGGTCGGGAACGGTCAGGCCGGCGGGCATCGCCGCGGGGCCGCGCGAGGCTCCCCCGGCCAGCGCGCCGAACGAGATGGGTGAGGCGAGGATGGCGCCGTTGCCCGTTCCCTCGTCCTGGCGCATGCCCGCCGCGAGCTCGGCGATGCGGGACTTCACCGTCTTCTGGTCCACGGCGGTCTTCACGGGGGCGGTGAGCTTGACGAACGACTGCAAGGCGGGGTCTTCGGGGTGGCGGGCCAGGGCCGCGACGGCGTACTCGCGCGCGGCGGCGGTGTCGTTCGCGTTGACCAGACGGGCCACTTCCTGGCGGGCCTGCTCGGTCTCCGGGTTCGACGCGGGCGGGAAGGCGACCGGGGTCGACGCGGGGGTCTGGCCCGAGGGAGTGCGGGTCACCGTCCCGCCGGTCCTATCGGCCATGTCCTTGATATCGGTCTTGGCCCGATTGCCCAACCCGCCGGTGAGGCTGGTCAATCCCCGGCCGGCGGCCGTCCCGATGGGTCCGGTCACTACCGGGGGAAGGTTCGCGTCGGTCGTCGTGTCGGAGGCGCGGGTCGTCGAGTCGGCGCTGCACAGTTCCGGGGAGGCCTGGCCGTTCGCGCAGTCGAGCTGGGTGGGGTACTGGACGCCGTCCTTGCTGACGACCTCGGGGCGGGGCTTAGGCTTGACCGTCACGCAGCCGCCTTTGCCGTCGCTCGTGGTGCCGGTTTGGCAGGAGGGAGGGGCAGTGGCCTCAGCCTCCGAAGAAACCATGTTCGCATCGCCGCCAACGCCAAAGGCTGGCGAAGCGGCGGAGCACACGGCAGCGGCAAGAAGAAAATGTCGAGAGTGTCTCATAAGAGGGGTATCCGGAGTGTAACCCCGGCCCCCGGCCCTGTCAAGACAGGCTTAACTCCAAGTTCACGGGGTTTTGAAGCACCACGCTGACAACGGCATTTGAACGGAATGGCGCCTGCGGCGCCAGGGTTTTCGCTTCGCGAAAACCTGGGTGGGAATCGTTCATGGGGCCCCTCCAGCCAGACGAGGACTTG
>JACPOW010000102.1:1322-9762 GCA_016191335.1 Elusimicrobiota bacterium | reverse complement strand
GGCGCCGCCCGCGTTGAACGCGGGGCGCGGGTCCTTGGGCGCCGTCGCGGCGGCCTCCCCGTAGCGCTCGAGGGCGCCCTCGTACCGCTCCCGGCCGTAGAGGCGGTTCCCCGCGCGCAGCGAGCCTTCGGCCGTGGCCGCCGCGGACGGGACGGCCAGCGCGAGCAAAGCCGCCGCGAGGGCCGCGGCCCGCGCGGCCGCCGGCGCCGCGGCGGACGGCGCGAGCGGGCGCAGCGACGAGAGCAGCTCGAGGAGCAGGAGCAGGAACGCCGCCGACGCCGGCCAGGCGTAGCGGTTGCGCCAGAGGTTCGCGGTCCCCGAGACGCCCTTCGCCGAGTCGAGCTCCCGTATGCGCTTGGCGATGTCGGTGATCTCGTCGGAGCCGGGCGTCGTGCGGTAGTAGGCGCCGCCCGTCTCCCGCGCGATCTGCGCGAGGGTGGGCTCGTCGAGGCGGCTGACGACGGTGCCGCCCTTGGCGTCCTTGTGGTAGGTCCCGCCCGCGCTCGGGATCGGCTCCCCGTCCGGCGTGCCGATGCCGACGGCGTAGACCCGCACGCCGGCGGCGGCGGCCTCGCGCGCGGCGCCGAGCGGGTCGGACTTGTGGTCCTCGCCGTCGGTGAGGAGGATCACGGCCTTGCCCCCCGGGTAGCGGCCGAGCATCGCGACGGCGGTGCGCAGCGCGGCGCCGACGGCGGTGCCGGGGGTGGGCACGGCGCCGATCTCGAGCGCGCCGAGGAGCTGCTTGGCCGCGTCGGCGTCCTGCGTGAGCGGGCAGACGGTCTGCGCCTCCCCCGCGAACGCGACGACGCCCACGCGCTCGCCGCGGAGCTGGTCGATCAGGAGAGCGAGCGAGGATTTCGCGCGCTCGAGGCGGTTCGGCTTGACGTCCTGGGTCATCATCGACAGGGAGACGTCCACCGCGACCACGGCCTGCCGCGCGTCGGAGCGGGTCTCGACGAGCTCGACGCCGAACTGCGGCCCGGCGAGCGCGAGCAGGAGGAAGGCGAGCCCGGAGAGGCGCAGCCTGGCGGAGGTCTTGCGCCCGGAGGCCGCGAGCCCCCGGCCCATCGCCTCGCTCACGGAGCGGCGCCGAGCCTCGGCCCAGCGCAGCAGCGCCCAGGCGGCGGGCAGAAGGAGCGCGCCGGCGGCCAGCCAGAAGGGGTGGCGGAACATCAGGGCCACCTCAGCAGCGGGCCCGCGGACAGCGCGGACTCGAGCAGCAGCAGCACGAGGGCCGCGGCGAGCGGCCACTGGTTCAGGTCGCCGACCGCCGCGATCTTCGGCAGGGCCACCTTCGACTTCTCCATCCGGTCGATCGCCGCGAAGATGTTCCTGAGCTCGCCGCCGTCCTGCGCGCGGTAGGCCTTGCCGTCCGTCAGCCGCGCGATCTCGGAGAGGAGCTCCTCGTCCAGGTCGTCGGTGACGGGCACCGTCACGCGGCCGTACCGGGGGTCGTCGATCGTCATCGACGACTCGCCCTTGCTCGCGACGCCGATCGCGTACACCTTGATGCCGTAGGACGCCGCGGCCTTCGCCGCGGTGAGCGGGTCCACGACGCCGGTGTTCGCCCGCCCGTCGGAGAGCAGGATGATGACCTTGCTCTTCGCGTTCGAATCCTTCAGCCGCGCGACGGCCGACGCCAGGCCGTCGCCGAGGGCGGTCCCGTCGGCGCGCGTCATCCCGGCGTCGAGCTCGTCGAGGCGGCCGAGCAGGGCGTCGTAGTCGAGCGTCGGAGGGCACAGCAGCAGCGGGGCGCCGCCGAAGGTCGTCAGCCCGATGCGGTCCTGCGCGCGGCCCTGCACGAAGCGGCGGGCGGTCGCCTTGGCGGCGTCGACGCGCGTCGGCTTGAAGTCGACGGCCTTCATCGACAGCGAGCTGTCGATCGAGAGCATGATGTCGATGCCTTCGCCCTCGCCTCCGGCGAACTTGACCGTCTTCTGCGGCCGCGCCAGGGCGGCCGCGATCAGGCACAGCGCCAGGGCGAGCAGGACCGGCGGGGCCGCGCGCGCGGCCCGGGCCCTGAGCGAAGGCGCGCGCGCCCTGAGGCGCTCGCCCGCGGGCAAGGAGAGCTTCGCCCCGGCCGAGAGCAGCAGCGCCGCGGCGCCCGCCGCGAGGGCCGGGATGACGAGGAGGAGCAGCCACGGATGGAGCAGCCTCACGGGGCCTTCTCCTTCTGGGCGTAGACGCGCGGCGTCGTCGCCTTGATGAGGCCGAGAGCCAGGTCGGCGTCGCGCGGGCCCTCCTCGGGGCCGGGCTTGGCCTTCGCGAACTTGACCAGGTCCGCGCGCGAGAGGAGCTCCCGGACGCCGCCGCCGATCTGCAGGTCCTTCGCGCGCGCCTTGACCAGCCGCTCGACCTCGACGCTCGTCATCGCGGTGACCGGCTCGCCGTAGCGGGCCTCGAGGTAGACGCGCAGGATGTCGGTCAGGCGCAGGTAGTAGGCGGCCTGGTCGTTCTCCCACAGCCCCGAGGCGCGCAGCTCCGCGATCGCGAGGGCCGCGACCTCCTCCGGCGGGAGGACGGGGGCGGCCGCGATGGGCGAGCCGTCGGGCGCGGTCCGGCGGGCCTTCCAGCGCTTCCAGCCGCGCCAGGCGGCCCAGGCGAGCGCGGCGGCCAGCAGCCACGGCCACAGCGCCGGGCGGGCCCTGAGGGGGCCCTTGATGTCGGAGATGTCCGCGTCGTCGGGAAGGCGGGCGACGGAGACGGTGAAGGCGGCCGCGGGCGCGGAGACGGTATGGCCGTCGGGAGTCTTGAAATTGGCGACGAAGGACAGCGCGCCGGTCGACAACGGCAGCAAAGTCCAGGACCACAGGCCGTCTTTCTCGACGGCGTCGACGACCACGACATCGCCGGTGTGGGAGCCGGCGAGGTCGGCCTTCAGCCCGGACGGAGCGCCGCGGTAGACGACGACGGACTCCGCGGCCAGGACGGCGGACGATGAGGCGGAGACCTGCCAAGAGGCCTGCTGCGCGAGCGCGGGCGTGCTCAACAGGAGCAACAACGGGAGATATCTCACCGGCTCCGCCTCTTCGCGCGCCTTCTGAAGAAGGCGAGCAGCGGGTCGAGCGACGGCTTGTCCGTCGTGACCTTCACCGCCTCGACGCCGCTCGCCCGGAAGACGCGTTCGAGCTCGGCGCGGCGCGCGGCTTCCTCCCGCGCGTACTCGGCGGCGTCGGCGCGCAGATCGAAGACGCCCTCGGCGCCGGTCTCGGGGTCGCGCACCGCGACGACGGCGGACGCGGCCGGGAGCTCGGATTCTCGGGGGTCCTCGACGACGACCGGGATCAGGTCGTGCTTGATGGCGCAGAGCTTGAGCGCCCGCTCGAAGCCCGCGTCCCGGAAGTCGGAGATGAGGACGACGATGCAGCGGCGCTTGAGCATGCGCGTCAGCCGGTCCAGCGACGGCCCGATCGCCGTCCTCCTCCCCTTCGGCTCGAAGGCGAGGATCTCGCGGATGACGGCGAGCACGTGGCGCCGCCCCTTGCGCGGGGGCAGCCACCGCTCGAGGCCGTCGGTGAACACGGCGAGCCCGACCTTGTCGTTGTTCTGCAGGGCCGCGAAGGCCAGCGCAGCGCCGATCTCCGTCGCCGACTCGCGCTTGAGCCGGCCGGCCGAGCCGAACGACAGCGAGGAGGACAGGTCCACCGCGATGACGACGGTGAGCTCGCGCTCCTCGACGTACTGGCGGACGAAGGGCTTGCCGGCGCGGGCGCTGACGTTGCGGTCGATGTCGCGGGGGTCGTCCCCCTCCGCGTACTCGCGCACCGACGCGAACTCCATCCCGCGCCCCTTGAAGACGCTCAGGTAGTCGCCGGAGAAGCTCTCGGAGACGAGCCTTCCCGTGACGATCTCGAGGCGCCTTACCTGCGCGAGGATTTCTTGAGGGAGCATTTTAGTTTGGTGTCAGGCCTTTCGTTCTTTGCATAAGTTATGCAAAGAACGAAAGGCCTGACACCATCTTGGTCAGGGGACTTCGACGGCCTCGAAGACGGCGCGCACGATCTTGTCGCTGTCCACGCCCTCGGCCTCGGCCTCGTAGCTGACGAGGACGCGGTGGCGGAGGACGTCCGGGCCGATGGTCTTGACGTCCTCGGGCGTCACGTAGCCGCGGCCGTTGATGAAGGCGTGGGCCTTCGCGGCCTGAGCGAGGAAGATCGTCGCGCGCGGGCTGGCGCCGTAGGCGATCAGGTGCTTGTGCGAGGCGAGGCGGTGCTTCTCGGGCTCGCGCGTCGCGAAGACCAGGTCCACGATGTAGTCCTTGATCTTCTCGTCGAGGTAGATCGAGGCGGCGACGGCGTGAGCCCGCTGCAGCTGCGCGGGGGTCGCGACCGGCCGGACCGCCGGCAAGGCGCCGCCGGCCATGCGCTCGAGGATGCTCTTCTCCTCGGCCTTGGTCGGATAGCCGAGGCGGATCTTCATCATGAAGCGGTCGACCTGGGCCTCGGGCAGCGGGTAGGTCCCCTCCTGCTCGATCGGGTTCTGCGTGGCGAGGACGAGGAACGGGTCGGGCAGGCGGTGGGTCTCCGAGCCGATCGTCACCTGGCGCTCCTGCATCGCCTCGAGCAAAGCGCTCTGCACTTTAGCGGGCGCGCGGTTGATCTCGTCGGCGAGGACGAGGTTGGCGAACACCGGCCCCAGGCGCGGCTTGAAGTCGCCGGACTTCGCGTCGAGGATCAGGGTCCCGGTGAGGTCGGCGGGCAGGAGGTCGGGCGTGAACTGGATGCGCGAGAAAGTGGCGGACACGCAGTTCGCCAAGGTCTTGATCGTCAGCGTCTTGGCGAGGCCGGGGACGCCTTCGAGCAGCACGTGGCCGCCGGAGACCAGGGCGGCGAGGATGCGGTCGAGCGTCTCGTCCTGGCCGATGATGACCTTCGCGATCTCCCTCTTGAGGTCCTGCACGAACAGGCTCTCTTCGGCGACCTTCTTGTTGAGCTCCTTGATGCCGGTGAGTTCCATGTCTCTCTCTCCTGACTGGGTCTGTTTTCTTTTCAGCGGCGCGCGGCGGCGCGGCGCACGGCGTCCTCGTAGTCGGCGCGCAGCTTGTCTGCGAGGATCTTGAACTCGGCCTTGCGCTTGTCCTGGAAGCGTCCCAAGGTGCGCAGCGCCTCGATGCGCACCGGCGGCTCGGTGTCGCGGAGCAGGGCGGTGACCCAGACCGCGACCGACGGGTCGCCGATGTCGCCCAGCGCCTGGAGCGAGGCGATGCGCACGTTCGAATCGTAGTCGCCGAGGCCGCGCACGAGCGCGCCGAGGCGGGACAGGTCCTCCCGCCCCTTGAACAGCGTCACGACCTTCATGCGCACCTCGGGGTCCGGGTCCTCGGCCAGCATCTTCTCCAGGCTCGGCCCGAGCTGGGGGTCGCGGATGTTGAACAGGAGCTGGATCGCGGCCCAGCGCACCGAGGAGTCCGCGTCCTGCAGCGACATGCGGACCTTCCGGATCTCGTCCTCGGAGAAGACCGGCCCGGGCTGCTGGACGATGGCGGGCGGCGGCGGCGGCGCCACCGCCGCGCGCTCGGGGTGCAGGTGGTCCCAGACGAGGAAGGAGGCCGCCCCGAGGAAGATGAACAGCATCGCCAGTCGGTTCACGGTCTAGCCCTTCTTCGCCGCTTCCGCCGCCGCCGCTTTTTCCTGCTCGTAGCGCACGCGGGCGGCCTCGATCTCGGCCTGCTTCTTGTCCTGGAGGGTGTTCAGCGTCTTGAGCGCCTGGAGGCGGACGGTCTCCTCCTGGTCCTTGATCGGCCCCGTGGCGATGACGCCGGCCACCGAGTAGTCGCCGATCTTCTCGATGGCGCGCAGCGAGGCGAGGCGAACGTCCGGCTCCTGGTCCTTCAGCGCGCCGACGAGCGCGTCGAGCACGTCGGCGCCGCGCCGGTTGCTCAGCAACTCGCAGGCCTTGATGCGCAGCGGCGCCTCGAGGTCCTTCTTGAGCATGTGGAAGATGACCGGCATCGCCTGCGGGGACTTCATCTTGTCGAGGAGCAGGACGGCCTCCCAGCGCACGCTCGGGTCCTGGTCCTCGGTGGACTTGAGGATCTTGGCCTGCTCCTCCTCGTTGATCACGGGCGCGGGCTCGGAGAGGATCGCGGGCGGCGGCGGCGGGGGCGGCGGCGGAGGGGCCGGCTTGAACTCCTTGTAGGCCATGAAGCCGGCGACGGCGATGGCGCAGACGAGCAGGACATATTTCATGAGCGGGAGACCTCCGGGACTGGACCGAGCGGGCCGACGAGCTTGAGAGGGCGGCGGCGCACGTCGACGCCGCGCGGGGACGGGACGGCGGAGAGCGTCTCGGGCGGGGACAGGCGCGTCCAGTCCCCCCCGTCGACGCCTTCGCTGGCGAGCAGGAAACGGCCGTCGCGGGTCGAGAAGCTCATGACCGACCACGGCTGATCCGGATGGAAGACGCCGTGCTCGGCGAGCCCGCGGTGCGCGGCGTGGCACAGCGCATGGATCCCTTTCCCATCGGAGGCGATCGCGTTGAGGCTCGAGTAGGGGCCCGGGAGTTCCGGGTAAAGGCTCCGGCACGACTCCCACAGCCGCCAGTCCTCGGCGACGCAGGCCTCGAAGGCCTCGGAAGGCGTCTTGCCTTGGGCGACGAACTTCAGGAACTGCTGGAAATAGACCTCGGTGTCGCTGTCGGTCGTCAGGCGCGCGCGGCGCGGGCCGAGGGCCGCGGCGACCTCCCGGTGGATGAACAAAGTCCCGTTGTGGATGAAGACCCAGCCCTCGTCCGTGAAGGGATGCGCTCGGCCGTCGTCGATGCCGATGCCCTTCGAGGCGGCGCGGATGTGGCCGAGGACCACGGGCGAGAGGGCCTCTCCGGCGGCGGCCGTGAACCGCTCCCTCTCCTCGGGCGCCGGGCGCCCGCTTTTGAGCACCCGGGGCTTGCCGTCGGCCCCGAACCACGCCAGCCCCCATCCGTCCTTCTGGGGGTTGGCCGGATCGGCGTCCGCCTGGCGGAGCAAGGAGAACGCCGAGTCCGCCAGGACGTCACGGGCGGAGACGGGAGCCGGGGCAACTTGCGCGAAGAGACGGCACATGACCTGATTCTACCGGATTTTCAAGCGTTGCTGGGGGCGCCGGAGCCGAGCTTTTCGAGGATCTCCAGGGCGCGGTCGGTGTTCTGCGCCGCGATGAGGATGCGCGCGGTCCGGGCCCCCTCCACGGAGGTGCCGTAGACCGTCGTGATGTTGATCTTGCCGTCGGCCAGCGCGGCCGCCACGCGCAGCAGCTCCCCGGGCTTGTCGTCGACCTCCACGGACAGGATGTGGGTCTCCACGCTGGAGAAGCCCGCGGCCGACAGGATCGAGGACGCCTCGGCGTCGTTCTCGAGGGCGATGCGCACCAGGCCCGAGTCGTCGCGGACCTCGGAGGCGATGCCGAGGATGTTGATCCCCTTCTCAGAGAACAAAGCCGCGAGGCGCGTGAGCGCCCCCGGCTTGTTCGGCATGAATACGCTGAATTGCTTTATCTTGTGGACTCTCATGGTTGCCGTGGCCCGGCAACCATTTCCTGCGCGGTATGCTCGGTCACATCTTGGATGGTAGCGTTTCCTCCATCGTCTTCGCAATCGCGGCCTTCGCCTTGTCGAGGCCCTCGCGCCGGAACGGTCCGCCGACCTCCTGGAAGGCGCCGTTGCCCTCGAGGTAGTAGATGCTCTTGCCCTGCGACTCCTTGAGGGCCGTCGCGATGGTCCAGCCGAGCTGCGGCGACATCGCGGCGATCGGCGCCTCGCTCGTGCCCACGTTGACGATGGTCGAGTCCGGGACGTTCGCGTCGACGTTGAGCCGGTAGCCCCACGCCGCCTCGACGAGCAGCGGCTCCACCGTCACCGCGGTCAGGTACTTGCCCGTCCCCTTGTAGCTGCCGCCGGCGGTGCGCAGCACCTGGTAGCGCAGCTTGATCACCCGCATGCCGTACGCGTTCTTGGCCGTGAGCTCGTAGATCGTCCCCTTCGGCCTCGACCATCCTCCCATCTGCGTCCAGGTCTTGATGCCCTCCGGCAGCGCCGACGCGTACTGGACCTTCACGTTCACGACCGGGGCGTTGTCTTTGACGATCTTCCAGATCTTCTCGCCCAGGTTGACGATCGAGTCGAGGACCGGGATCGCGTCGCCGACGCCCGGGTCGGGGGCGTCCACTTCGGTCGGGGAGACGGACGGCCCCACCTTCACGATCTCGACCGACATCTCGTCGAGCGTGTAGACGTTGGGATCCTTCTGGGCGGCTTTGATCTCCTTCAGCGAGAACTGCGCGGCGGCGGGCAGGGCGAACATCAGGGCGGCCAGGACGAGGGGTGCTCGGCGATACATCGATACCTCCGACGGGTTTAGGGGTTCGGACCTTGCGGCCTATCTATCTTGCGCGGAAAGGCCCATGCTGGAAAGGGCCCGAGGGCCCAGCCTCATATGGGCCCAAGGACCTATGACGGCCGGCGGCGG
>JACPOW010000102.1:0-1240 GCA_016191335.1 Elusimicrobiota bacterium | reverse complement strand
AGCCTCGCTTGGGGTCGACCGCGCTTCGAGCGCAAACGGCGCGGCGACCCCACACCCCTCAGGGCATGAAGCCGCCGCCGGCCTTATCACCCCTCGCGCCTTATGAGGATGGCTGCGCCTCAACATTCCTTTGGGGGCGTGCGCGCCGATCGCCATGTCGCCTTCGGCGATGGCGATACGTCGATATGAAGCACAACGGGATGCGGGTCGATCGGGGCGGCGGGTGGACCTCCGCCGGCGGCCTGTGGGGTTTGCCGCAGCGCGGCAAACCCGCCGGAGGGCGGGTCAATCCCGCCCGTCCCCGGAGGAGGTCATCCCGCCGCCCCGGCCCGAGTCGCCGTTACTTCTTGGCGGCGGAGCGCTTGCGCAGCGCGCGGTCGGCGAACCAGCCCGCGGCCGGGATCGCGAGGGCGATCCCGAGGTTCAGCGCGAACTTCCCGAGCACGCCGAAGCCGGCCAGCACGCCCGCCATCCCGGGGATGAAGGGCATGAAGCTCAGGAGCAGAGCGGCGGCGATGACGCCGAGGAGGACGCCGACGAAGCCGCCGGCCGACTTCTGGTCGGGGGCGTCCGCGGCGAGCTTGATGTTCTCGGGCTTGGTCGCGTTCGCCAGCTTGCGCTGGATGAAGAACAGCGCGACGCCGACGGGGATCAGGGCCATCGCGAGGTACGGGAACGGGTTGAAGGCGGCGATGTCGCTGAACAGCGGCTTCAGCGCCAGCATCAGCACGATCGACAGCGCCGTCATCGCCGAGCCGGAGAAGGCCAGGGCCTTCTGCACCTTGCCCGAGTCGGAGGGCAGGCGCTCCTGGAAGAAGGAGTTGAGCTTGATCGACGCGGCGACCTGCATGAAGCCGAACGGGATCAGCGCGGCGGCCAGCACCGTGCTCGGGACCCAGTTGATGTCGAGGAACATCAGCGGGGCGAACGGGAGCACGAGGTTGAAGGCCATCACGCCGAGCAGGGCCAGCGCGGGGATGCCGAGCATGGTCCAGCGCAGCATCGAGGAGCGCTCGGAGGCGAGGAGCTCGTCCGGGGTCTTGCCCTCGTTCTTCTTCTTGTCGCGCCGCTCGAGGACCAGGAACACCGCCGCGAGGATGAGGCCGCCGAAGCTGAACATGCCGACGAGGTTGCCCTGCACCGCGGCCATGCCCGCGGAGCCGGCGACGAGCTTGCCGTAGCCGGGGGTGATGAGGCGGTAGATCAGCACGTTCATCAGGTCGAAGATGACCGCGCCGGC
>JACPOW010000018.1 GCA_016191335.1 Elusimicrobiota bacterium | reverse complement strand
AGCGCGAGGGCGGCGTGCGGCAGCGCGGGCCGGGCGGCGGCGCACCAGGCGAGGCCCAGGCACGCCGCGGCGGCCGCGCCCGCGGCCGGGGCGAGCCTTCCCATCCAGGCGGCGACGGTCGCTCCGAGCGTTGCCGCCCAGACGAGCCAGGCGGGCGCGGGGAGCAGGCCCCCGGCGGCGAACCCGCCCGCGGCCGCGGCGAGCAGGAGGCCCGAAGCGCCCCGCCCGGGGGGGCGCGTCCCGAGGCACAGAGCGATCGCGAGCACGGTCGGGAAGCCGGCGGCCGTCCCGAGGGCCGCCTCCGCGCCGCGGCGCAGGCTCTCGAGCGCCATCGCGAACGGGGTCCGCCGCGCCTCGTCCGTCGACGCGGTGAAGGAGGGCGCGTCGGCGGTGAGGATGAACGACAGGCGGCGGCGGCCCGGTACGTCCACGACCGTCCGATAATCGCTCGTGTAAGGGATCGCACGGCCGCGGTATTCGGCGGCCATCTCGCGGCGGTATTCCTCGAAGAAGTTCGCGGTTCCTGTCAGCGGCGTTCCGGAGGGGGCGGCGGGATACTCCATGCGCAATAAAAACTCGCCTTCCTCGTTGACTTGCCAGGGCATCTGGCGGTAGCGAGCCCGCGTCAGTCGCCCGTTCAACGCGGTCCCGCTCGCGGAAAGCCGGAAATGCGCGTTGACATAGGATTCCACCTTCGCCCGGGTCTCGTCGGGCCAATCCTGCGCGGGCATGGGGTGGAGGCCGGCCACTTCTTCGATCCAGAAGATGGAATCAGTGCGGAGATCCGCGACGATCCTGTCGGGCTCCACGCGGAGCGTCATTCGCACGGGTGATATCGGGTAGCCTTCGTGCGCGTAGGCTCGAAGCGTCAGAAAAAGCATGCATACGGCCAATCTCATGGTAGCCTAGAGTAAAGTAAATAAGCCGTCCGAACCGCGAGCAATGCCGGTTTGGTAAGCTAGCCGCGATGAAGCGCGTCACTCCTCTCCTGGTCGGTTGCGCGGTTGTCGCCGTATTGACCGTGATATGCGTCGCGTGGGCCCCGCTGCTGATCAAGGGTCTGGTGCCGCTTGACGGCAATATGATCGCCCTGTCGTACCCCAATTGGAGCATGACGAGGAATCTGGGGGCGGGGAGCCTGCTGCCGGCCTGGAATCCTTGGCGTGACATGGGCGAGCCGTTCCTCGCCGATCCTCAGACCATGACGGCGTATCCGGTGATGCGGCTTCTGTGCCTCCTGCCTGATTTTTCGGGTTTTCTCCGGTCGTGGGTGGTGCTGCATACTTTGCTGGCTTCGGGTTTTTTGGGCGCATTGGCATGGCGGCTGCATCGTTCGGCCGCCGCCTCGGCGGTGGCCGCGGCGCTGGCGGGCCTCAATGGCACCTTCACCGGTCGCGCGACTTTCCCGAATCATTTTGCCGCCGCGGCCTGGCTGCCCGCTATCCTGTACTTCCAGTCGGGGCTTTCCCCTTTGGGCTTAGGAGTCAGCCTTGCCATGCAGTGGTTCGCGGGCTTCCCGCCGTTCTCCATTCTCAGCGTGCTGGCTGTTTCGATCTGGGCGTCCAGCCAGGGGCGCAAAGGGTTGAAGTGCCTCATCCAAGGGGGGCTCTGGGCGCTGGGGCTCGCCGCGGTCCAGTGGATCCCGTTCCTGGAATTCATGAAGGGAGCCAGCCGCAGGCTGGTCCTGGATCCTGAGATGGCGCGCCAGTATTCCTTGGCGCCGGGGCAACTCCTCAAAGAGGCGTTCATCCCTCTCTGGATCCATTTCGCTCCAGCGGTCTCAGGCGACCCGGCTATCGTGTGTTTTTACGCGGGCCTGACCGCGTGGGGGCTCGCGGCGTGGGCGATCCTGCGCGGCGGCAAGGGGGAGCGGGTCCTGGGCTTCTTCTGCGCGGCGGCCTTGCTGCTGAGCCTCGGCGGCCACCTCCCCGGGTTCGATTCGATGACGATCCTGCGGATATTCCGATTTCCCGCGAATTGGCTGCTGCTCGCGACGACGACGCTCGCCCTGCTGGCCGCCTCGGGCGTCGCCCGGCTGCCCCATACGCACTGGAAATGGGCCGCGGTCGCGGTCGTCATCCTGGACCTGGTCGTTTTCGCCCAGGCGCCCCGCGTGGCCTGGTCGCTTCCGTCGTTCCTCACCGAGCCGCCCGCGATCACGCGGTCATTCCGGGACGCGCGGGCGTTCTCCCGGATATTCCATACCGAGGATCTTCGCAGGGTCTGGGAGGGCGGCTTCCTGGAGACGGAGGACGACTATCTCCTGATGCGGGAGTTCCTGGCGCCGTCCTACGGGGCGGCGTTCGGGATATCCGAAGCGAGCTCCTATCAGACCCTGCGGCTCAAGACGGCCAACGAATATTTGAACCGGATGACGCGCGAAGGTCCGCGTTCTCCGTTGGTCGACTGGGCCGGCATCGAGATGGTGGTCGGCCTGAAGCGCGGAGCCGCGCGCGCCGACCGGGAAAGCATCGGCATGACGCCCCGAGGGCCGGCTCGTTCGCGCGTTTTCTTCGAGCCCCGAGACGCCGGCGCCGTGAAGATCGAGGACTACCGTCCGGGGCGCGTCGCCGCGAAGGTCGACGCGGTCCGGGGAGGGCGGGTCGTTCTCTCGGAGATGGATTACCCCGGCTGGCGCGTTCTGGTGGACGGCCTGCCCGCGCCGAAGACCCCGTTCGCGGACGCGTTCCCATCCGCTCCGATCCCGGCGGGCGCCCATGACGTGCTGTTCGTTTTCAGGCCCCTGTCGGTGTCCGTCGGAGCGGGCATCAGCATTCTGACGATGCTCGCCCTCGTTCTGACGGCCGCGCTCGGTCGTAAGTCCGCTATCCGAGACGGCGCATCATGAGCATGGCGGCCAGGCCGGCGCCGAAGCTGGCGAGGGAGGACAGGCCGCCCTGCTCGCGGTGGTGCAGGCGGGGGAGGACCTCGGCCGCGCCGATGTAGACGAAGGAGCCGCCGGCGAAGGCGAGGAGCAAGGAGAACGCCCAGGGCTCGAGGCGCGAGGCGACGGCGCTGCTCAGGAGCGCGCCGACGGGGGTGGCGAGCGCCACCACGGCGAGGGCCGCGCGGCGCAGGCCGTGGGAGCCGCCGCCCAGCATCGTCGAGATCGTGAAGCCGTCGGCGAGCTTGTGGAGGATGGTGGCCGCGCCGACCGCGACGAGGACCGGCGCGCCGGCGAAGGCGGCCGCGCCGAGGTTGACCCCATCGAAGAACGAATGCAGGAACAGGCCGGCGATCGCCGCCTTGCCCAGCGGGTGCGAATGGCAGTCCTCCGACGCCTCGTGGCAGGGGTCGAGGGGGGCCACGTTCTCCGCGGCGTAGCAGAACACGAAGGCGACCAGAGCGCCCCAGCCGGCGTGGGCCGGGGCCAGGCTCCAGGCCTCGGGCAGGACGTCGCCGAACGCGACGGCGATCAGGATGCCCGCGCGGAACGCCTGCACGCGCCACAGGCCGGCCCGCGCCACGACCCGGTCCACGACGGGCGCAGCGCCGCCCGCGACGGTCGCGGCGACGGCCAGGACGAGGATGACGAGGAGGATGATCACGAGGACCTCGGGACGACGAGGCGCGCGGCCGATGAGAGCGCGTACACGGCGCAGGCGAGGCAGACGACCACCGGCCCGAGGGGAAGGTCGCGCGTGTAGGAGAGGTAGAAGCCGCCGAAGGCGCTGAGGCCCCCGAGCAAGGAGGCGAGCAGGAGCGGGGTCATGTTGATAATGATAATACAATATCATATCTGGGTCAAGCCTCGTTTTGCTATCATCCTCCCCATGCAGCGCGACACCTCCCAGCGGCGGGCGATCCGCCGCGCGCTCGAGGACGCGGGGCGCCCGCTCGGCGCCCTCGAGGTCCTCGAGGCGTCGAAATCCGCCGCTCCCGGCCTCGGCATCGCCACCGTCTACCGGAACATCAAGGCTCTCCTCAAGGGGGGCGACATCTCGGAGGTCGCGCTCCCCGGCGAGCCGCCGCGCTACGAGGCGGCGGGCAAGGACCACCACCATCACTTCCGCTGCGAGCGCTGCGAGAAGGTCTACGAGCTCGGCGGCGCCTGCCTGCCCGACCTCAAGAACGCCCTGCCGCGCGGCTTCCGCGCGACCGGGCACGAGGTGCTCGTCCACGGCGTGTGCGCCGCCTGCGCGAGGAAGAGATGAACATCCCCTGGGGCTTCGGCTCCTTCGACCGCGTCGCCTTCGGGCTGATCAACGGAGTCTGGACGCACCCCGCCCTCGACAAGGTCATGCCGATGGTCACCGATCCTCACCGGGTCCCGTGGCTCGCGTACGGGGTCGCCCCTCTGGCGCTCGGCTGGTGGTTGTACAAGGGACGCAAGCACGCCCTGCGCGTGCTCGTCGTCGCCGCGATCGCCGTCGGCGTCAGCGACATGCTCGCCTACCGCGTCATCAAGCCCTGGGCGGGCCGTCCGCGGCCCGAGTACGCGGGCATCGGCGCGATCGTCCGCGCCCCGGTGGGCGGCAAGCTCGGCTTCCCGTCCAACCACGCGATGAACGCCGCGGCCGCGGCCTCCGTGATGGCGGTCGCGTACCCGTCGGCCGGCTTCGTCTTCTGGATCCTCGCGGGCCTCGTCGCCTACAGCCGCGTGTACGTCGGCGCGCACTATCCGTTCGACGTGCTCGCGGGCATGGCCTTCGGCGCGATCCTGGGGATCCCCTGGGCCATGCTGATGCTCGGCGGGGGCGCGGGCGGCGGCTCCGGCGGCGGCAAGAAGAAAAAGAAGCGCTGAGCCGCGCTAGCGCGGGCCTTCCGTCTCGCAGACCACGCCCAGGCATTCCGCGATCACCCGCAGCAGCATGCGCTCCTCGCGCAGGAACGGCCCTTCGTCCGCCTTGGGGCAGTCCTTGAGATAGCACGCCTCCACGAACCCCCGCGGGCTGTCCTTGACGCGCACCGTCTCCTTGAGCGAGGCGGGAGAGGCGCGGAACAGGTGCGTCCGGTATTCCTTGCCGTCGATCTCCGCGCGCGCGCACGCCAGGGCGGAGTGCTGGAAGGCGCGGGGCAGGAGGTCGACGATCCGCCCGATCCTCTGCTCCGGCCGGAGGTCGGGGTTCCGCGAGAGCTGGATGGCCTGGTAGATGCAGTCGAGCTCCTTGACGCGCTCGTTGAGGACGCGCGTCCTCGCCTTCATCGCGTCGTCGGTCCAGTCCGACTGGTCCTTCGCCCGCAGGAGCTTGTCCTGCAGGTCGAGCATCTCGGCGTTCATCCTCGCGATGTGCCGGATGAGCTCCTCCTTGGTGGGTTCCGGGTCCATTCGGGGCTCAGGCCTTCTTCACGAATTCCGGCCTCAGCCGGAGGCCCTTCACTTTGTCCGAGTTCCCTTGGACGGATTCGGCGCCCTCGCCGAGGCGGATGTTCTTGATGATCGTCCCTCTTTTCAGCGTCACCTTGGCGCCTTTCACGTCCAGGTCCTTGATGAGCGACACCGAGTCGCCCTCGCTGAGGATGTTGCCGTTGCTGTCCCTGACTTCCATGGTCTCTTCTCCTTGCGTCAATCGATGGGGTGGAGCTCGCAGACGGCCGCGGCGCCGCCCGGAGCCCGCGCCAGGTCCACCCGTCCGCCCGCGATCAAGGTGTGCCCCGGCTCGAGCGCGACGCCGCCCTCCGGGGTCTCGGCGCGCAGGGCCGCGGAGCCCTCCGCGGCGTGCACGACGATCAGCGGCGCCTCGACGGCGAGCGCCCGGCCGCGGACGAAAGTCATGCGGCCGCGCCAGCGGTCGCGGCGCAGCATGAGGTTGACGTCGCGCACTCCCGGGCCGGCGGGCTCGCCGGTCACGCTTTCCTCGCCGGGGAACGCGAGCGCGGCTCCTTCTCGGGGCACGCTCTGGCGGGCGCCGCCGCGTTCGAGGATCAGGCCGGGCCCTTCCAGGCAGGCGATGAAGCGGTCGATCCCCGGGAACGACGAGAACGGCGCCCGTACGGGCACGTCGGCGACGGACAGGCGCCAGGTCCAGCCTCCGCCGGGCACGGCGGCGTCGGTCGCGACCTCGAGCGTGGAGCCGAGGCCGTTCTTCCAGGGAACGCGGCGCGAGGAGTCGCGGGAAAGCAGGCGCATGACGCGGCAGTCTACCCGATTTTGGAAGTCGCGGATACCGCGACCGGAAAGCGTCAGGCGCTGGTGGGAGAGGCGCCGTCGCGGCTGCGGCCGTGGTCGTGGCCGTCGCTGTGCTCGTGCTTGCCGTCCTTGTAGCCGAGCTTCTCGACGAGCTTCTTGAGCTCGTCTTCCTTGCCGTTGGTGGCGACCACGTCGGAGAGGTGCTCGAGGTAGACGATCGCCTCGTTCAGGGCGATGCGGACCTCGGTGTCGGGCTCGCGCAGGGCCCAGAGCTTGAGCTGGCCGTGCAGGGTCAGCATGCGCTCCCCGCTCGGGTCCATCAGCTTGAGCCAGAGGTACTGGGTGCGGAAGGCGCTGATCTCGCCGGCGATCTCCTCCTCGGGGGTGAGGCGGCCGGCCTTGCGGTCGAGGGAGTGCTGGGCCTCGTGGGTGACGGTCGCGTAGGTGAAGGCGTCGCCGACGAGGATGCCGAGGTTCTTCATCCGCTCGTTGAGCTTGATCATGCCGCCGTCGAGGCGGTCGCGCATGTACTGGAAGATGCCCATCTGGTTCGAGTCGAGCGAGCCCTCGGTGTCGTAGCGGAGGCTCTTGCCCTTCTGGAGGGCGACGGCCTGCGCGACCGTGGCCTCGAGCGCGGGCGGCGGCGGCTCGGTGTGGGTGCGCTTCCAGCGCTCGATGCGCAGCGCGGCCTCGTCGGCCATGCCCTGGATCGAGCCGACCTTGCCGGTGACCGGCTCACGGTCCATGCGGCGGTAGTTGCCGACGGGGACCACGAGCTGCTGGTCGGGGAGCTTGTCGAAGAAGCCGTGGGCGCGCGTCTTGATCGAGACGTTGCTGACGGACATGTCGGCGACGGCGTCGCGCAGGGCCTCGGCGCGGGCCTTCAAAGTCGCGGGGTCCACGTATTCGCGCTCGGCGGGCGCGGGGGCGGGCTGGTCCGCGAGGACCGGGGCCGCCAGGAGGAGGAAAGCGAGAGCCTTGAGCGCCATCGGCTCAGTATATCGCAAGCCGCCCGTCGGGGCTCGGGCCCATGGGCCCATGGAAGGCGGGCCGAGAGGCCCACTCTCAGCTAGGACTTAAGGCCTAGGTCGACCGCGTACGGCAAGGTCCGGTAGTGCGCCTGGAGCGACTTGACCCCCATGCTGGCGCCCTGCAGCACCGCGATGGCGTGGACGGCCGCGCCGGCGCTGTGCAGGTTCGTGATGCAGGGGATGTTGAGCTCGAGGGCGGTGCGGCGGATGGAGAACCCGTCGGCGCGGGAGCGCTTGCCGGACGGCGTGTTGATGACGAGCGACAGCGAACGCTGCTTCATCAGGTCGACGACGTCGGGCTTGCCCTCGCCGACCTTCGCGACGCGCGAGGTCTCGAGGCCGTGCCGCGTCAGGAAGTCGGCGGTGTTGCGCGTCGCCACCAAGGTGAACCCGAGCTGGCGCAGGGAGCGCGCCATGGGAACGATCTGGGCCTTGTCCTCGTCGCGCACGCTGACGAAGACGGAGCCGGAGGTGGGCAGAAGCATGCCCGCCGCCTCCTGGGATTTGGCGAACGAACGGGGGAAGTCGGTGTCGAGGCCCATCACCTCTCCGGTGGACTTCATCTCGGGCCCGAGCCGCGGGTCCACGCCGGGGAACTTGATGAACGGCATCACGGCTTCCTTGGTCGCGGTGTACGCCGGCTCGACCTCGCCCCGGAGCACGGCGGGGGCGATGAGCTTCTTGAGCGGCTTGCCCATCATGACCCAGGTCGCTATGCGCGCGATGGGCAGGCCCGTGGCCTTGCTGACGAACGGCACCGTGCGCGAGGCGCGCGGGTTGGCCTCGAGGATGTAGACCGCGCCGTCCTTGACCGCGTACTGCACGTTCATCAGGCCCTTGACCTTGAGGTGCAGCGCGAGCTTGCGCGTGTTCTCGCGGATCGTGACGAGCGCGGCCGGCGAGAGCGAGTGCGGGGGCAAGGTGCAGGCCGAGTCGCCGGAGTGGATGCCGGCCTCCTCGATGTGCTCCATGATGCCCGCGACCCAGACGTCCTTGCCGTCGCAGATCGCGTCCACGTCGACCTCGGTCGCGTCGGCGAGGAAGCGGTCGATGAGCAAGGACGGGTGCGTCGCCGCCTTGAGCGCGCGGCCGACGTAATCCGTGAGCGAGGGGTCGTCGTAGACGACCTCCATCATGCGGCCGCCGAGCACGTAGCTCGGGCGGACCATCACGGGGTAGCCGATGCGGCGGGCGATCTTGAGGGCGGCCTCCGCGGAGGCCGCGATGCCGTGCTCGGGCGACAGGATCTTGAGCTTCTTGAGGGCCGCGCCGAACAGGCGGCGGTCCTCGGCCATGTCGATGGCGGCGGGCAAGGTGCCGACGATCGGCACGCCCGCTTTCTCGAGCTGGGCCGCGAGGTTCAGCGGGGTCTGGCCGCCGAACTGCACGATGACGCCCATCGGCTTCTCGACGGCGATGATCTCGAGGGTGTCCTCGAGGGTCAGCGGCTCGAAGTACAGGCGGTCGGAGGAGTCGTAGTCGGTCGAGACGGTCTCGGGGTTGCAGTTGACCATCACCGACTGCCAGCCGTGCGCGCGCAGGGCCTTCGAGGCCTGGACGCAGCAGTAGTCGAACTCGATGCCCTGGCCGATGCGGTTCGGCCCGGAGCCGAGGATGACGACCTTCTTGCCGCTCTTGGACGGGAGCAGGTCGCCGGTCTCCTCGTAGGTGGAGTAGAAGTAGGGCGTGGTCGACGGGAACTCGCCCGCGCACGTGTCGACGAGCTTGTAGGACGGGCGCACGCCCAGCTTCCAGCGGCGCTCGCGGACCTTGTTCTCCTTGAGGCCCTTGGCCAGGGCGATCTGGGCGTCGGAGAAGCCCAGGCGCTTGGCGGCGAACAGATGCTCGGCGTCGAGCGGCATGGCCGCCAGCGTCTTCTCGAAGTCGCAGATGTCCTTGAGCTGGTTGAGGAACCACGGGTCCACGCGGGAGACCTCGTGGATGCGCTCGACGCTGAGCCCCTCGTCGAGGGCGGACTTGATGTGGTACAGGCGGCTCGAGGTGGGCGTGGCCACGCGCTGCAGGCGCGTCTCGGGGTCGAGAGGCTCCGCGCCGCTCAGGCCTTTCTTGCCGCTCTCCAGGCCGCGCAAGGACTTCTGCAGGGCCTCCTTGAAGGTCCGGCCGATGGCCATCGCCTCGCCGACGGACTTCATCGCGGTGTCGAGCGTGAACTCGCCGAACTTCTCGGTCGCGAAGCGCGGGGCCTTCACGACGACATAGTCGATGGCGGGCTCGAAGCAGGCGAGCGTGGCCTTCGTGATGTCGTTGGGCAGCTCGTCGAGGGCGTAGCCGACCGCGAGCTTCGCGGCGAGGCGCGCGATCGGGAAGCCGGTGGCCTTGGAGGCCAGGGCCGAGGAGCGCGACACGCGGGGGTTGATCTCGACGCAGATGCGGCGGCCGGTCTCGGGGTGGACGGCGAACTGGATGTTGCAGCCGCCGGTCTCGACCCCGACCTCGGAGATGATGCGCTTGGCGTCCTCGCGCATCTCCTGGTACTGGCGGTCGCTCAGGGTCTGGGCGGGGGCGACGGTGATCGAGTCGCCGGTGTGCACGCCCATCGGGTCGAAGTTCTCGATGGTGCAGACGACGACGAAGTTGTCCTTGTAGTCGCGCATCACCTCGAGCTCGTACTCCTTCCAGCCGAGCACGGACTCCTCGAGGAGGACCTTCTTGACGGGGCTCATCTCGAAGGCGGCGTGGACGCGGGTGCGCAGCTCGTCGTAGTGGTACGCGATGCCGCCGCCGGTGCCGCCGAGCGTGAAGGACGCGCGCACGATGATCGGGAAGCCGAGGTCGCGGGAGACGGCCTTCAGGTCGCTCTCGTCGGTGACGACGACCGAGCGGGGGAGGTCGATGCCGATCTTCTGCATCGCCTGCTTGAAGAGCTGGCGGTCCTCCGCCTTGCGGATCGTCTCGAGGCGCGCGCCGATGACCTCCACGTTGTGCCGTTTGAGGATGCCCTTCTCGGCGGCGGAGACGGTGAGGTTGAGGGCGGTCTGCCCGCCCAAGGTGGGCAAAATGGCCTGGGGCTTCTCGATGGCGATGACCTTCTCGAGGTACTCCGGCGTCAGCGGCTCGATGTAGGTCTGGTCCGCGAGCTCGGGGTCCGTCATGATGGTCGCCGGGTTCGAGTTGATCAGGCAGACCTCGTAGCCCTCTTCCCGGAGGGCTTTGATGCCCTGGGTGCCGGAGTAGTCGAACTCGCAGCCCTGCCCGATGACGATCGAGCCGGAGCCGACGACGAGGATTTTCTTAAGATCGTTTCGCTTGGGCATTAGGCATCGCTCCGCTCTTGGGGAAGCTCTCGAGCCCGTCGGCGATCGCGCACAGCGCGCCGAGCAGGGCCTCCGTCTCGTTGAGGTCCCGCACGACGGGGACCCTCCAGACGACCCGGTACTGCTCTCCGACGAAGTCCACGGCGGGCAGCTCCGCGAGGCGCTGCTGCATGGTCGCGTCGAAGACGATGGGGCCGGCGTTCTTGTCCGAGCAGCGCGCGAGGAGCCGGTCCCGGAAGGCGGTCACGGCGGGTTCCAGGGCGTCGGGGACGACCATGCCCGCGCGCTTGGTCACGAGGTCCTTCGGGCCGCATTCGACGCGCAGGCTCGTCTCGGCGTTGAGCCACGCCGTCACCGTGACGCCGCCCTCCGCGGACTCGATGGCGACCTTGCGCCCGTTCCAGGCGCCGCCGAGGCGCGGCGGGTCCGCCTCGTACTGGAGGCCGAGGACGCCCTTCATCGAGGGCCACTGCAGCGACGGGGTGTTGATCTTGTGGTCGCGCCAGAAATACCAGCCGGCGGGGAGCGCGAAGGCGGCGAGGATGAGAAGCAGGTTCATCGCGAGCGGGCCTCCTGGCGGGCGAGCATCATGGTCTTGAAGCGCTCGAACAGGTAGCGGCTGTCGTGGGGGCCGGCGGAGGCCTCGGGGTGGTACTGCACGGAGAAGGCGGGGAGCTCCGTATGCGCCATTCCTTCCGAGGTGCCGTCGTTGAGGTTCACGTGCGTCGTCTTTATCGAGGACGGCAGGGATTTTAAGTCCACGCAAAACCCGTGGTTCTGGGAGGTGATCTCGATCCTGCCCGTCTCGAGGTCCTTGACCGGGTGGTTCGAGCCGTGGTGGCCGAACTTGAGCTTGTAGGTCCTGCCGCCGAGGGCCAGGCCGAGGAGCTGATGGCCGAGGCAGATGCCGAAGAGCGGGACGCGCTCCGCGAGGAGATGCTTGATGGCCTCGATCGCGTCGGTCACCGGCTCGGGGTCGCCGGGGCCGTTGCTGAGCAGGACGCCGTCGGGCTTGAGCTTGACGATGCGCTCGGCCGTCGTCGAGGTGGGGACCACGGTGACCTTGCAGCCCATCGCCGCGAGGCAGCGCAGGATGCCGTGCTTGACGCCGAAGTCCATGACGACGACGTGCAGGGGCTTGTCGGAGGGCTTGAAGCCCTCCTCCCAGGAGTAGGACTCGCCGCAGGTCACGACCTTCGCCAGGTTCTGCCCGGCCATCGAGGGCAGGGCCTTGGCCTTGGCCACGAGCCGCTTCGCGTCGCCGTCCAAGGTCGAGATGATGCCGCGCAGGGCGCCCTTCTCGCGCAGCTTCAGCGTCAGCGCGCGCGTGTCGATCTCCTCGATGCCGACGATGCCGTGCTTCTTGAGGAAGTCGCCGACCGGCTGCACCGACTCGAAATTCGAGGGGGTCCTGCACATCTCGCGGACGACGAAGCCCGACAGGCGGGGGCGGAGGGACTCGTTGTCCCCGGCGGTGATCCCATAGTTGCCGATGAGCGGGTAGGTCATGACCACGCACTGCCCCGCGTACGAGGAGTCGGTCAGGATCTCCTGGTAGCCCGTCATCGCCGTGTTGAACACGAACTCCCCGCCGGATTCCCCGGCGGCGCCGCACGCCTTGCCGGAGTAGATGGTCCCGTCTTCGAGCGCCAGCCAGGCTTTATCGTTCATGGGGTTTTGATTTTACCATTCCTCGACGAGGATCGCGCGACGAGCGACGGCTTCAATGGCGGAAGTGCCTCATGCCGGTCATGACCATCGCCAGGCCGTGCTCGTCGGCGGCGGCGATCACCTCGGCGTCCTTGATGGAGCCGCCGGGGTGGATGATCGCGGAGATGCCGAGGGTGAAGGCGGCGTCGATGCCGTCGCGGAAAGGGAAGAAGGCGTCGGAGGCGAGGACGAGGGCGGTGGGCCCCTCGTTGTCGCGCAGCCAGAGCTTGAACTTGACGCCGGCCATGTGGACCGAGTCCACGCGCGACATCTGGCCCGCGCCGATGCCGACGGTGCGGTCGGGGCCGGCGAGCACTATCGCGTTGGACTTCACGTGCTTGGCGGCGGTCCAGGCGAACTTGAGGGCCGCCTCCTCGTTGGCCGTCGGCGCGCGCTTGCTGACGACCTTCCAGTCGGGGCCGGCGATCGCGCGGTCGGGCTCGGTGACGAGGACCTCGTCGCCGATGGAGCGCAGCTGCAGCGCGTGGGTCGGCGGCCGCGTGCGCACGAGGATGCGGACGTTGGGCTTCTTCGTCAGGATCTCGAGCGCCTCGGGGTCGTAGGCCGGGGCCACGAGGACCTCGACGAAGCGCTTGCTCAGCAGCTCGGCGATCGCGCGCGTGACCGGCCGGTTGAAGGCGAGGGCTCCTCCGAAGGCCGACAGCGGGTCGGTGGCCCACGCCTTGTCGAAGGCCTGCTCGATCGTCTCGCCGACGCCGATGCCGGCGGGCGTCACGTGCTTGAACACGACGGCGGCCGGGGCCTCGAAGTCGGAGACCGCGTCCCAGGTGCCGGCCGCGTCGAGCAGGTTGTTGTAGGAGAGCTCCTTGCCGTGGAGCTTGGAGAACGACATCCCGGCCTCGGAGGCGTACAGCGCGGCCTTCTGATGCGGGTTCTCGCCGTAGCGCAGGTCCTGGACCTTGATCAGCCTGTTCTCGAGCCTCGCCGGGAAGCCGCCCTCTTCCTTCGCGGCGGCGGGGCCGCCGGACCACGCCCCGGAGATCATCGTGTCGTACTCCGCGGTGTGGCGGAAGCCGGTCAGCGCCAGGCGCTTGCGGGTCTCCGGGGAGAGCCGGCACTGCGCGGCGTTGAGCTCGGCCAGCACGCCGGCGTAGTCGGACGGCGCGGTCAGGACGGCCACGTCCTCGAAATTCTTGCTCGCGGCGCGGATCAGCGCGACGCCGCCGATATCTATTTGTTCTATGACATTCTGTTCGTAGGGATCGTTGGCTTCCGCGGCGGTCTTGGCGAACGGATAAAGATTCACGACGACGAGGTCGATCGGCTCCAATCCGAAAAGCTCCGCCTCCCGGACCTGCTTGGGGTCCTTGCGGCGCAGCAGGATCGCCCCGTGCACGTGCGGGTGAAGCGTCTTGACCCGGCCGTCCAGTATCTCGGGAAAGCCCGTCATCGTTTCGAGGGGGCGCACAGGGAGGCCCGCCTGCACGAGCGCCTTGAACGTGCCCGAGGTGGAGACGATCTCGACGCCGAGCTCGTGAAGCCCTTTGGCGAACTCGACGACCCCGGTCTTGTCCGACACCGAGATCAAAGCCCGCTTCAGGCGGGGCGAGGCCTCGTGCGGGGACGGCTTGACCGTGAACCTCCCGTCCTCGAGCTTGGCGCGCCCTTCGGCGAACAGCGCCACGGCGCGCGTGTAGATCCAATGCTCCTGGGCGAGCACCCGCGCGGCCAGGGTCCCGGGGGTGTCGGTGGCGAGCACGGGCACGGTCGCCTGGAGGACGATCGGGCCGTGGTCGTACTCCTCGTCGACGACGTGGATGGTGGCGCCGCTCACCTTGACGCCGGCGGCGACGACGGCCTCGTGGACCTTCTTGCCGTACATGCCCTGGCCGCCGAAGGCGGGCAGGAGCGCGGGGTGGACGTTGAGAATCCGTCCGGGATAGGCGTCGATGAGCGGTCGCGCGATCTTGAGCATGAAGCCCGCGAGGCAGATCAGCTCTATGCCGCGCTTCTTGCACTCCTGGGCGAGGAACGCGTTATACTCCTCGGCCGTCGGATGCTCGTTCTGCAGGGCGACCGACCCGCGCACGCGCCCGTCGGCGCAGGCGTCGAGCAGGGCCTGGAGGTTCGTCCCTTCCCCGGAGGCGAAGACCGCGATCTTCATTTAAATGATCTCCACCTCGTGCTTTCCCTCGACGATCTCGCCGACGACCTTCGCCTCGGGCAGCGCCTTCAGCGCGGCCTTCAGGCTCTCGGGGCGGATGACGATGACCAGGCCGAGTCCCATGTTGAACGTGCGCCACATCTCCTTCTCTGGGACGTTGCCGCGGCGCTGGATTTCTCTGAAGATAGGAGGCATCTTCCACGAATCCTTCCGAAACATCGCCTTGCGGCCGCGCGGCAGGATGCGGGGAACGTTCTCGACCAGGCCGCCGCCCGTGATGTGGGAGAGCCCCATGATGATGCCTTCCTCGGCGCGCAGGGCCTTCGTGAGGGCGTTGACCTCGTCGACGTAGATGCGCGTCGGGGTGAGGAGCGCCTTGCCGTGCTTGGCGAGGTCCTTGCCCTTGAAGACCTGCCGGGCCAGCGAGTACCCGTTGCTGTGGAGGCCCGACGACGGCAGGCCGAGGATCAGGTCTCCGGGGTAGATCTTGGAGCCGTCGATGACGTCCGCGCGCTTGACGATGCCGACCGCGAAGCCGGCGAGGTCGTACTCGTCCTTCGGGTACATGCCGGGCATCTCCGCGGTCTCGCCGCCGAGCAGGACGCAGTGACCCTGGCGGCAGCCTTCCATGATGCCGGCGATGATCTTCTTGGAGGTGTTCAGCTTGAGCTTGCCGGTGGCGTAGTAGTCGAGGAAGATCAGGGGCTTGGCGCCGCAGCAGATCAGGTCGTTGACCGACATGGCGACGAGGTCGATGCCGATCGTGTCGTGCTTGTCGAGGGCGAAGGCGAGCTTGAGCTTCGTGCCGACGCCGTCGGTGCAGGCGACGAGGTCCCACGGCCCGCTGCCGTCCAGGTCGAGGGGGAAGAGCCCCGCGAAGCCGCCGATGGCCGGGGCCTTCGCCTGGATGTGGTCCACGAGCTTGTCCGCGAGATCGATGTTCACGCCGGATTTGCGGTAGGTGAGTGTGGCGGACATTATTTTTTCTCCATGACGCGACTTCCGGGTTTTATGGCAGGAATGCCGTTTTTGCAGAGAGGGCATTCCTCGGGCTTCCAGGCCGTTATAGAAACTTTCCAGAGGGCGGCGTAAGGCGCTCGTAGGTCGAGCGCTCCATCCGTCCGGTCGATGATCGACAGGGCCCCGATAACGTTCGCGCCGGAGGCGCGAACAACCTCGAACACCTCTTTCGTCGATTTGCCCGTCGTCACGACGTCCTCGACGACGATGACCTTCTCTCCCGGCTTGAGGGCGAATCCCCGCCGGAGCTGCACCACGCCGTCGACGCGTTCCGTGAAGTAGTGCCGTACCCCGAAGGCCCGCGCGACCTCGTGGCCGATCATGAGCCCGCCCATCGCCGGGGACAGGACGAGGTCCGGCTTCACGGCGCTCTTCGCGGCGAGCGCCTTCCCCAGCTTCTCGGCCGCGCCGGGCTGGGCGAGGACGAGGGCGCACTGGAGATAGCGGTCGCTGTGAAGGCCGGAGGAGAGCAGGAAGTGGCCCTTGAGCAGCGCGCCGTTCTCGACGAACAGTTCTTCGACGTTCATTCTTTGTCCAGGGCCTTGGGAGCGGCCGCTTTCATCTCGGCGAGTATGTCCAGCGCCGCCTTGCGCGGGTCGGGAGCGTGGGTGATCGGGCGGCCGATGACGACGAAGTCGATGCCGAGCTTCGCCGCCTCGCCGGGGGTCATCACGCGGGTCTGATCGTTCATGGCCGCGCCCTTGGGGCGGATGCCGGGGGTGACGAACTTCATGTCCATGTGCGGGAAGGCCTTCTTCAGCAGGCCCACCTCGAGGGGGGAGCAGATCGTCGCGTCCGCCCCGCCGACCCAGCCCTGCTTGGACAGGGACTTCACCAAGGACGGTATCCTCGCCGTGGGCGAGAATATCTTCACGTCCTTGGGGCCCATGCTCGTCAGGATCGTCACGCCCCAGAGCTTCGGGCGCGGCATGACCTCGGCCGCGGCGCGCAGCATGTCGGAGCCGCCCAGCAGATGGAGGGAGACCGCGTCGACGCCGAGCCGCTGCGCCTCGCGCACCGCGTGGGCGACGGTCTGCGGGATGTCGTGGAGCTTGAGGTCGAGGAAGACCTTCCCGCCGTGGCGCCGGACGATGTCGACGGCGCGCTTGCCGTGGGCGGTGAACAGCTGGAGGCCGACCTTGTACCAGACGATGGTGCCGTGGAGGGATTTGAGGAGGTCTTCCTGCTTCTTGATCGAGTCGACGTCCAAGGCGACGATGACCTGGGTCATCGCGATGCCGCCAGGCCGCGGGTGATGTTCTTCGCCGTGCGGGGGCCGCCGTAGATCAAGCCCGTGTAGAGCTGGATGAGGTCGGCGCCGGCGTCGAGATGCGCTTTGGCGTCCTCCGGAGTCTCGATGCCGCCGACGCCGATGATGGGAAGGGTCGTCATCGAGCGGACCTTGCGAACGAGCTCGGTCGCGCGGGCCTTAAGCGGTCGTCCTGACAGGCCCCCGGCTTCGGACTTGAACGGCTCCGGTATGTTATCTCGCGATATCGTGGTGTTGGAAACAACAAGGCCTTGCGCCAAGCGGCCGGCGATGTCGACGCAAGCCGCGAGATCCTCGCCGGCCAAATCGGGGGATAGTTTCACCAGCACGGGTTTGCGCCCGGGATTGGCGTCTTGTACGGTGCTTAATATGTCCGCCAGATTCGTTGCCGTTTGCAGGTCGCGCAGGCCGGGAGTGTTCGGTGAGGAGACGTTGATCACGAAGTAATCGCCGTGCTTGGCGAGCAACTTGAAGGTCTGGGCGTACGCCTTCGGCGCTTTATCCGCGGGGGTGCCTTTGTTCAGTCCCAGATTGATGCCCAACGGAACGGATGGAGGGGGACTCATGGACAAGCGCAACGCGACGGCCCGCGCGCCTTCCGAATTGAAGCCCATGCGGTTCAGGATCGCGCCCTGTTCGACGAGCCTGAATAGGCGCGGTTTTACGTTTCCCGGCTGGGGCTCCAACGTCACGGACCCGATCTCGAGAAAACCGAAGCCTAGACCGGGGAGGATTGAAATCAATTTTCCATCCTTATCAAAACCCGCGGCCAGGCCGAGCGGATTGGAAAATTTAACGCCGAAAACGGATTTTTCGAGACCTTTGCCGTCGGGACCCGTTAATAGCGACAACACCCCCGCGGCGCCTGGGATGTTGGCCGCGAGGCTCATTAATCCCGACACCTCTTCATGAACCCGCTCGGCGTCGAGCGTGAACAGCCACGGCTTGACGGCTTCATAGAGCATGGACCACGCGTCCGCCCGAGAGTGTCGTCGTCGCGCGGCCCTTGAGCCGTCGTCCCGCGAAAGGCGTGTTGCTGCTCTTCGACAGGAAAGGGGCTTCCGGGGTCCATGAGGCGTCGGGGTCCACCACGACGAGGTCGGCGTCCGCGCCGGGCGCCAAGGTGCCTTTGGCCTTGAGGCCGAGCAAAGCCGCCGGTCCCGAGGACAGCCGCTCGACGAGCTTGCGGCGCGTGAGGACCTTCTTATGGAACAGGTCGGTGAGGGCGACGGCCAGCGAGGTCTCCAGGCCGATGACGCCGAACGGCGCCAGGTCCATGCCGAGGGACTTGGCCGCGCAGCCGTGCGGGGCGTGGTCGGTCGCGATGGCGTCGATGGTCCCGTCGGCCAGCGCCGCCAGCAGGGCCAGGCGGTCGTCGGCGCCGCGCAGCGGAGGGTTCATCTTCCAGTCCGCGTCGTAGCCGGGCAAGTCTTTGTCGTTGAGGGCGAAATGATGCGGCGCCGCCTCCGCGCTGATCCGGATCCCCTTTCTCTTCGCCGTTCGGATGGCTTCCACCGAGGCCGCGGCCGAAACATGAGCTATGTGAAGCCGTGCTCCCGTCAGCTCCGCCAAAGCGATGTCGCGGACCACCTGGACGGTCTCGGCCGCCCACGGAGTCCCCTTCAGCCCTTTGCGCAGGGCCGCGGGTCCTTCGTGCACGCAGGCGCCGTTGGAGAGGGTGAGGTCCTCGCAGTGGTCGATGACGAGAAGCCCCAGGTCCTTGGCGTACTCGAGCGCCCGGCGCAGGAGGCCGGCGTTCATCAGCGGCCGGCCGTCGTCGGACAAGGCCGCGGCGCCGGCGGCGCGGAGCTTGGCGAACTCGGTGAGCTTCTCTCCCTTCTGGCCGAGCGTGACGGCGCCGGCGAAGAGCACGGTGATCGCGGCGTCGGTCCGGGCCTTCGCGAGGAGGAAGGCGAGCTGCGAAGGCGAATCGGTCACCGGCTCGGTGTTGGCCATCGAGAGCACGGTGGTCACGCCGCCCCGCGCCGCGGCCCGCGTGCCGGTCGCGATCGTCTCGTCGCCCTCGCGGCCGGGCTCCCGGAGGTGGACGTGCATGTCCACGAGGCCGGGGATGACCCACTTGCCCTTGGCGTCGATGGTAGGCACGCCCTTGAGCGCGGGCTTGCGGTGCAGGCCCGCGGCGACCGCGGAGACGCGGCCGTCCTCGATCAGCACGTCGCGCACCGCCTCGAGCTTGCGCGCCGGGTCGATGACGAGACCGCCCGCGACGATCATCCGCTCAGGCAAGGGACCTCCCTCGTTCGCACAGCGAGAGCACGGCCATCCGGGCGAGCACGCCGTTGGCGACCTGCTCGAGGATCACCGAGCGGGGGCCGTCGGCCACCTCGGAGGCGATCTCGACGCCGCGGTTGATCGGGCCGGGATGAAGGACGAGCGCCTCGGGCTTCATCAGGTCGGCGCGGGCGGGCGTGAGCTGGTAGGAGAGCGCGTAGTCGGCCAGCGAGGGCACGAAGCCCTGGTCCATGCGCTCGATCTGCAGGCGCAGGACGTTGACCGCGTCGGCGCCCTTGAGCGCCTTCTCGACGTCGTGCTCGACGACGGCGCCCAAAGCCGAGAAATCGTCGGGGCACAGCGGCGTCGGGCCGCAGAAGACGACCTTCGCGCCGAGCTTCTTGAGCGCGAACAGGTTGGAGCGGGCGACGCGGCTGTGGCGGATGTCGCCGAGGACGACGATCTTGCGGCCCTTGAAGCCGCCCCAGCGGTCGCGCAAGGTGAGCAGGTCGAGCAGGGCCTGCGTCGGGTGCTCGTGCCAGCCGTCGCCGGCGTTGATCACCGAGGCCTTGAGCAGCGGCGCCAGGTCCTCGAGGACTCCCGAGCGCTCGTGGCGGACGACGAAGTGGGTGACGCCGACGGCGTGGAGATTGAGGAAGGTGTCGAGCAAGGTTTCGCCTTTGGACAAAGAGGAACCTATAGGCGAAAAACTCAATACGTCGGCGCCGAGGCGCTTGGCCGCCATCTCGCAGGAGGAGCGCGTGCGCGTCGACGCTTCGGTGAAGATGAAGGCGACGGTGCGGCCCTTGAGGTCGTCGGCGGGAGGGGCGGACTTGAATGACGCGGCCAAATCGAGGATCGTCTCGATCTCGGAGGCGCTCAGCCCTTCCAGGCCGAGCAGGTCCTTTCTTTCCCAGGTCGTCGGCGCCACTGTCTCCCCGGCGATGAAGTCCGCCGGAACGATTAGACTAATTTGGGAACCGCGCGTCTACGGGCGCCCATAGTTGTTGGGATTGGAAACAAAGTCCGGTTCAACACGATTGTCGTTGAATTTGCTCAATGATATTAGGCGCGATCGCCGCGTAATGATTGGAGACTCATTCGGGCGCGCCTATAGTCCCCCAGAAGGTCATCATTCGGGTGCTCCTCGATCAGCCAATCCACGAATTTGATCACAGCCTCGAGTTGAGAATCGGAGAACTTAGAGAATTCGGATAAATATTTGGCGTGCAGAGGTTCGATTCGCGCAGAATCGGTTTGCTCTCGGATCAGCATCTGCTTGATCTTTTCCAACTCATCCGGAGCGATGCCTTTGGCGTTGTCAGTCCTCATGCTCTTGAGGGCATCGAGCGAAATTTTTCCAAGCCGAGGGTCGATGAGTCTTGAAATAAGAGAATCGACGAGTACGCCGGCCTTCCGATATTCGTTCGTGCAGGCCAGTATATAGGCAGGTAGAAAATATTTGAATGCCGCGGGGGTCAGAAGCAACACGCTCCCGGGAACGACCTTGAGGTCGGACAACGTAAGGTCTTTCCAGGAGCGGCCAGTAAGCGCGTTCGACAGTCGATCGCCTTCCACCCCTTGAATCGAGATTCGTTGGTTGGCGTCCGGCAAAGGCTCGTTGGTGAATGCCGTCTCTATCGCAATTCTGACGTTCCCTTGGCTCATGGGCAATTCTGCTCCCTCGCGCGCATCTGGCATCGAATTAGACCATTGGTAACGCTTTTGAGTTGAATGCAGTGATTCCTGTCGCCTCCACGGAAGCACTGGTTGTCGATCCGATTTCTTGCTGCGATACATTTCTCGAATTGACGGGCGGAGTTGGATATCTCGTCGCATGAGGTCATTTCCGCATCGCATCGATCCAGATTCCCGCATTCCAGATCGACATCAATCTGAAGTTGGCGATGCATCTCCTGCGAGCAGTCGCCCGGGATGGGAATATCGACAGTATCTTCACATTCGGGATCGGGTGCGTATTTGTCTTTCTTTTTCATCTTCGGCTTTTCATCCCGATGCATGTCGATCGACTCATTGAATCTGTCCTGTTTCTCGACCGCTTTATAGAGACCCCAGGTTATCCCGATCGTTGCGACGAGCCCGGTGAGGGGTAAAAGCAGCGAGCCGCCGATTACGGCCCCACCCGCGCCGACTCCGGCGGCTCCGCTGCCGACGGTTCCTGCTCCAGCCGTGCCAGCGGATGATCCGGCAACCGCGCCTACAACAACAGCGGCGCGGGCCGCTCCGCGCGCAACTATGCGAACTCGCATTCCTGTGCCGATAAGGGCGTACTTGAGATTCCCAGATCCCGGTGAAGGCTTGGATACTTTCTCGGAAACGGCGGGCTTCGCATCCCCGGTCTCGATCAAGCCGCGCCCGGCGTTCTGTAGAACGGGGCTGCGATCCTGTTCATCGGGCGGCGTCTGATCACGCTTGTCCGGATCGTAGCGATCCAGATCCTCGAAGCTGCGTTCGGCCCGGGTGATCTCGTTGTCTACACGGAAAACGAACGAGGCGATTCCGTTCGCATCGGTTACAGCTTCGATGTTCTCGTATTGCGCCGCTTGGCCTTCCCATCGAAGGTCGAACGAGACCTCCTGGTTGGAGACGTCGATGTTCTTCTCGATGCCATTGAGGTCCACGCAGGACAACTGGACCTTCACGACCGCCTTCTCGGCGCGCACGGACGCGGGTACATCGACCGGCTTGAGCTCGCATTTGATGTCTGGCTTCGGCGGCTCCGGCTTCTTCTCGACGATAAGCGGGACCGGCGTGGAAGGAACGGGCTCCTGGACCTGAACTAGCGGCTTGCGCTTGAACAGGGAGCCTATGCCGCGGAACAAGGCGGGGATGCCTTTGAATATCAGTGCCTGCATCCCGACGGCCGCCAGTTTTCCCAACGCCTCGCCGAGTTCCCGGCTCCCGTCGCCGCCGCCGTAACCCGAGGAGGGGGCGCCGTCGTCGATCTCGCAGTTCGCCATGCATCGGCCGCGGACGGTCCCCCAAGGCGTGGGCGTGAAGATGTCGTCGGCGCGGCGGGCTTCCGTGGACTGGGCGCCGGGGAGGCTGTCGAGCAGCGGGCGAGAGGCGGTCAGGATCTTGGTGGTTCCCGCGTCCTCGAGCGACGCGGGCCCGGCCTCGGGCGCCGGACCTCCCGAGGCCCAGGCACGCAGCGCGGGCGCTGGCACGGCGGCCGGCCAGTCGCCCCGTCCGCCCGCGGCCGGGCGCAGAACGAGAAGACCCGCCAGACGACCTTCCTCGTCGAAAACCCCGCCGCCGGTCATCGAGGCGTCGGCGATCGCATCGGCCTGGAACTGCGCCGCCGCCGCGCTCGTGACCAGGCCCTGGCTTCTCGTCCACGCGCCCAATCTCTCGGAATGAGCAACGACGGAAACCAGGTCGCCTTTTTTCGGCGCGGCTTCGGACCACGCCGTCGCCTCGCCGACGTCTCCCTCCGGCCGAAGAAGAAGCAGCCCGGAGGACTCGTCCTCTCGTTCGACGCTTAACGAGACTGGGGCTGATTTGCCCTCGACCAACGCCGCCAGCTGCCCGCCGCCCAGGCGGCGGTCGGTCAGGACCCGGACTCCGGACGGGGTATCGATGATGGCCCCGGCGCCGCGGACCTCGAGATTCCCGTCGTTTGTGCCCGCCACGATGACGATCCCTCGTCGGGAGACCCCTTCGCCGGAGGAGCGCGCCGCGAGAACGGGACCCGCAGTCCGGTTGGCCGAGGCCAGTGCGACGCGGATCTCGGCGCGCTGGCAGTAGAGCTTGGCCCGGGCCTTTCCCTCGGCGCTCTCCGACGAGAGGGCGAGCGTGATGAGCTTCTGCCGGGCCCGCAGACGGGCGTAGTCGGCTTGACTGGGAGCAGCGGAAGCGGAGGCCCGATCCAAGGCGGACTCGAGGTTCTCGCCCTTGGCGTTGGGCCCCAGAAGCGCCTCCATCCATGACGACGTCCGGCCTGACACCGGGTCGAGGAATAGACCGTCGCTTGAGCGCAGCAATGCGGCGCGCCGGTCCGCCGGGGCGCAGGGCGGCTCGGGGAAGCGCAGAGCCCATGTGTAGTCCACCACGGCCAAGGTGCGGTAAAGAGAGTCGAGGGCCGCGGCGCGATCCCGGAAGAAAGGCGCGATCTGTTCGGGAAGGCGGGGCCTGGCCGCGCGAAGGGACTTGTCGGCGTCCTGTAGGTGGGCGAAGGCCTCCAGTCCCTCGGCGACTAATACGAGGTTCGCTTCGAGCTCGGCCAGCTTCTTTCCCGAACCCTGGGGCGAGTCCACCTCGGGAGCAGATGCGGCGGTCTCGTCCGCGGGGACGGTGAAACGGGTGAGCAGGTCGACGACGGGCTGGGCTTCGGCGGGACCGGCGGCAAGGAGGAGCGCCAAGAGGACGCGTAGGGCCCGCATTGCCAAAGAGTAGGGTAAAGACCGCCGCGAGTCAAGGCGCTGAATCTTCAATTTGCTAAAATGAGCGCGTCATGAGCTTCCACATCGAGCTGTCCAACGTCCGTCTCTTCGACGTGCTCCGCAACGAGCTGAGCGGCGAGCTCGGCAGCGTCCTCGGCGTCGAGGGCGACAAGATCGCGCTCAAGCTCAAGACCGGGGAGATCGCGCGCTTCAAGTACGGGGAGCACTTCTTCCGCGTGTCCGAGGACGAGGCGATCGCCTTCCGCGCGGTGATCGCGGAGCTCCGCCGCCAGGCGTCGCTGCTCAAGCCGCGCAAGCGCGGCTCGCTGCGCAAGCCCGCGCCGAAGAAAGCCTCGAAGAAGAAGGCCTAGTCCCGGCTGCCCCGGCTCCCGGGCGAGCCGAGGGGGACGAACAGCAGCCGGTCGAAGTAGGGCAGGGATTTCCCCGCGTCGCGCAGGCGCGCCGCGCTGCGGCGGAAATCGGCCGCGTCCCGCGGCGTGCGCTTGCCCTTGACGACCTCGTCGGCGAGGTTGAGGGCGAGGAAGTTCTCGGCCTCGTCGTCGGCGCGGACGGTGAGCCAGCCCTCCTTCCGGTCGGCCTCGATGTCCTTGTCGAACCGGGCGAGGTCTTCGAGCCTCGCCTCGGGGACGCGGTAGGCGACGCTCTGCTCGAGGCGGCTGCCGCCGCCCGTCCTCTGGGAGTCGCGGTAGACGACGGTCCTGGCCCACTGGCCGTTGCCGGACCACACGAGGCTGTGGTCGGAGGCCCGCGCCGGCTGCCCGTACCGGGCGATCATCAGGCGGGCCAGGCGGTAGGAGAAGGTCGGCCAGAGCAGGATGATCGATTCCGGGGTCTCCCCGGACAGGGAGATCTCGCCGAGGTCGATCTCCTGGCGGAACTGGGCGCGGGCGGCGGACGGCGTCCACGAGGCGAGCAGCAGCCCGATAGCGGCTAGACGCGCGGCGTGATTCATGGGAGCCTCCCCGGTTCACCGTCTGAGGTGATTATACGGGGAGCGCGGCCGCCCGCCCATGGAGGGCGGGTGAATCTTTCTTAACGCTTGGGTTTCGGGTGCGCGATGGCCTCGATCTCGTCGGCGGAGAGCGTCTCCTTGACCATCAAGGCCTCGATCATCGCCTTGTGCTTCTCCGCCCCGGCGCGCAGGCGCGCCTCGGTCCGCTCCATGGACGCCTTGAGCAGCTTGTTGACCTCGACGAGGGCCTTCGCGTCGGCCTCGCCGCCGAAGGCGCTCTGGCCGTACTGGTTCGGGGCGGTCTGCGCGAGGCCCATCTCCTCGCTCATCCCGAGCTGCTGGACCATCGCCCGCGCCACGCGCGTCGCCGACTCGAGGTCCGAGCCGGGGCCGGTGGACCACTCGCCGTAGAAGATCTTCTCGGCGACGAGGCCGCCGAGGGCGGTGTCGAGGCGCGCCTCGAGCTCGGCGCGGGTGTACAGGTACTTGTCGCCTTCCTCGCTGCCGGACTCGGCGAAGCCGAGCGCGCCCGAGCCGTGGGGCATGATGGTGACCTTGTTGACGGGCACGCGCACCTCGGCGTTCTCGTTGAGCAGGTTGGCCAGCACGTGGCCCGCCTCGTGCGCCGCGATGCGGCGCTTGAGCGGCTCGGACAGGCGCAGGGAGCGCTTGCCGCCGATCGTGGCGCGGTCCACGGCCTCGTCGATGTCGGCGCCGTTGATGGAGTCCGCCCCGCGGCGGGCGGCGAGCAGGGCCGCCTCGTTGATCACGTTCTCGAGGAACGCGCCGGAGAGCCCCGCGGTGCGGCGGGCGATCAGGCGCAGGTCCACCTCGGCGGCCAGGCGCGCCTTCCGCGCGTGCAGGGCCAGGATCGCCTCGCGGCCCATGGCCTCGGGCAGGCCGACGTGGATCTTGCGGTCGAAGCGGCCGGGGCGCGTCAGCGCCGCGTCGAGGGTGTCGGCGCGGTTGGTCGCGGCGACGACGAGGACGCCGGAGGAGTTGTCGAAGCCGTCCATCTCCTTGAGGATCTGGTTGATCGTCTGCTCGCGCTCGTCGTTGCTCCCGCTGCCGGGGCCGCCGTCGCCGCGCTTCTTGCCGACCGCGTCGATCTCGTCGATGAAGATGATGGCCGGCGCGTTCTGGCGCGCGGTCTCGAACAGCTCGCGCACGCGGCGCGCGCCCATGCCGACGTACAGCTCGACGAAGTCGGAGCCGGAGATCGAGATGAAGGTCGCCGAGGTCTCGCCGGCGAGCGCCCGGGCGAGCAAGGTCTTGCCGGTGCCGGGAGGGCCTTCCATCAGGATGCCCTTGGGCATGCGCGCGCCGAGCTTCTTGAAGCGGGCGGGCTCGCGCAGGAAATCGATGATCTCCTGGACCTCGACGAGGCTCTCGTCGATGCCGGCCACGTCGTCGAAGCGCGCCGTCGGCTTCTCGAGGTCCATCTTGGGCTTGGTGTTGATGCCGCCGGCCGCGCCGCCGCCGCCGCCCATCATCTTCTTCATGAGCCAGACGAGCAGGAAGATGGGCAGGATCGCCATCGCGAGCATCATCAGGATGGAGCCCATGCTGGTGCCCTTGGGCTTGGCCATCTCCTCGGCGGCCTTCGCCGAGCGCTCCGCCGCGTCGGCGGTCCGCTTGGTGTCGCGGGCGATCTGCTCGAGGGCCGCGTCCTTCGGGTCCGCCTTGACGGAGTCGGCCGCGGCCGGAGCCTTGACCGAGTCCGGGGCGGTGATCGTCTGCGAGATCGCGGGCGGGTTCGCGGGGGGCCGGGTCGAGGGCGCGTTGTTGCTGAACGCCCACCAGCCGGCGAGCGCGGAGAAGAGGATGATCATCGGCAGCCACGAGCCTTTCTTCTTCGGAGCCTGCGGCGCGGAGGGGGCCGGGGCGGGCGTCATGACCGGAGCCGGGGCGGTGCGGGCGGGCTCGTAGCTGACCTCGGGGCCCGGGTCCGCTCCGAGCGCGGTCAGGGCGTCGGCGGCGGCGAGGCGCACCGAGGCGTTGCGGTCCTTGTAGGCCGTCTTGAGCAGGTCGACCAGCGCGGGCGAGCCGGGCTTCAGGAAATCGGCCTCGCGGGCGAGGCGCTTGAGCGCGGTGCGCTGGAGATACCACCAGGGGTCGATGCCGAGCTCCTTCGAGGTCTGGACGCCGGGGCGGGAGGCGAGGGTGAGCAGGTCGAGGTAGTGCGTGAGGGTCTTCGCGATGGGCAGGGCGTCGAGTATGCGCTGCGCGCCGATCTTCACCTCGGAGCGGCGCTCCTTCTCGTCGACGATCGCGGCTGAGGCGGACTTCAGCGCGGCCGCGGGGTCGGTCTCGAGGAGCTTCTCCATCGCGGCGACGACTCGCGTCGCGGGGACGAAGGGTTTGTGCGCGGGGCGCTTCGATGAGGCGAGCGCGGAGCGGGCGGGCTGGGGGCGGCCGAGCTCGGGGCCGCGCGGCGCGTCGCTCGGGGAGCCGGCGTCGACCGCGTCGACCGCTGGGCGGCGGGCCTTCAGGCCGTCGAACAAAGAGGCGAGGCGGCCCATCGGCCCGTCGTTCTTGTCGCCGGCGGCGGGCGCGGCGGGACGGGCGGCGTCGAGCGCGGGGATGAGCTCGGCGGGCACCGCGGCTTTCACGGCGACGGGCTTTGCCGCGACGGGCGTCACGGCGACCAAGGCCGCCGGCGCCGGAGCGAGGGTCGGGACGGCGAGCGAGGGCGCGGACAAGGTCAGAGCGGGGGCCGTGAAGGAGCCGGCGGCGGGGGTGAGCGACAGGACGGGTCCCTTGATGCCGGCGGCCGATCCGGCGCGGGCCGACGCGGCGACTTGGCCCCAGGCCTGCGAGCCGGGCGCGCCGAGGACGAGGGCGGCGACGAGAACGGAGGCGATGACGCGGGAAAGACGGATTTTCATTCGATAAACCCCTGAAAAATTGATCACGGTCAATATTCTATGCGCGACGGCCCCAGGGGAGTTTGGGTCGAACGGGTCCGCGACGGTCGGGCATAAGTCCCACGGGTGGCCGGGACTTTTAGGGCAACGATGAGAAATCCTGAGCGGGGAGGATCCTATCGTCGTTGTACTATGGCTACTTCCTCGTGCGAAGCGGCGATAGCATCGATGCGATGGCGGAAAGTGAAGCCGGAGATGTCAGGACCGGCGGGCCCTAAGAGCCGCGTCGGCGCAGTACAGGCCGACCGCGGCCCAGATCAGGGCGAAGCTGAGCAGTCGGCCGCGCGACAGCGGCTCGCCGAAGGCGGCCACCGCGATCAGGAACTGCAAGGTCGGGGAGAGGAATTGGAGGAAGCCCATGGTCTTGAGGTCGAGGCGACGCGCGGCCTCGACGAACCAGAGCAGGGGCACGGCCGTCACCCCGGCGCCGCCGGCCAGCAGGAGCCAGGTCCGGGCGTCGGCGGGGACGCGGCCGTGCGCGGCGAGCCAGGCCAGCCCCGCCAGCGCGGGCCCGGCCAGGACGAAGGTCTCGAAGGAGAGCCCGACCAGCGCGTCCGCGTGCGAGACCTTTCGCAGCAGCGCGTACAGCGCGAAGGTCCCGGCCAGGGCGAGCGACAGCCAGGGCAGGTCCCCGTGGGCCTTCACGAGCCAGAGGACGCCGGCCAGAGCGAGGACCGCGGCGGCGGCCTGCAGCCGCCGCATGCGCTCGCCGAGCACGACGACGCCGAGGGCCACGTTGACGAGGGGGTTGATGTAATAGCCCAGGCTCGCGTCGAGGACGCGCCGGTCCTCGATGGCCCTGATGAACAGGAACCAGTTGACGCCGATGAGCGCGGTGGTCGCGAGGAGGAGGGCCGCGGTCCTCGGCTTGCCCGCCGCGCGGCGAAGGTCGCCCCAGCGGCCGCGCATCACGAAGAGGAGGAAGAGCGCCGACCAGACGACGCGGTGCAGCAGGATCTCGAACGCGGGGACGTGGGCGAGCTGGCGCCAGTACAAGGGGCCGAGCCCCCACAGCCCGAAGGCGCCCGCGGCGTAGGCGAGCCCGAGGCGGTTCATCCGCGCAGCTGTCGAAGCCGCTCGTCGGCCCGGTCGAACTCCGCCTCGGCGGACGGGCCGACGACGGTGTAGTGCCCCATCTTGCGGCCGGGGCGGGCGCCGGATTTCCCGTACAGGTGCAGCTTCGCCCCGGGGACGGCGTCGAGGGCGGACCACTTCGGCGGGCCTTTCTCCCACAGGTCGCCGAGCAGGTTGACCATCGCCGCCGGCCCCGCGATCAGCCCGGTCGAGCCCAGGGGCAGGCCGCACACGGCGCGCACGTGCTGCTCGAACTGCGAGACGGCGCAGCCGCCCAAGGTGTAGTGGCCGCTGTTGTGGACGCGGGGGGCGATCTCGTTGACCAGGAGGGATTCGTCGTGCAGGAGGAACATCTCGACGGCCATCACGCCCACGTGCCCGAGCGCTCCGGCGATCTTCATCGCCAGCGCGACGGCCTTGTCCGCCACGTCGCGCGGGATCCGGGCGGGGGCGCGCGTGGCGTGGAGGATGCCGTCGCGGTGGACGTTCTCGGCGACCGGGTAGACGGCGACCGTCCCGTCGCGCCCGCGGGCGAGGATCACGGAGATCTCGGCCTTGTAATCGACGAGCTTCTCCCACACGCACGGCGCCGTCAGGACCTCGGCGGCCTTGGGCGCGTCGGCCTCGCTCCCGAGCCGGCACTGGCCCTTGCCGTCGTAGCCGTGGGAGCGGCGCTTGATGATCACCGGGTATTTCCAGCCCGTCGCGGTGGCCGCCTCGCCGTACGGGGTCTGGGGGAAGCCGTGCTTGCGCAGGAAATTCGTCTGGGTCAGGCGGTCCTGGATGAGGCCGAGGACGGAGGGCTCGGGATAGAGGGGCCGGGCCTGCGCGACGGCCTCGAGCACCTTCACCGGGATCAGCTCCCACTCGAGCGTCAGGAGGTCCGACGCCTCGGCGAGCTTCATCGCGCTGACGTCGTCGACGGCTCCTACGATGGGAAGGTCTACGACCTGCAGGGCCGGCGAGGACGCCGAGGAGTCGAGCGCCGCGGTCCGGTAGCCGAGGGCCTTGGCGGCCTCGGCGATGAGGCGGCCGAGCTGGCCGCCGCCGAGTATGCCGAGGGTCTTGCCGGGCGCCAGCGCTTCCACTACAGCGAGTCCCGGAGGACCTTGCGGGTCTGCGCGTCCCGGAACTTCCTCACGCTCTTGGCAAGCGAGGGATCGTTCAACGCGAGGATCTGGGCCGCGAGATGTCCCGCGTTCGCCGCGCCCGCCTCTCCGATCGCGAGCGTCGCGACGGCGACGCCGCGCGGCATCTGGTTGATCGAGAGCAGGGAGTCGAGCCCTTTCAGCGCGCGCGACTCGACGGGGACGCCGAGGACGGGGAGCCAGGTCATCGCCGCGGTCATGCCCGGCAGGTGCGCCGCGCCGCCGGCGCCGGCGATGATCACCTTCAGGCCCTTCTTCTCGGCCGAGGCGGCGTAGCTGAACAGCCGGAGAGGCGTCCGGTGGGCCGAGACGACCGAGGCCTCGTACGGCACTTCATAATCACGGAGAACGTCGGCGGCGGCCTTCATCGTCTTCCAATCCGACTTGCTTCCCATGATGATGCCGACGAGCGGTTTCTTTTTCAAGCGAGGCTCCTTCCGAGGACTTTGGAGGCGACGTCCTTCCGCCAGCGCAGGCGGGGTCCGGCGACGCGCGGCAGGGCGGCGTAGGCGCGCTCGCGGGCGGCGGCGAGGTCGGCGCCCAAGCCGACGACGGCGAGCACGCGCCCGCCCGCCGCGAGCCAGCGGTCCCCGTCACGCTTCGTGCCCGCGTGGAACACCATCACGCCCTCGAGGCCGTCCGCGGCGCCGGGCGTGACCTCCGCGCCGGGCTTCGGCGCCTCGGGGTAGCCCTCGGCTGCGACGACGACGGACACGCAGGCGCCGGGGCGGGCCGGGACGCGGCTTTGGCGCAGCTCGCCGCGGGCGCAGGCGAGGCACAGCTCCAGGAAATCGGCGTCGAGCAGGGGGAGCACCGCCTGCGTCTCCGGGTCGCCGAGGCGCGCGTTGAACTCGAGCAGCTTGGGGCCCTCGGGCGTGAGCATGAGGCCCGCGTACAGCACGCCCCGGAAATCGAGTCCGTCCTTCGCCAGTCCGGCGAGGGCGCGGTCGAACACCGTCTCCCGGATGGTCCGGAGCATGGCTTCGTCGAGCGGCACCGGGCACAGCGCGCCCATGCCGCCCGTGTTGGGCCCGAGGTCGCCGTCGAGCAGGCGTTTGTGGTCCTGGCTGGCCGGCAGCAGGGCGTAGGTCTTCCCGTCGAGGACGGCCATCATCGAGATCTCGGGACCCGTCAGCAGCTCCTCGACGAGCAGGACGCTCCCGGCGCCGGTGGCCGCGAGCGCGGCGACCGCCGCCTCGGCCTCCGGCAGCGACGTGCAGACGATCACGCCCTTGCCGGCGGCGAGGCCGTCGGCCTTCACCGCGCAGCGTCCGCCGAACGCCCTGGCTGCCGCCAGGGCTTCCTCGTAACCGCCGACGCGCGCGCGGGCGGTCGGCAGGCCGTGGCGGTTCATGAAGTCCTTGGCGAAGGCCTTCGAGGACTCGAGCCGCGCGCCCTCCTTGCCCGGGCCGAACGCGGGTATTCCCGCCGCGCGGACCGCGTCGGCGACGCCGGCGGCGAGCGGGGCTTCCGGGCCGATAATGACGAGCTCCACGCCCTTCCTGATACAAAAACGCGAAACGGCCTCGGGGTCGAGGGGGTCGAGGGCGACGCGCTCGGCCAGGGCGCCCATGCCGTCGGAGCCCGGGGCGGCCCAGAGCTTCGTGAGCCGGGGGCTCCGGGCCAACGCCCACGCCATCGCGTGTTCCCTGCCGCCGGAGCCGAGAAGGAGGACCTTCACGGAATGATGATACTAGATGCTTAAGGAATTTCCTAAACGCATCTGTGCCGGGCCCGAAGGGTCCCGGCCCTAAATCGCCCTAGTCCGTCGAATCGACGACGCGGAACACCTCGGAGATCGAGATGACCCCGGCCGCGGCCTTGCGCAGGCCGTCGGCGATCAGGGGGTCGTTGCCGTCCTTGAGCGCGGCCGCGCGCAGGTCGTCGAGTCCCGCCTTCTTGAGGATCAGCGACCGCAAGGTCGGGCTGATCCCGACGTACTCGAAGAGCAGGGCGCGGCCGAGGTAGCCGCTCTGCCGGCAGGCGGCGCAGCCGGCGCCCTGCTTCAGGTTCTTCAGCAGGCCGTCCGGCATGCGGATCCCGGCGCTCTTCACGCGGTGCTCGACCTCGGCGACCTCCGCGGCGGTCGGCTCGTAGGGCTTCGCGCAGGTCTCGCACACGCGGCGCGCCAGGCGCTGAGCGGAGACGGCGGTCAGCGCGGAGGCGATCAGGAACGGCTCCAGGCCCATGTCGAAGAGGCGCGTGATCGAGCCCAGCGCGCTGTTCGTGTGCAAAGTCGTGAAGATCATGTGGCCGGTCAGGGAGGCCGACACCGCGATCTCCGCGGTCTCCAGGTCGCGGATCTCGCCGACCATGATCACGTTCGGGTCCTGGCGCAGGATCGCCCGCAGGCCCTCGGCGAAGCCGAAGCCGGCCTTGGGCTGGATCATGCCCTGGTTGACCCCGGGGATCTTCTTCTCGATCGGGTCCTCGAGCGTGACGATGTTCCGCGACGGGGAGTTGATCTGCTGGAGCAAGGTGTAAAGGGTCGTGGATTTGCCGCTGCCGGTGGGGCCGGTCACGATGAACATCCCCTGGGGGCGAGTGCTGACCGCGCGCAGGGCGTCGGTGATCTTCGGGTCGAGGCCGATCTCCTCGAGCGCCGGGACCTTGGAGTTCCGCGGGATCAGGCGGAGCACGGCCTTGTCGCCGTTCGGCGTCGGGAAGGTCGAGAGGCGCAGGTCCACCTCGACTCCCTCCTGCGTGAGGGACATGCGCGCGTCCTCGGGCTTGCTCGTGCCGATGCCGCGCTCCGGGTCGAGGCCGCAGTTCACCCGGATGTGCGAGACGACGCGCAGGTTCAGCGCCGCCGGGATCTGGAGAACCTCCTCGAGGATGCCGTCCACGCGGAAGCGCACGCGCAGGGAGCTCTCCAGCGGCTCGAGGTGCACGTCCGAAGCGCGCAGCTTCACGGCTTCCTTCAGGATCCATTGCGCGGTGTCGGACACGAGCTTCTCTTCCTCGGGCTTGGCCTTGCCGCCGCCGCCGAACATGCCGCCCTTCGTCGTCTCCTTGGCCCTCTTCACGATCTCGACGAACGCGGCCTGGAGCGGCAGCCGCTGCGGCTCGGCGCCGGCGGCCGGAGTCTTCATCGGGGCGGGCGTGGGGGCGGGGGGCGGCGCTCCGGCGACGATCGGATCGGCGGCGTGCATGGAAGGAGGCGCCGGGTCGGGAGCGGTCAGGTCCTGGAACAGCTGGTTCGGAGCCTCGCCCGCGTCGGGCGCGGCCTGGCCGGGGCGGCCGGGAAGATTGACCTCGACGGGCAGCGAATCCGGGATGCGGCTGGCGACCTTCGGCCGCAGGTTCTCGAGCAGCCATCGCTCGACGCCCTTGCATGCGACCGTGTCCACCTTGGCCCACGTGACGAGGAGCGACTTGTCGCGCAGCGCCTGGAGCTCCGGCTGCGCTCGGCGCTCGGCGAGCTGCTCTCGGATCAGGCCGGAGCCCGCGCAGATCGCGGCGGGCTTGTTGCCTCCCAGCCAGACCATGTAGACGCCCTGCAGGTTGTCGAAATGCGGATGATTGAGGTTGATGGCGTACAGCTCGCCCCAGACATCGCCCTCGCAGCGGTTCCAGTAGACAGGAAGTGAGGCCATACTCTCCCTATATACCCTCTAGGCCCGGAAAAAACAAGTCCCCGGTCGGGTCAGCGCAGCGGCCAGCCGCCGTCGCCCTGGAGCTGCGGGGTCTGGTCGCGGTTGAGGCGGCGCGCCTCGTCCTGCACGCGCGGCGTCAGATAATCGTTCAGATCCTTGGGCGTGTTCTTGCCGGCGTTCAGGCCCTCGAGCAGGAAGTAGGTGAAAGCGCCGTGGCCCTTGTCGTCGAGCGAGCCGGAGATCTCGTTGCCGGCCGAGGCGGCGAGCACGGTGATCCGCGCGGGCACCGCGCCGGTGTCGATCCTGCCGACGAGCGGCCGCGCGCCGGAGGCGAGCACCGAGCGCCCGCCCGCCCCGGAGAAGCAGGAGTCCATCGCGACGAGCACCTGCTTGGCGGGGAGCTCGCCGAGCTTCTTGTAGAGCTTGGCGACGGGGTAGGCGGTCGCGTCCAGGAAGTTCGGGTCGCCGTCCCACGGCACGAGGTAGGCCTGCCCTGTCTTCACGTCGGGCGCGCCGTGGCCGGAGAAGAAGAAGTACACGCGGCTGTCGGGCTTGACCATCCGGGGCAGCCAGCCCTCGACGTTCTTGGTGAGCGCGGAGCGGACCGCCTTCGAGCCCTTGAGCAGGACGACGTTGCGCTCGGGCACGCCGAGAGCGCGGACGTGCGCCTTGAACGCGTCCGCGTCGCGCTCGGCGTACGGGGCCTTGGAGGCGATGTCGGAGTAGGACTCGATGCCGACGATGATCGCGAGGTCGTCGGGGCGTTCCGGCGAGGCGAAGCTCGGCGCAGGAAAAGCGGGCCACAGCGGCGCGCTCCCGGCTATGACGGCCGGCGTCGTCGGCACGGGTGACTGAGTTTGGAGGGACTGGAGCATCCGTACGCCGTTTGCCGCGCCAGACCAGTTAGGATTCCGCTCAAGCATGTCGATCACTTTCTCGGCACTGAGACCTTTCCCGATGAAATACCGGCAAGCATCTCGGTGGCCGCTCATAGCTGCGACCGTCAATGGGGTCGTGTCATCCGGATCAAGCTTGGCCCCGCCCTCAACGAGGAGCTGGATCATTTTAAGGTCTCCGCGTTCGGCGGCCAGAAGGATCGGGCGGCTAAAACCCCAATTTTTATTCCTGGACTCGGCGCTGACGCCGGATCGGAGGAGATTGCGTACGCCATCATGATTGCCCGCCATCACCGCTTTTTCCATCGCGGAGCCGCAGCCGGTCAAAGCGAGACACGCAGAAATTGCGGCCGGCAGAAAAAATTTCATTTTACCGCTTCCGTGACCTGATAGTCGGGGATAGGCGTGGGATAGCGGCGCGTGAAGCAGGCCGTGCACCAGCCGCTCTCGTCGCCCTTGCCCACGGCGCGCTGCATGCCCGCGAGGCTCAGGTAGTGGAGGCTGTCCACGCCGAGGTACTTGCGGATATCCTCGATCGAGTTCTGGTTGGCGATGAGCTCGGCGGCGTAGGGCGTGTCGATGCCGTAGTAGCAGGGCGAGACGATGGGCGGGGAGGTGATCGCCATGTGGATCTCGCGCGCGCCGGCCTGGCGGAGCAGCTTGCAGATGCGCTTGCTCGTCGTGCCGCGCACGATCGAGTCGTCGACGAGGACGACCTTCTTGCCGCGCAGGGTCTCGGGAACGGGCGCCAGCTTCAGCATCGCCGCCTTCTCGCGCAGCTCCTGCGTGGGCTTGATGAAGGTGCGGCTGACGTAATGGGAGCGCATCAGGCCGATCTCGAAAGGGACGCCGCTCTCCTCGGAGAAGCCGAGCGCGGCGGGGATGCCGGAGTCGGGCACGGGCACGACGATGTCGGCCTTCAGGCCGTTCATCTCGCGGGCCAGCGCCTTGCCGAGGTCGCGGCGCGCGGCCTGCACGCCGCGGTTGAAGATCATCGAGTCGGGGCGGGCGAAATAGACCTGCTCGAAGATGCAGCGCGCGGGCGCGGGCACGGGGGCGAAGGGCTTGAGCGACTTGACCGTGGTGCCCTCGACGATGACCATCTCGCCGGGCTCGATCTCGCGCACGAGCTCGGCGCCGATGAGGTTCAGCGCGGTCGTCTCCGAGGCGAAGATGTGGGCGTCGCCGATGCGGCCGAGCACGAGGGGGCGGAACCCGTACGGGTCGCGCACCGCGATGAGCTTGTCGATCGTCAGCAGCAGCAGGGAGTAGGCGCCCTCGACCTGGCGCAGGCTCGCGATGAGGGCGTCCTCGACGGGGCCCTCCTGGCGGGCGAGCAGGTGGATGATGACCTCGGAGTCGGTCGTGGACTGGAAGATGGCGCCGCGGCCCTCGAGCTTGTGCTTGAGCTGGATGGCGTTGGTGAGGTTGCCGTTGTGGGCGATGGCGAGCATGCCGTGGCCGGTCTTGTAGACGAGAGGCTGGGCGTTGCGGATGTGGCTGCCGCCGGTGGTCGCGTAGCGCACGTGGCCGATCGCGACGCGTCCGGGAAGGGCGGCGACGCCGTCGGCGAACACCTCGGAGACGAGGCCCATGCCGATGCGCGTCTGGAAGTCGCCGTTCTTGACGGTGACGATGCCCGCGCTCTCCTGGCCGCGGTGCTGTAAAGAGAAAAGGCCGAGCTGGGTCAGCTCGGCCGCGTCAGGACGCCCGGAGACGGCGAATATTCCGCACATAAGTTCAGTATATCAGGTCGATGGAGGTTCGTGCGACTGTTTCCGGAAACAGTTCAGCGGGCGTAATCGACGGCGTTCTTGAACATCTCGAGCCCGACGGGCGCCTTGCGGTAGGTCTGGCGCGTCCAGTTCGGGTGGTGATGGAGCGACATGAACCGCTCCGGGTGGGGCATCAGGCCCAGGACGTTGCCCTCGGGGTTGGTGAGCCCGGCGATGTTGAAGATGGAGCCGTTGGGGTTGTGCGGGTAGCCCATGAGCTTGCCGTCCTCGGTGACGTACTGGAGGGCGATGGACTTCGTCTTCTTGAGGTCCTCGAGGTGCCGCGGCGACTTCAGGACGAGCTTGCCCTCGCCGTGCGCGACCGGCAGCTCGATCATCTCGGGCAGGCCCTTGAAGAACAGGCAGGAGGACTGGGTGTTGATGCGCAGGTGGGTCCAGCGCGTCTCGAACTTGCCCGAGTCGTTGACGGTGAAGGAGGCGCTCTGGTCGCAGGCGTTGGAGTGGGGCAGGATGCCGGCTTTCACGAGGACCTGGAAGCCGTTGCAGATGCCGATGACCGGGCGGCCGAGGCGGACGAACTGGCGCAGGTCGGTGAGGGTGTGGCGCACCTGGTTGGCGAGCACCTTGCCCGCGCCGACGTCGTCGCCGTAGGAGAAGCCGCCGGGGATGGAGAGGATCGCGTAGTCCATCAGCTTCTTCTTGCCGGAGCGCAGCTCCGTGATGTGGACGAGCTCGGGGTCTCCGCCGACGTGCTTGAACGCGTTCGCGGTCTCCAGCTCGCAGTTGACGCCGGCGGCGCGCAGGATCAGGACTTTGGGCTTTTTCATCCGAGGATCCTCGGCAGGGCGTTCTGCCACGACTCTTTGAGCTCTTTGAGCGATTCCTCGAGGCAGGTCGAGCCCTCGAGGCCCGTCACCTTGATGATCGGGTTGGCCGTGGTCTGGCCGATGCGGCGCACCATCGCGGACTTGGCGCTCTTGCCGAAGTGGCGCAGGAAGGCCGACTCGTTCTCCGGCTTCACCTCGACGAGGATGCGGGAGGGGCTCTCGGAGAACAGGAGCGTCTCGTTCGAGTAGATGCGCGGGTCGCGCGGGCACTCGTCGAGGTCGAGGAGGCAGCCGAACTCGCCGGTGAAGCCCATCTCCGCGGCGCACAGCGCCAGGCCGCCCTCGGAGAGGTCGTGGGCGGAGAGGACGTGACCGCGGGTCATCGCCGCGTGCAGGGCCTTGAAGCCGTCGATGGCGGAGGCGGGGTTGACCTTGGGGACCTCGCCGCCGGTGCGGCCGAGGACGCGGTGGTACAGCGACCCGCCCAGCTCGTCGTTCGTGCGGCCTATGAGGTATAACGCGTTTCCAGGGCCTTTAAAGTCCATCGTGACGGCCTTGCGCCCGTCGGGAACGGGCGCCACGGCGGAGACGAGCAGGGTCCCGGGGATCGGGAGCTCCTTGCCCTTCTCGTCCTTGGACTGGTTGAACATCGAGTCCTTGCCGGAGATGAAGGGCGCGCCGAAGCCCTTGGCCGCGTCGCGGCAGCCCTCGGCCGCGCGGACGAGCGCGCCGAGCTGCTTCGGGTCCTCGGGGCTGGCCCAGCAGAAGTTGTCGAGCAGGGCGGCGCGGGACGGGTCGGCGCCGACGCAGGTCAGGTTGCGCAGGGCCTCGTCGACGGCGGCGAGCGCCATCCAGTAGGGGTCGATGCGGCCGTAGTCGGGGTTCAGGCCGTGGCCGACGGCGAAGCAGGAGAAGTCGTCCATGTCGCCGGTGGCGGCGTGGGGCCAGATCACGCAGGCGTCGCCGGGGCCGTCATGGCGCACGCCTTGCAGGGGCTTGACGATGGCGCCGCCCTGGACTTCGTGGTCGTACTGGCGGATCACCCACTCGCGCGAGCAGACGTTGAGGTGGCCGATCATCTCGCGCAGGGCCTCGCCGGCTTTTTTAGTCGCGCCGCCCGCCGCTTTTCCGGCGGGCGGCGCGGTCCAGACGGCCTCGCGCTCGACGCGCGGCAGGCCCTTGTGGAGGAACTTCATGTCGAGCTCGACGATGGTCCGCTCGTGGTGGACGACCTCGAGCTTGCCGGTGCGCGTGAACTCGCCCAGGACGGCCAGCTCGCAGCCCTCGGCGGCGAACACGGCCTCGAGCGCCTTGAGGTTCTTCGGGGGCACGGCCAGGACCATGCGCTCCTGCGACTCGGACAGCCAGATCTCCCAGCTGTCGAGGTCGGAGACCTTGAGAGGCGCCTGCTCGAGGCGCACGCGCGCGCCGCAGTCCGCGCCGAGCTCGCCGATGGCCGAGGAGAACCCGCCCGCGCCGCAGTCGGTGACCGAGCCGTAGAGCTTCTTGTCGCGCGCCGCGAGGAGGGCGTCGAGGACGCGCTTCTCCTGGATGGCGTGGCCGATCTGCACCGCGGAGGAGGGGGCGTCCGCGCCGAGGTTGGCCGACGAGAAGGTCGCGCCGTGGAGGCCGTCGCGTCCCGTCCTGCCGCCGACCGCGACGATCAGGTCGCCGGGCTTGACCTCTTTCTTGACGGCCCACTGGGGCATGATGCCGACGGTGCCGCAGAACACGAGGGGGTTCAGGCGATAATCGTCGTCGAACCAGATGCCGCCGCCGGCCGTCGGGATGCCCATGCGGTTGCCGTAGTCGCGCACGCCGGCCACCACGCCGCGCAAGGTCCGCGTCGGGTGGTGGGCGCCCTCGGGGAGCGCGCCCTTGTAGTCGGGGCGGCCGAAGCAGAATGTATCGGTATTGAGGACGGGTTTTGCCCCGAGGCCGACGCCGAGGATGTCCCGCACGACGCCGCCGACGCCGGTGGCGGCGCCGCCGTAGGGCTCGAGGGCCGACGGATGGTTGTGGGTCTCCACCTTGAAGGCCAGCGCCCACTTCTTGCCGAACGCGACGACGCCGGCGTTGTCCTTGAAGAGGGAGAGGCACCAGGGCTTCTTGACGGCCTCGGTGGCGGCGACGATGGTCTCGGCGAAGAGGTTCTTGATCGTGCGGGTCTTCTTGCCCTCGGTGTAGCGGATCGGGCTCGTGAAGGTCTTGTGCTTGCAGTGCTCCGACCAGGTCTGCGCGATGGTCTCGATCTCCGCCAGCGACGGCTCGCGCTTCAGGGTCTTGAAATGGGCCTGGATCGCGCCCCACTCGGCGTCGGACAGGGACAGGTGGCGCTGGGAGCCGATGACGCGCAGCTCCTTGGGCGACTTGCCGAGGATGGGGAACGAGTCTTGGGTGGTCTCGGCGAGCTGGCTCAAGGGTGTGCCTCGGTGACGACGACGCGGTGGATGAGCGGATTGGCCAGGGACTTGGCCACGGCCTTCTCGACCTGCGCCTTCACGGCGCGGCCGTCGAGCAGATAGAGCATCCCGCAGCGGGCGGAGGTCGGGCGCTGGAGGCCGCCCTCGGCGATCGCCTCGGCGACCGTCGCTCCGACGGGATCCGAGACGGTCGTCGCCGCCTGGATTTTGACGCTCACTTGGTCACCTTGCTGAGGAACTCGCGATAGCGAGAGAGAGTCCCTTCGACGACCGCGGCCGGAAGGGCGGGGGCGGGGGGCTGCTTGTTCCAGCCCGACTTCTCGAGATGATCACGCACGAATTGCTTGTCGAACCCGTCGGGGGTCTTCCCCGGCTTCCAATCCTTCTTCTCCCAGACCCGGGAGGAGTCCGGCGTGAGGATCTCGTCGATAAGCGATAGATTTCCGTTGATGTAGCCGAATTCGAATTTGGTGTCGGCGAGCAAAAGGTCTTTCTTGGCCAAGTGCTCGCTCGCTAACCTGAAAACGCGAAGCGTAAGTTCTTCCAGCCTCTTGGCCAGCTCCGGCCCTATCATCTCGGCCAAGCGTTCTCGCGAGATGTTCTCGTCGTGCCCCTCGTCAGCCTTCGTCGCGGGCGTGAAAATGGGCGAAGGCAGTTTGTCGGCCTCTTTGAGTCCCGCCGGAAGCGAGTGCCCGCCGACGTTGCCGTTCGATCTGTATTCCTTCCAGCCGGACCCCGCCAGATACGCCCGCGCCACGCACTCGACATCCACGCGCTCGGCCTTGTGCACCAGCATCATCCGCCCGTCGAACCAGTTCTTGTCCAACTTGATCCCGGCGGGCAGAGCCTTCTGGATCGCGTCGAAATCCGCCGTGATGAGATGGTTCGGCACGACGCTCTTCGTCAGATCGAACCAGAACAGCGCCGCCGTCGTTAAAATCTTGCCCTTGTCCGGGATCGGCGTCGGCAGGACGACATCGAAGGCCGACAGCCTGTCGGAGGCCACGATCAGGAGCTTCTCTCCGAGATCATAGACATCCCGCACCTTGCCGCGGCGGAGCAGCTTCAGGCCCGGGATGTCGACGGAGGAGACGGTGCTCGTCATCATTCCCATTCGATGGTGGCCGGCGGCTTCGAGGAGATGTCGTACGCCACGCGATTGACGCCCTTCACTTCGCTGACGATGCGGCTGGAGATCTTCTGCAGCAGGTCGTACGGGAGCCGGGACCAGTCGGCGGTCATGCCGTCGCGGCTGTCCACGGAGCGGACGACGACCGTGTTCTCGTAGGTGCGCCCGTCGCCCATCACGCCGACGGAGCGCACGGAGGGGAGGATCACCACGAAGGCCTGCCAGACCTTGTCGTACCAGCCGGCGGCCTTGAGCTCCTGGCGCATGACCAGGTCGGCGTCCCGGAGGGTCTTGAGCAGCGCGGGCGTCACGGCGCCGAGCACGCGGATGGCGAGGCCGGGGCCGGGAAAGGGGTGCAGGCCGAGCAGCTCGGGGGAGATGCCCATCTCCTTCCCGAGGAGGCGCACCTCGTCCTTGAAGAGCATGCGAAGGGGCTCGACGAGCTTGAGGTTCATCTTCTTCGGCAGCCCGCCGACGTTGTGGTGGCTCTTGATGACGACGGAGGGCCCGTGCACCGAGACGGATTCGATGACGTCGGGGTACAAGGTCCCTTGGGCCAGGAAGGTCACCCCTTTGATCCGCTTGGCTTCCCGGTCGAAGACCTCGATGAAGGTCTTGCCGATGATCTTCCGCTTCTTCTCCGGGCTCGCCACGCCCTTGAGGCGCCCGAGGAAGAGCTTCGACGCGTCCACGACCTTCAGATTGAGCTTGAGCTCCTGCCCCAGCACCTTCTCCGCGCGCTCGCGGTCGCCGTGGCGGCCGAGCCCGGTGTCCACGTAGATGCAGTAGAGGCGCGAGCCGATGGCCTTCGAGATCAGGGTCGCGGCGACGGTCGAGTCCACGCCGCCGGACAGCGCGCAGACGACCTTGCCTTCGCCGACCTGCGCCTTGATCGCCGCGACCTGCGTCTCGAGCAGGGAGGACATGCTCCAGCGCTTCTCGAAGCGGCAGATACGGCGCGCGAAGTTCTCCAGCACCTTCGAGCCGAGGGGGGTGTGCACCACCTCCGGATGGAACTGGATCCCGTACTGGCGCTTCGCCTCGTCGGAGATCGCGGCGTACGGCGCCGAGCCCGTGCGCGCGTCCACGCGGAAGCCGTTGTGCAGGCGCGAGGCGCTGTCGCCGTGGCTCATCCAGACCTGCAGATGCCGTGGCAGGTCCGCGAACAGCGGGCTCTCGGCCACGACCTCCAGGTCCGCGTGCCCGTACTCGCGTTTCTTCGACGGAAGGACCTTGCCGCCGTGCAGCTCGACGAGCAGCTGCATGCCGTAGCAGATGCCGAGCACCGGCACGCCGGCCTCGAACACGAACTTGTCCGGGCGCGGCGAGCCCTTCTCGTGCACGGACGCGGGCCCGCCGGACAGGATGATGCCGGCGGGCCTGGCCGCGACGATCTGCTCCCTCGTCGCCTTGAAGGGCAGTATCTCGCAGTACACCTCGAGCTCGCGCAGGCGCCGCGCGATCAGCTGGGTGTACTGGCTCCCGAAGTCGAGGATGAGGATCTTCTCGGCTTCGAGAGCGGCGACGCTCACCTTACTTCCCCATCCCGATGCGCTGGGCCTTCTGGAAGATCTTGCCCTCCGTCTTGATGGAGGGCGCGATGATGATCTCGGTGGTCTGCATCTCCTTGATGGAGGAGGCGCCGACCGTGCCCATGCACGTGCGCAGGGCGCCGACCAGGTTCTGAGAGCCGTCGTCGAGGCGGGACGGGCCATAAAGGATTTCTTCGAGGCTGCCCGTAATGCCGACCTGGATGCGCGTGCCGCGCGGCAGGTTCGCGTGCGGCGTGGCCATGCCCCAGTGGAAGCCCTGGCCCGGCGCTTCCTTCGCGCGCGCGAAGGCGGAGCCGACCATGACGCCGTCGGAGCCGCAGGCGATCGCCTTGCAGATGTCGCCGCCGGTGGACATGCCGCCGTCGGTGATGATCGGCACGTACTTGCCCGTGCGCTTCCAGTAGGTGTCGCGGGCCGCGGCGCAGTCCACGGTCGCGGTGACCTGGGGGACGCCGATGCCGAGCACGCCTCTAGAGGTACACGCGGCGCCCGGTCCAACGCCGATGAGCAGGCCGGAGACGCCGGCTTCCATCAGCTCGGTGGCCACGCCGTAGCCCACGCAGTTCCCGGTGATGACGGGAATCTTCATCGTCTTGCAGAACTTGGCCACGTCGAAGATCTTGTACTTGGTCGCCTTGTGGCGGACCGTCGTGACGGTGGACTGCACGACGAAGATGTCGGCGCCGGCCTCCATCGCGATCTTGCCGTACTTCTCCGCGTTCTGCGGGATGGTGGAGACGGCGCAGGGTACGCCGGACGCCTTGATCTGCTTGATGCGCGACGCGATCAGCCCCTCCTTCACCGGCGGGCGGTACAGGTCCTGCACCAGGCGGGTGGCGTCGTCGGGCGAGGCGCCCGCGATCTGCATGACGATCTCGCGCGGCTTGTCGTAGCGGGTGTTGATGCCGTCGAGGTTCAGGACTCCGAGGCCGCCGAGCTTGCCCATCGCGATCGCGAACTCGGTGTCCACGACGCCGTCCATCGCCGAGGCGAGGAAGGGGATCTCGAGCTTGACGTGCCCGAGCTGAAGGGTCGTGTCGACTTCGTCGGGGTTGACCGTCACATCGCCGGGAACCAGCGCGATCTCGTCGAATCCGTAGGCCCTGCGGGCTTCACGGTCGCGTCCGATGAAAAAAGCCATCGTTATCCTCCGTCGGGAATGGGGTTGCGACGGAGAAAGGATAACAAATTGCCGGGAGGAGCGTCTATGCGCGCGAGGCCGCGGCCTGTCTAGGAAAGGGCCGCGGGGAGGAGCTCGGTGATCATCCCGTTGAGCGTCTCGAAGTCGAGAGGCTTCTCCAGGAAGCGCACGAGCGGATCGTTCGGCAGCCGGCGCGTCGCCCACTCCCGGTCGGCGGCGCTCATCAGGATGACGGGCGTGTCGGCCGTGAGGTCGTTGCCTCGGAGTATCTCGATGACCCGGATGCCGTCCACGGACGGCATCCGCAGGTCGAGGAGGATCAGGTCGGGGCGCTCCCAGGAGGCCGTCTCGAGCGCGTCGGGGCCGTCCTTGGCTCCCAGGACGGTGTGGCCCCGCCGCAGCAGGTGGATGGTGAGCAGCTCCACGCAGTCGGGGTCGTCGTCGACGATCAGAACCTTGGCCATCGCTAACTATAGTAAGTTAGCTGTCTCGGTTCGTCAAGAGCAATCTGGTCTCAGTCGAGGTCGAGGATGTCCGGCGGCGGGGGCGGCGGCGCGGCGGCGGGCGCCGCCGGCGGAGGCGTCGAGCCCGGCAGGAAGGAGGCCATCATCTTGGCCAGAAGGGGGAAGTCGACCGGCTTTTGCAGGAAGCGCGTGATGTCGTCGTCCTTGACCTGCGGCATGACCTGCCCGATCGGCGACGCCGTCAGGAAGATGATCGGCGTGGTGGCCGTGAAGGTGTTGCCGCGCAGGCGCTCGTGGACCTTCGCCCCGTTGGCCGCGGGCATGTTGAAGTCGAGGATGACCAGGTCCGGCTTCTCGCGCGAGGCGATCATCGGCGCCGACAAGCCGTCCATCGCGACCACCACCTGATGCCCCGCCTCGGTCAGGCGCAGGCTGAGCAGCTCCACGATGGGTTGCTCGTCGTCGATCACCAGGATCTTGGCCATTACCGCCTAGTGTACGGCTCGCGCCGCCATCCGTCAAGGACGCGTCTAGGACTTTTGCCGGGAAAAGAGGGGCCCGAGGGCCCAAGCGCTTCCTTACATAGGAGGCTATTCTCATGAGGATGCGAATGCGATTGCTGCTCTCGGCGCTCCTGGCCCTCGGCTCCGCCGCCCCCGCCTCCGCCCAGGTCCGCGCCGCCGTCCCCGGCTCGGTCTCGGTCGTCCCGTCCTTCTCTCCCGTCCTCTCGCCCGGCCTGGCGCCCTCGTTCTCGGGCCCCGCCCTGACCTTGCCGTCCGCCCCCGGCCTCTCGGCCCCGTCGATCGCGCCGTCGCTGGCTCCGTCCCTCTCGCCCACGGCGCTCGCGCCGATTCCGGCCCTCGCCGCGTCGGCGATACCCTCGGCCGCCGCGGCCGTGCCGGCCGCGCTGTCTTTCCCCGTCCCGGCTCCCTCCAAGGACGCCGGCCGGCCTCAGCCCGCGGGCACGAGCCTCAAGGACCTCGGCCGCCTCGTCGGCATGTCGGACGCGGACGCCGCGGCCGCCGCCTTCGACGGCGCCGCCGCGCGCTCCGCCCTCGAGAACTCCGAGCCGGCCGCCCTTCCTCTCCCTCTCGGCGCGAAGAGCGTCTCGGTCGTCCGCCTGCACAACGCCCGCGAGGCGAGCGGCGTCATCCCCCACACGCCGAACACCGAGCACTTCATCAACGAGCTCGCGTCCAAGTGGGACAAGATCGGCCACCTCGACCTGCGCGTCTACCGCGACTCGAAGGGCGACAGCTTCCGCGCCGTGGACCTGTCCGGCCGCCCCGAGCTCGCCGAGCACCTCCCCGAGGTCCAGGCCCACGAGGCCGCCCTGATCCGCAAGATCCAGCTGCACGCGAAGGACCTCCAGCTCGTCATCCGCGAGGAAGGCAAGACCCCCGACCTGATCGTCGAGGGCGTCGTCACCGAGATGAAGAGCCTCTTCCCCGGCGGCGAGCTCAAGGTCCAGCTCGCCCACGCCAACGAGCAGGTCCTCGCCCACGCGACGCGCCACCGCCTGGCTCCCGGCGCCGCCGCGATCAATCTCGAGTCCCGCGACGTCGTCCCCGTCGACGAGGTCCGCGGGATCATCAACGACTACGTCCGCACCGGCGCTCCCCTCGGCCTCGCCAGCGTCTCGGTTTACGCGGGCAAGGACCGCCAGGTCTTCGTCCGCGGCAAGGACGGGCTGTTCAACGTCGAAGGGCCGCGCCTGCGCGCCAAGCGGACCGCGAAGGCCGCGGCTCCGCTCGCCAAGCCCGCCGCCCGCTTCCTCGTCCCGAACGCCCTCGCCCTGGCGGCCATGCCCGACCCCGACGTCATCGTCCGCGAGCTGACCGAGCCCGCCCGCCGCCTGCGCGCCGCCGGCGTGCGCGCGACCGTCACCGTCTACGGCTCCGCCCGCATCCTCCAGCCCGCCGACGCCCGCGCCCGGCTCGAGGCCCTCGTCGAGAAATACGGCCGCAAGCCCAAGCGCCCCGAGGAGCGCAAGCTCGTGTACGCCGCGCAGCAGGCCGTCGAGATGTCCAAGTACTACGAGATCGCGCGCCAGTTCGGCGCCCTCGTCGCGCAGGAGGGCGGCGGCGAGATCGCCGTCGTCTCCGGCGGCGGGCCCGGCATCATGGAGGCCGCCAACCGCGGCGCCTTCGAGGCCAAGGGCCCGAGCGTCGGCTACAACATCATCCTCGACCACGAGCAGGGCTTGAACCCTTACGCCACCCCCGGCCTGGAGTTCGAGTTCACGAACTTCTCCACGCGCAAGATGGCCCTGCGCCACGGCTCGATGGGCCTGGTCTACTTCCCCGGCGGCTTCGGCACGATGGACGAGCTCTTCGAGGTCCTCACCTTGATGCAGACCGGCAAGATGCCGCGCGTGCCGATCGTCCTCGTCGGCGAGAAGGAGTACTGGGACAAGATCCTGGATTTCGACGAGTTCGCCCGCATGGGCCTCATCTCCTCCGGCGACCTGTCCCTGTTCCACTTCGCCGACACCGCGCGCGCCGCCTGGTCCGCGATCGTCGCCGTCCCCGCCGCCCGCTGACCGCGTCTTGACGGGGGCGCGCGCCCGTGGCATACTCCACCCATGACCACCGACAAGCCGCTGTCGTCCGAGCATCACATCGAGATCGCGATGGGCATCGTCCTGTCCATCATCACGTGCGGGATCTACAACATCTACTGGAACTACCGTCAGTTCCTGGCGATGAACGCGTTGCTCGGCCGCGAGGAGTTCAAGTTCGTCCCGTGGCTGCTCCTTTCCATGATTACCTGCGGCCTGTACCACATCTACTACGAGTACAAGATGGGCGCCGAGCTGTACGGCTGGCTCAAGGAGAACGGCCGCGACCCGAACCCGAACCTGCCCGTCATCGGCCTCGTGCTCTCCTGCCTCGGCCTTATAATATCGCCATACTTGCGGGATGGTGAAATGGTATCACAGCGGACTCTGAATCCGCTTTTCTAGGTTCGAGTCCTAGTCCCGCAGCCAATTCAGACGCTCATCAAAACTGACCTTGTCGCCTACCACCTGGAATCCCAGGTCCGGGAGTGGGCGCAGGGTCAGTTTCATTTTGGACGCGGCCGGGTCGTAGACGACTTCGCCCACGAGCAGCGCCAGAAGCTCCTTCTGCTGCGGCGGGGTCAGCTTCGTGTAGAAGCCTGAGAAGCTTTCCAGGTTGCGGCGGATGATCTCGGCGTCGATCTGCCGGGACTCCAGCTCGACGACCTCGCAGTCGAGCCGCTGGACCTGCTTCTCCAAATCCTCTCGGCGCTCCTGCACCTGGCCGAGCTTGTCCATGAGCGCGCGGTACTGCGGCGCGGCCTGGCCCTGCGCGGCGAGGATCGCCGTGATGTTGCCGACCTCGGCCTCCTGCCGTCCGATCTCGGCGATGATCCGCACTCGCTCCTTCTGCTTGGCCGGAAGCTCCGTGCCCGTCATCTGCCGGGCCCGCTCGACCACTTCGTTGACGACTTCCTTCTGCTTGCCGAGGAACGCGATGCGGTCCAAGACCAAGCGCTCAAGCTCGCGCGCGGGCGCGCTCTTGGTCGGGCACGCCGACTTGTCGAGCTTACCGACCGAGACGCACTTGTAGTAGAAATACTTGCGGCCCTTCGAGTAGGCGAAGTTCGGCGTCATGGCGTGGCCGCACGCGCCGCAGCGCACGAGGCCGCGAAGCATGAAGTTGTGCTTGTCCTGGTTCGGCGAGGTGTTTTTCTTGCCGTTGGCGGCGAGCATGCGGCTCACGCGCTCGAAGATCGCGGGCTCCACGATGCCCTTGTGCTCGCCCTCATGGACGTCGCCCTTGTGGCTGATCTTGCCGATGTAGACCGGATTGCGGAGCACGTAGTCCAGGTTGCCCTTATTGAAGCGCCGCCCGCCGTGGACGTTGCCCTTGCGCGTCGTCCACTTCTTCATCCGCAGGCCGTCCTTATTGAGGAGGATGGCCGTCTTGCTGAGGGACTTCGTCTTGAGATAGGTCTCGTAGAGGAGCCGGACCTGCTTCGCTTCCGCCGCGTTGATGAGGAGCTTCTTGGTCTCCTCGTCCGCGTCGTAGCCGAGGACGGGAGGCCCGCCGGCCCATTTCCCTTTTCGCGCCATCGCCGCGCGCTTGTCGCGGGTGCGCTCGCTTATCAACTCGCGCTCGAACTGCGAGAAGTCCACGAGGATCGAGCGCATGAGACGGCCCACCGACGAGCCGGTGTCGATCGGTTGAGTGACCGAGACGTAGACGATTCCGTGCTTGTCGAAGATGTCGAGGACGTGCAGGAAGTCCTTCGTGTTGCGGCTCAGGCGATCGTACTTGTAGGTGAGGACGGCTTGGAACTTGCCTTGCCGCGCGTCCGACAGGAGATGCTTGAGCCCCGGCCGGTCCATGTTGCCGCCCGTGAATCCCGGGTCGTTGTAGTCCACGGGAAAGACTCGCCAGCCCTCGGCTTCGCGGCTCTTGATGAAGGCCTGGCAATACTCGCGCTGCGAGTCGAGCGACGTGAAGTCGCCGCCCAGGTTTTCGTCCGTGGACTTTCGCGTGTAGATCGCGACCCACTTCACCGGCTTTTTGTCGTTGGCCATGTTGGTGATTTTATCATTATCGAGTGTCGTTTTTATCCGTCAAAACTGACCTTACTCGACGCGGCAGGAGAAGCCGGCATCGACATGATCGCCAGCAGCTCGACGATCCGATCCCAACGCTCCTCCGACGTCAACTCGTCCGGGTCCATAAAGGCATGCCCCGGCCGTAGGCGCGGCTTACGGCGCTTCTTGTCCGGCGATTCACGCGACGGCTTCTCGGCGGTTTTCTGGTCTATGTGTCTCCTATGCGGACCGGCCCATCATTCCGGTCCTTTTTGTTTTGAGGGGGTCCCAGGCCCCCGTGTTGATGCGAAGGCTTCAGTTCCCTCAGTGGAACTGAACCAAGAACGACTCGCGTTGCCATGTCTTGCCGCAACCATGCGGACCGTCCAACAGAACCACGAGAAATCTGTCCATCGAGCGCGGCGCGCGGAAATCGAACGACAAATCGGGCGCGAGCTGGAAGCCTCGCTCGATATTCACGCGCTTCCAAGATCGGTTCGCGAGCGGATGATTTTCCGCGTCGAAGATGGCCGCACCGCAGAGCCCGGTCTCGCGCGCATACTCGTTCATCAGCCGCGCGGTGAAGCGGTAGCGCCCACCGGCGGAACTCAGCGCGAGCGGGCGCAGCCACCAACCGGAACTCGGTATGGAGTAGTCGCCCAGAGACCGCTTGCGCCAAGTCGGCGGCAGCGCGGGCGGATTGGCGATGGGTTCAACGATCTTGAGCAGCGCCGGGCCATGCCGGTAGATGCCAAGCGCGAGAGCGAGCGCCGCCGCCGCGCAGACATGAGGCCAACGCTCGAAGCTCAGAATCCGCCTGCCGTCTTGGCAGGTGTAGACGCTCCAAGATTCCCTGAGCCAGTTCCAAGTCCACTTGAGAACTCTCAACGCCAAGGAGCCAAGTCGCGCGAGGGTCCGCATCATAGGACCGGATTCGGGCGTCGGACTCGGCGCGGGCTCCGGCTCGGGAACGGCCTGCGGCTGCTCTCGGACCGGGTAAAAGACGACAGGCTTGGGCGGCGCTTCCGGCTCCGGTTCGGGCTCGGGCTGGCGCGGAAGCAGCGTCGGCGCGACCGCGTCGATGGAGAATGCCTGGCCCTCCGGGTCCGTCAAGTAGGTCTTGCCGCCCTTGGCCGCGAGGAAGTCCTCAAGCAGGATGAAGAAGTGGCGCTGAGGGGCAAGCCAGTAGTCGCGGCGCCTGGCCTCGCGCTGGACCGCCTTCAAGGTGGTCGAGTCGCCGCACAGCCACCACACTTGGTCCAGGTCCTTGCGTCGGCCCAGCTGTTCCATCGACTCGTCGAGCTTGCCTTGGTTTTTGAGCGTCAACTCGACCTCAAGGCCCACGCGCTCCGCCTTCTCATGCCCCGGCACCGCGTACCAGAACTCCCCGTCGCAGAGCTTGTCGGTCGCTCTCTTTCTGCGCTTCCAGAGCCGGCTTTCCGGCAGGAACTCCTTGACGCTCGGGTGCTTGGCGAGGGTGATTCCGACCTTCGCGCAGGCCAGCCGGTGCCTGAAAATGAAGGTGCTGTACCGGTCCAAATTGAAGCGCAAACCGACCTTGAGACGATGGAACTTCCCCAGCACGCGGTAGCCTTTGTGCGTCAGGTAATGCCCTTTGCGCGGGCTCATGTGCGTGTCGAAGTCCGCGACGATTCCCTGCCGCCGCAACTCGTTCATCACGCCGTACGCCCAGGTCTTGTTGCCGAAGATGAAGTGGATCTCGGCCATCGTCAGGAACCCGTACTCGGCCAGCCGCTCCATCAAGTCCAGCATCTTCTACTCCTTTTCGAGTCCTTTACAACCAACAGATTTATCTGATGGTTGGGGGAGGGTGGTCAGGAAGCACGCCAGTGCTTCCTGACCACCCTCCCCGGCGAGAAAAGGGCTTATATCGCGGGGATGGTGGGGATGGCTCGTTATATCGCGTTTCGGTGTGTACCAGTGGCGCCGTACCACACGCAGGCACGCCTACCACGATTTGTACCAGTGCCCGCACCACTGGCACGCCTGTTTCCGGCACCGCCGGCTTCGTCACCCCCTACTGTACTAGAGGGTTCAGAAATCGAAATCGGTACCAGACTGCTCGGCGCAGATTTAAAAAGCGTTGAAATCAGAAGACGATACACGTGAAAATATTCCGTCGGGGGCGAATGCGCTTCCGCCTCGACGCGCGGCCCTCGGAATAAGAATCGTGGCGATAATCATCGTTTATGAGTAGTATCGAACTTGAAGTATTGACAACTAGATACTGTCTGCTACACTAATCATCAAGAGCGCTGATTATCCCTATGACCACTATCCACGGACTAGGCTCCGAGAGCACCCTTCTCCTCCGGCAGTTGGCTGGTTCGGGCAAGACCATCTTTACGCACGCCGACGTAAAGAAGCTCTGGCACGACAAGCCCGGCTCGCTGAACAACTTCCTGTACCGGCTGGCCAAGCGGCGGTGGATCAGGCGCCTGGAGCGGGGAAAGTACATGATCCTGCCCTTCGAGGCCGGCGTCTCCGGCGAGTATACGGAGCACGAGTTCGTCATCGCCTCCCGCCTCGTCTCGCCCTACATGATCGGCCTTTGGACGGCGCTCAATCATCACCACCTGACCGAGCAAATCCCCGACCGGGTCTACCTGCTAAGTCCCAAGACCAAGCACAACAACGTGGGGCAGATCGCCGGGGTTTCGTACCGGGTTTTGACCATCCCCCGGGCCAGGTTTTTCGGCGCGACCTTCACTTGGATCGGCAAGGAAAAGATCTGGATCACCGACCTTGAGCGCACTCTGTTGGACGCCGTTCTGTGGCCGGAACACTGCGGCGGGTTCGCTGAAGTTGCCAAGGCTTTCCGGGAGGCGAAGGAGAAGGTTGACCTGGAAAAGCTCGACGATTACGCCAAGAAGATGGAGCGCGGAATCGCGTTCAAGCGCCTCGGGCTGCTCGGTGAATGGCTCGGCTGGAGCCCCGGCATGCGGCGTCTTTGGCGCAAGCACATCAGCAAGGGCGTGAGCTTCCTCGACCCTCAGGGGCCGAAGTCCGGCCCGCAGATTTCCCGGTGGAACCTCCGCCTGAACTTCAATTTGGAGGGCTTCCTTGATCCCAGTCGCTGAACTCAAGCGCCTCGCCTCGGACACCGGCATCCACTTCAGCACCCTCGAGCTCGACTACTGCCTGGGCTGGATGCTCTATGGGATTTCTCGGGAGCACGAGCTGTATCACGGCATCGTGTTCAAGGGCGGCACGTCGCTGCGCAAGTGCTACTTCAAGGAGTACCGCTTCTCGCAGGACCTCGACTACACCTGCCGCAAGGAGCTGCCGCCGGACCGTCTGGAGCCGCTGATCCGCAACGCCTGCCGCAACGCGGCGCACATGTCCGGCATCGGCTTTGAGCTGGTCGAGTTCAGAAAGCTGCGCGAGGTTTCCGGCGAGGAGGCGTTCAACGCGCGGGTCGAATACCGCGGCCCGAGCAACCCTTCCTCCGGCCTGCCTCGCATCCAATTCGACCTAACCTACTACGAGGAGGTCGTCCTTCCGCCCGAGGATCGGAAGATATTCCACTTCTACAGCGACTCGCTGCGCGGCGCGAGGGCGTGGTCTTACAGCCTCGATGAAATCTTGGCCGAGAAGATGCGCTCGGTTCTCCAACAGCGCAAGCGCGTGCCCCGGCCGCGCGACTACTATGACCTTTGGTGGGTCTTGAAGAATAAGGACTTCGACAGGAAGACGGTCCGAAAGGCTTTCTTGAAGAAGTGCGAGTTCAAGAAGGAGACTTTCAAAACGGCGGACGATTTCTTCGGCAAGGACCTCCTCGCCCGCAACGCCGCGGCATGGGAAGCCTCGATCGGCCGGCAGGTCAGGGACGTGCCGTCGTTCGAGCGGGTCGTTGCGGAACTCCGAAACGGCCTGGAAGTAATCATAAATTAAGCGCCGCCTCGGCGGACGCATTGATCTCCCCGAAGGCAGGGACGCTGAATTGTCATTGGATATCCGTCGGCGAGGGTGCCATCCAATACGACGCGAGAAACGCGCATTGCTTCCGCACTCCGGGCCCTTCTTTATTCAATCATCACGTGGCCGGACGGCGCCCGGCCTTTGCGGAGGATCCAGGCCAGGGGAAAGCAGGCGAGGCAGATCAGCGCCATCCAGCGGAAGGCGTCCATGAAAGAGAGCAAGGTCGCCTGGCGCACGAGCGCGGCGTAGACCGCGCCGAAAGCCGCGCGTTGCGCCATCTGGGGAGACAAGCCGTGGAGAGCGCCGCGCACGCGCTCGGTGTATTGATGGAAAGCTGGGTCGTAAGGCGTCAGGTGCGAGGAAAGGATCGCCTGGTGCGACTGCGCGGACCGCGACTGCATCGCGATCATCACCGAGATGCCGACGCTGGCCCCCAGGTTGCGAAGCAAGGCGTACAAGCCGGTCGCCTGCTGGATCTGGTCCTGGCGGAGAGTCGACACGGCCAAGGTCGTGAGAGGGACGAAGATGAAGCCCATGCAGAATCCGCTCATGACGAGCGGCCAGGAGATGTGCGAAGGGCTGATGTCGAGGTTGAGCAGGCTCAGCAGGTAGGTCGAGCAGCCCAGTCCTATGAAGCCGAGCGACATGATGAGGCGGTTGTCGACCTTCTTGACGATGCGTCCGACCGTGATCATCGACAGGAAGGAGCCGATGCCGCGCGGCGTCATCGCCAGGCCCGAGTCGTAGGCGGTATAGCCGAGCAGCGCCTGCATGAAGATCGGCAGCAGAGCCGTCGAGCCGTACAGCACGGCGCCCAGGATCGAGATCAGGACAGTCGCGGTCGCGAAGTTGCGGTTCTTCAGGAGGCGGAGGTTCAGGATGGGATGAGGATCACGCAGTTCCCAGAAGACGAATACCGCCAGCGCGAGGACGGAGGCCGCGGTCGCCCAGCAGATCCAGGCCGAGCCGAACCAGTCGGACTGCTGGCCTTTATCGAGGACGATCTGTAGGAGGCCGATACCCAGGGCCATGAGGCCGAAGCCGATGTAGTCGATCGAGGCCTTCATGTTGCGCACGATCCACGGCGGGTCCTCGACGAAGGCCTGCTGCATGAACAGGCCCAGGGCGCCGATCGGCAGGTTGATGTAGAAGATCCAGCGCCAGGAGAAGTTGTCGGTGATCCAGCCGCCGAGCGTCGGGCCGATGATCGGCATCACGACGATGCCCATGCCGTAGGCGGCCATCGCGACGCCGCGCTCCTCGGGGGGGAAGCATTCGAGCATGATCGCCTGGGCGAGAGGCTGAAGACCGCCGCCGCCGATGCCCTGGAGCACGCGCGCGAAGATGAGCTGGGGCAGGGACTGAGCCATCCCGCACAGCGCCGAAGAGATGATGAACAGAGCGACGGAGAAGGTCAGGTAGCGCTTGCGGCCGAAGAACGTGGAGAGCCAGGCGGACGCGGAGAGGACGATCGCGTTGGCGACGAGGTAGCTCGTCAGCACCCAGGTCGCCTCCTCGGTGGAGGCGGAGAGGTTGCCCGCGATGTGGGGCAGGGACACGTTGGCGATCGAGGTGTCGAGCACCTCCATCGAGGTCGCGAGCATGACCGAGATCGTGACCAGCCACGGCGAGTGCCTCGGCTTCCAGTGCGCGGCGGCGGGCGCCGCAGAGCTCACCGCAGGCTCACGGTCGCCTCGACGGACATTCCCGGAGAGAGCGCTCGACCCTCGCCGGGCGTCTCATCGAACACGATCTTGACCGGCACGCGCTGGACGACCTTCACGAAGTTTCCGGTCGCGTTCTCGGCCGGCAGAAGGCTGAAGCGCGCGCCGGTGCCGGCCTGGATGCTGTCGACGTGGCCGTGCAGGCGCCGTCCGGGAAAGGCGTCGACCTTGATCTCCGCGCTCTGCCCGGGGTGCATGCGGGCGAGCTGGGTCTCCTTGAAGTTCGCGACGACCCAGACCTCGTCCGGGACGAGCGCCATCATGGACTGGCCGATCGAGACGTAGGCGCCGGTCTCGACGGACTTGCGCGTCACGCGGCCCGCCACCGGCGCGATGACGCGGGCGTAGGTGAGGTCGAGCTCGGCTTGCGCCAGCGCGGCCTCGGATTGGGCCGCATCCGCCCGCGCGCCGTCGGCGGCGGCTTGGGCGTGCTCGAGATCCTGCTTCGACGCCTCGTCCTTTTCGAAGAGAGCCTTGGCGCGCTTGAGATCGCCGTCGGCCTTCGCGGCCCCGGCGCGGTCGGAGGCGACCTTGGCCCGGGCCTTGGCGAGGCGGTTCTTGAGGTCCCGTGAATCGAGCTCGAACAGGAGCGCGCCGGCCTCGACGCGTTGATTGTCCGAAACGAGCACCCGCTCGACGTGCCCTTCGACCTTCGCGCTGACCGGGACCACGTGCGCCTCGATCGCGGCGTCGTCGGTGGAGGCGGAGGGGGGGCTGAACAGAAAGTAGCCGCCGAGCGCGAGCAGGATGACCGCGCCGCCGCCGGCGGCGCCCCATTTCCAGCGCTCCGCGCCCTGCGGCCCGCCATGAGCGCGTCGCGTCCCGACCGCGTCCACCGTCGTCGTTTCCTTCTCCATAACGCCTCCCTGATTCATAGCGAGAATTCTCCGGCGCGGCCGAGCGCGGACGCGTAATTGACGCGAGACGAATGATACCGGGCCAACGCCGAGACCTGGGCGCTTCGCGCGCGCGCGAGTTGCGCCTGAGCCTCGACGACTTCGATGGCCGTCCCGAGTCCGGCCCCGTAGCGATCCTGGGCCATCGCGAGCTCCCGCTCTCCGAGGCTCAAAGACAGCTCGGTCGCGCGTTCTTCCTCGGCGGCCTCGGAGAGCCGCTCGATGGAGAGGCGCACGTCGAGCTCCACCTGCTGGCGCACGTCGGCCAGGCTCGCGAGAGCCTCGCGCCGCCTCGACTCAGCCTCCTCCTGCCGGCCCTTGAGCATGCCGCCGCTGAACAGCGGCACGGCGAGCGCGGCTCCGACGGCCCCGACGTTCTTCGAGTCCGACGGCTGAGCGCCGCTCCTCGCGTAGTCGCCGGTTAACAGGATGGACGGAGCGCGGTCGCCGAAGGCGGCCTTGGCCGCGAGCTCCGCGCCGGAGGCGCGTTCCTCGGCCGCCGCGATCTCGGCGCGACCGCCGAGAGCGGCGGAAAGCGAGGCGGCGACCTCGGGCGGAGTCGAAGAGACGACGCTGAAGTCGTCCGCCAGCGACAGCTCCCGATCGAGCGGCCAGCCGGCGACGCGCTTGAGGATGAGCAGGGCCTCGCGCTCGGAAACCTGGGCGCGCAGCAAGGCCGCGTCCGCGTCGGCGGCGCGGGCCTGCGCGCGGACGACGTCCACCCCAGTGACCGCTCCGTGTTCCTTCCGGTCGCGGGCAAGCGACAGCAGGCGGTCCGCGACGTCTTTGTCCGCGCTCGATGCGGCCACGGAGCGCTGGGCGCGCAGCGCCTCCAGGTAGGAGAGGGCGGCGGCGGCGGCGACCTGCTCGCGCGCGGCCTTCTCCTCGGCCCCGGCCGCCCTGGCCGCGGCGCGGCCGGACTGCGCGCGCCGCCAATCGCCCCAGTCGAAGACCTTCTGGGTCAGCCGCAGGCGCGCGTCGAAGGTATTGAAAGGCCCCAGCAGGGGCGCGAAACCGGGGAAGTCCAGCCCTTGAGCCGCGAGATTCACCTTATATGTCCGTGATTGCGAGACGCTGGCCGTCAGCCGCGGCAGCAGTTCCGAGGCCGCCTCAAGAGCCCGCGAGCGCGCCTGCTGCGAGCGCTCGCCGGCGACGACGGACTCTATGCGGCTTCCCGTCGCAGCCTCGACCGCCTCCCGCAGGCGCACCGGCGTTCCGGCGGCGGCGACGGGGCCCGCGACGACGAGAAACAGCGCGGCAGGCGCGAGAATCCTCATGACTTTGACTCCTTCAGGTGCTTGCGTCCGGACTCGGTGATCAACCCCTCGAAGTAGACGCGCACGAAGGTCTCGAAGAGCGGGGAGATGGGCTCTCCCGGGACCCAGCCCGAGACCTCGGGATTGAGCAGGGCGCTGGTCATGGTCAGATAGAGGCGCACCAAAGTGTCGAGGTCGAGGTCCTTGCGTAGGACCCCTTGCGCGACGCCCTGCTTGAGCAGGTCGAGCATGTGCTGGCGCACGAAATCGCGCCGGAAAGCCTGGATCTCGGCCCAGACCGCGGGCGCGTTGCGCCGCAGGTCGGTCAGGTATGCTGGCGTCAGGCGCGAGTACATGCGTGAGATCGAAGCGAAGGTCTTGCGCGCCCGGCCGAAGAAATCGAGCCGCTCGGCTTTGATGGAGGACAGCTCCTTGCGCCAGGCCTCGTTGCGCAGTTCGGTCGTTGCGCGCAGCAGATCCAGCTTGTGGGGGAAATGCTCGTAGAGCGTCTTCTTACTCATGCCGAGTTCCCGCGCGAGGTCGTCCATCGTCACGATGCTGAAGCCGGCCGATAGGAACTGCTCGAGGGCCGTGGTCACGATGCGCTCGCGCGTCCGAGCCGTCTGCCGCTCCGGCGGCGATGAAGTGGTCATATCTTTGAACCCTTGAAACTCCTAGAGTGTTTATAGTTTACTATATCATGCATCCCATGTCAAGGAGCCGCGGCGCGGGCCACGGATGAGCGCCCCGGATCGAAGGGAAAGGGAGTTCAGGCGCCGCGAAGAGGACATCCTCGCCGCCGCGCTGGCCCTGCTCAGCCGCGACGAGTGGCGATCGGTGACGATCGAACGGATCGCCGCGAAGGCCGAGATCGGCAAGGGCACGGTCTACAAGCACTTCGCGAGCAAGGATGAGATCTGCGCGAGGCTCGTCGTCGAGTTTCATCGCCGCGTCATGGCGGAGATCCGGGCGGTCGATCTCACGAAGCCGCCTCCCGCGGTCGTGGGGGAGACGATGACGGCGTTCTGGCGGGCGCACGCGCGAGAGCCGGAGCGCAGGCGCCTGGCCCGCCGCTGCCGCCGGAAGGGCTTCCGGCGCGGGATCACCGATAAGGCAAGCCGCGAACTCGCGGAGCTGGACGCCGAACTGGCGTCGCTTCTCTACGCGGCGCTCGAGCGCGGCGTCCGCGAGGGGCATTTTCTCGACAAGCCGGCGGGGAGCCTGATGATCGGGCTTTACGCGACGCTCATCGGCCTGATGGAGTTGGAGGGCGGCGAGCGCGCGCGATCCCATCCCCCGTCCGACCGCATATATGAGGAAACACGGGACTTCGCGCTGCGGGCCATCTCGCGGCGATGAGCCGCGTCAAAGCTCGCCGCCGCGCGAAGTCCCGCATCCCATCGAGGGACGGGCCGATCAGCGCACGAAGGCGCCATGTCGTTCAAGGGCCGTTATTCAAAACCCCGTGAACATGGAGTCGCTCCTGCTTGACACGAGCGGAAACCGCTGTTAACCTTCTTGCGTGTTGCTCCTCCTTCTGTCGGCTCTCGCCTTTCTACCCATTTCCGCGCACGGGACGGATTCGGCCGCGATCGAGACGCTGGGGCATCAGTGGCGGGACGACGGCGACCGGGACGCGGCCAGGCAGTTGATCCGCGAGACCGATGCTCCCGACCCGCATCGCCGCAGCGCCGCCCTGTTCGGACTGATCCCCGATATGAATCCCGCCGGCGCCCGCAACGCCGCTATTTCGGACTTATACGACGAAATGATGGCGACCGCGCTCAGGAGGGGCAAGGATCCGGACGGATCGGTTCGGACCTCGGCCGGCTCCTTGGGCTCCTCCCTCGAATTCTGGAAGAGGCGCGACTCGCCGGAGGCCGTCTCCCGCCGCAAGCGCTTCGAATCCGATGAGCGGCGGCGCCGTTTCTGGCGCGAAGGCTTGCCGTTGTCGTTCGCCGCGCTGTTGCCCTGGCTGCTCGCCGGATGGATGATCGTTTCGCGCGGCGGCATGACGGCGCTGCTGGTCGGTAGTCAGCCGGACGCGGTAAAGGCCGTCAGGCAGAGTTGGAGCATGCTCGTGGAGCACTCATCGCTGCGCATGCTGCCCGCCGTCGGATTTATGGCGGCTTGCGGCGCCGCGATCACCGTTTTGTACGCCGCGCTCACCTACCCGATCGCGCCCGGCACGACGAAGGACGCGGCGGAGGCGTTGGCCCTGCTCGTCGTCGTTCGTCCGACGGTTCTGGCCGCCTATTTTCTGACCGGCTTCACCATCATGTTCTGCCTCGCGGCCTTCCAACGGGCGTTACTGGACGCGCGCACGGGACGGACGCCGAGTCTCGGCGCGAGCGTCGCCGCTGCGGGCCGTTCGGCGGGGAGCCTGCTGGTCCTCAGCGTCCTGATGTTCGGAGCGCTGCTGTTCATCGAGCTCTTCTTCCGGCGACGCGTTTCGGGCCTGCCCCGCGGCGCGTACTGGCTCGCGCGTCTGTCGGCGTGGCTCATCGAATTCGGCGTGATGGCCGGGGCGTTCGTTTTGACGGCGGCCATGATGGAGGGCGGAGTCGGCTTGACTGAGGCGTTCCGCCGGCTCGACGTCCATGACGCGAAGTCCGCGCGGAAGATATTGTTCTTCGCGGGCGCGGCGACCGCGGCCATGGCCGAATCGGGCACGAGCTTCGTGGTGCTGGCCAACCTCGGAGGCGTGACCCTCAGCGCCGCGGCGGCCAACATCCTGCCCGGCCTGTTCGGGGACGTCACGCCTCGGTCGATGTTCGTCATTTTCTGCGTGCCGGCGTTCACGCTCGTCGTGGCCGCGACCGCGCTCGTCACGGTGGCGCATATGACGGCGATGGCGTGCCTGGCCGTCGCCGCCGATCTGCACGCGCGCCGACGCCTCGTCTAGGGGCGCCTCCATCGACGACGCGGGGATATGGAGCGATACCTACGGAGTTCCCGGGGCGTCCCCGTGAGATTAACCGCGGCCGTCGGCCTCGCGCTCGATTCGCATCTCTCCGCGGCGCGAGAGAATTCCTCCGGCGCCCCTGCACTCTTCGCACCGCCGCCGCCAGGGAGCCCCGGCCGCAACGGCAGGATCAAGCCCGAACCCGTCGACCTCATCCTGACCGACATACGCGGGGAAATTCCAGACCGCCGGATAATGGATCAGGGCAACGCTGTCCAGCGGATCGGCCCCGAATCCCTGGAAGCATCCTTTAAACAGGATCTGAAAGATGCCCGGCTCCGACATGCCGGTGAGTTCCCCGGATATGACTTTCGCGCGGTGGCTGCGCAGTTCCTGGAATTCCTTCGTGCCGAGCGCCTGCGCCATCGGATCATGTATCGCCAATACTTCCGGCGGCAGGGTCGGCCCGCCTGCTGCGCCGTCTTTCCTGATGCCAAGTCCGCGACACGCCGGGCATGGCAGATGCGCGGGAGACGAGGCGTCCATTTCCGGCGCGCAATAGGCCGATATCTTCGGCGGGTCGGAATCAACGACATTTACGGTTCCCACCTGCATGATTTCTGAGACGCGCTCCGCGTTCCAACCGCTTTCAGTTTTTGCGGAAAACCGAGTCATTAAAGCCAGGTTATAGAACCCCTTGCCTATGAACGGCCCGAGCGTCTTGAGCATGAGGTCGCTTGCAGGACGGAAATAGTCGCGCTTCCACTCTTTAATGTTTCCTGCCTTCCATTCCTCAAAAAAGCAGTCTCTCAAGCTCCGGTCCAATTTATCAAACAGCGGTATATTTTCCACTTTCATCCGCGCTTATCTCCCCGAACGGGGCACCTGCTCGTAGATGGGATTCTTGCAGGTGCCGTCTGGCTGCGGCGATCGTGCCACCACGCGCCCCGAGACCACGCACCGATAATTGCAGATGGGCGGCGCGCTGATGAGATTACACTGCTCAATGATGACCGGCGACGGCAGCACCTTCACATTCGCCTCGTCCGGGAATTGGCCCGTCGCATCTTGGCAGGCGGGGTAAAGGCGCATAGGGACTCCCTGGGCCAAAAGGCCCAAAATGACAATGGGCCCATCATACTACATAGGAGTCAAATGTGCGGCGGGAAGATTCCAGCCGGCAGGGACACGCGGCGGGCAGGCCGCATATGCGGAAATCTAGGGAGCGGTTGGAGGGGTTTTTGCGGCGTTCCGGCGCTGCCAAATCAGCGGAGCGAGATTATTCTCTAGCTGCTCTTTCAGATGGGCGAAGCTCTTGTACGGATCATAGGTGAGCGGCAGATCGCCTTGCAGGTTGCTTATGTCCTCAATCGGAGTCAGGCCCTTCCGGAAAAAGAAGCGCGAATCCCGGCGCATTGCCTCGTCTGCAAAAGCCGTCGCAATACCGAATTCGTGTATCACATTGAGGCAGTAGCGCTTCTCCAATCCGTCCAGGGGAGCATCATTGGCCGGAAGCTCCATGTCCTTGTAGCCGGACAGGTCAAAAATCGCAAAGTCGCAGTTTTTGATAAGCGTCCGTATCTTCACTGCGAGCTTCTTGGAAAACAGCAGCCCGCTTTGAATATCAGGGTTCGCCTCCCCGAACGCTTCCAGCAGGGCCTTGTTATTGGTGTTAGAAAGGATGGGATACACCTTGGAGTCGGACTCGGAACAGGCGGCCACTGCGTCCGTGATAGTCCGGTACGGCCCATTCCGCGCAAAATCGCAGGCGACGAACACAGTGAAGTTCATGGGATGCGATAGAAGCGGCGGCTGCCGACATTAATAAGCTCCAAGCGCCCCGTGCGATGAAGCGTTTCGCAGGCCTCAATGACTCCGGCCTCTGGCAAGCCCAGCCCCTCGGCAATAAGCGACGGCGCGGCAGGAGTATTGGACGAGTTGAAGATATTGATCTTCGCCATCCGGAGATAATCAAGCACCAGCTCCGAGGGATGGAAGCTGATGCGCTCAACCCGGGTGCCGCGCATGTTCTGCGGGATATAGGTGTCGGGAACCGGCTCCGGGACTGTTGCCTCGCTGCCCTGGGTCAGGATGCAGAGCGCGTCGGGAACGCCGAGCTGCGCAAGCTGCCCGCGCAGGCGCTGCAACCGGAGCTGCGCCTCGTTTTCCAACATCCCCACATTTCCGATTACGATCAGATAGGCGCGAAGTGTTCTTCCTTCATCGTCCTGCACTGCGAGGTCCGCATCGGGAAGTCCGATGTTTCCTGTCTGGCCCATGATCCAGGCCTTGATATTGGTGTCGTGGAATATCGAGGGGTCGCGTTGCACATAGAAATTCGTGTGCCCGGCCACATGGAGGCGGCGGATCGCAGCTTCAAGCGCAGTGCGGTATTGTTCCGGTGTCGGCATAACGGCCTGATTGTATCAAGAGCATGCGTGTGAAAGGTTAGGCGTCCTTCATCCTCTTCAGCGCGGCGGCAATCGTCTGGCTGATGCTGTGCTTCTTCCGTTTCATTTCTTCCGGCGTCGGCGGCTTGTAGGTGGCCTTCACCTTCCAGCCTTTCACGGTGCTTTCCGACGATGACTCGGCCGCGCCCTGCGCGTCGAGAAAATCCATGAACTCCCGTTTATTATCGGGGAATCCGCCGGCGGGCGTTCATCGGCTCTGCCCGCGCGGCGTTCGCCTCGAAGCGCTCTTCGGCGCGGCCGCTAGGAGGCCGCGAGCGCCTCCGCGACGGACCGCGCGAGCGTCGTCGTCGGGCGGCCGATGAGCCCGCTCAGCTCCCGGCCGGCGTCGTAGAGCGCGCCGCCCGCGGCCTTCGCGTCGCTTTCCGCGTAGATCTCCGCGTAGACCTCCGGCAGGCCGGCGGCCTGAAGCGCGGCCTTGTAGCCGCTTTCCGGCAGGTTCTTGTAGACGACCGGCTTGCCGGACTGCCGCGCGATCTCGGCGGCGTACTCCGCCAGCGCGTAGGCCTCGTCGCCCGCGAGCTCGTAGACCTTGCCCGCCCGGCCCTTCGCGTCGCCGGCGAGCACGGCCGCCGCGGCCGCCGCGTAGTCGGCGCGCGTCGCCGACGAGATGCGCCCGTCGCCGGCCGCGCCGAGGACGGCGCCGTGCCGGATCACCGCGGCGATGTTGACGGTGTAGTTCTCGGTGTACCAGCCGTTGCGCAGCAGCGCGAACGGGAGGCCCGACGCCCGGATGAGCGCCTCGGTCTCGCGATGCTCGCGCGCCAACGCCAGCGGGCTCGCGTCGGCGCGCAGGATGCTCGTGTAGGCGAGGAACTTCACGCCCGCCGCCTTGGCCGCGTCGATCACGACGCGGTGATGCCGGACCCGCCGCCCGACCTCGCTGGAGGAGATCAGGAGCGTCTTGTCCGCCCCGGCGAGCGCGGCCGCCACGGAGGCGGAATCTTCGTAGTCGGCCTTGCGCAGCTCGACGCCGCGGTCCGCCAGCTCCTTCGCCGCGGCGGGGTTGCGGACCACGCCGATCACGCGCGCCGACGGCGCGCGCCTCAGCAGCTCGGCGACGACGAGCCGGCCCAACTGGCCCGTCGCTCCGGTCACGGCGATGCTTTCAGAGGCTGACATATGATGCTCCTTTGGTCTCAAATCAAGACTAGGTCTCATTATGCGACTACTTGAAGGCGCCGCGCAAGGAAACACGGAACTTCACGCCGCGGGCCGTCGAGGGACGGGCCGATCAGCGCACGAAGGCGAGACCTATGCGGATCGCGGACGAGCGCCGGTCGTAGCTGAGCATGCTTTCGCCGTAGCCCTCGAACCACTGCAGCATCGCGAAGGAGGCGAACCCCGCGGCCGGGATTCGAACCGGGTGCGTCACGCCGACCTCCACGCTGCCGCGATCGAAGCGCCTGCCCGTGCGGCCGAGCACGCTGAACGAGAGGTCGTCTTTTTTTCCGAAGACCGCCGTCCATTCGACGTAGCCGCGATAATCGGCGATGAGCGGGTTGTCCTCCAGGCTGCCGAAGTAGGCGAATATCTTGGGAGCGAGGACGAGGTTCCAGCCGCCCAAGTCGCCGAACATGACGATCGGCCGCGCGTAAGCGGTATTGAGGCTTCGGGAGGCGGCGCCGTCTTTCCCGTTGGATTCGTGCTGGACGCCGGCGTGATAACCGAGCCAGTGCGCTCCGCCGCCCGCGGCGTAGGATTCCGACGGCGACAATGACGCCCAGAACAGCTCCGGCATGTAGCTCGTGTCGAAGAACGGGCTCGAGGGGGCGCCGGCATCCCAGAGGCCCCGCTGCGTATAGCCGAAATAGACCCCGCGCAGATCGCCGTCCCCCGGCGCGCTGAAGAGGCGGTATTTGAAGCTGAGTTGATACTTCGCCTCGGGCGATTGCGGGCCGTAGACGACGTAAAGCGGCAAGTGGGGGGATATCCGCCCCAGCTCGCGCGTCCTGTCGAAGGCGGCGAAGGCCGGCTCGGCGCCCGCCGGAGCGGCCGCGGCCGCCGCGGACGCGACCCCGGCGAAGATGAGCCCCGCGGAGAGCAGCCCCGTCATGCCGGCGGCCCCGAACCCCCGGATCGCGGCGAGGCGCGCGCGGGCCATGAAAGCCCGACCGCCTGCGCCGCCTCCCGCCGGCTGTGAATTCACGCGCACTATCCCGAGCGGCTTTTCAGGAATTCGAGAGCGTGGGCCCAGGACTGCCGCGCCGCGCCCGGATCGTAGCTCGGCCGGGCGTCGCAGAAGAAGCCGTGGTCGGCTTGGGAGAACTCGACGTTGACGAAGGCCTTTCCGGCCGAGCGCAGCGCCTGCGTCGTGGCCGCGACCTGCTCCGGCGGGATGTGCTTGTCCAGTCCGCCCCAGAAAAAGAGCATCGGCGCGTGGATCTGAGGCACGCGATTGAGCAGCCCCGACGCGATCCCGCCGCCATAGAACGACACGGCGGCCCGCAGCGGAAGAAGCGCGGCCGCGACGAAAGCCGCCCGGCCTCCCATGCAGAAGCCCACGCAGGAGACCTCGCCGGGAAGCACCGGGGCTTCGTTCATCAGCCACGCGCAGGCCGCTTCGAGGTCGAGCTCAAGGCCGCGCGGAGTCATCGCCTTCATATGAGCGACCGCGGTCCCGACGTCGTCATAAAGGCCCTCGAAACCGGGCGCCGTCCTGTGGTAGAGCTCCGGCGCCAAAGCGACGAAGCCGTGATACGCGAAACGGCGAACCACGTCGCGTATGTGCTCGTTGACTCCGAAGGCTTCTTGCAGCACCGGGATCGCGATCGTATTGATACTTATCTCTCTCACGGTTCGCTCCAGGATCAGCCGAGCCCGAGGATCGCTCCGGAGGGAAGATCGCGGGAAACCGCGGGCGCGCTCTTCATCGCTTCTCCAAGGCGGGGAGCCCCTCGGCGACTTTGTCGAGAAGATCCAGCAGCGACCTCCGCTCCGCCCCGTTCAAGCGGGCCATCAAGCCCGCGATGCCGCGCAGTCGGGCCGGCATGACCGCGCGCACGAGGCGGCGGCCTTTCGCGGCGAGCTTGATCTTCAGGGAGCGGCGGTCCCCGCCGGGCGCGGGCGCGCGCTGGAGCAGGCCCTCGCGTTCGAGCCTGTCCAGCAGCCCCGTGATGGTGGGGCGGCTCAAGCCGATCGCGTCCGCGAGCGCTGAAGGAGCGCAGGACTCGCCCGGTTGCCGGAAGAGATGGCTGAGCACGCAGAACTGGGCCTGGGACGTTCCCGCGCGGGCGAGCTGGCCGTCCAGCTTCTCGAGGATGTTGCTCGACAGGCGGGAGAGGACCATGAAGACTTCGACCGCCTCCACGTCGAGCATGGGAAAATCGGCGCGCATCGCCTTCAGGACGCCGCGGGACGGGAGGTTCTTCAGGAAGTAGGAGGATGCCATGAGCTTGCTAATGATTAGCGTATTAATCATATAATTACGCATGGCTTGCGTCAAGAAGGAGCCCTCCGGCCCATGGGGAGCGCGGCGATGAAAACCTTAGGCATTCTGCGCGAGACTCAAAACTCGCCGAATCGAGAGTCGGACGATGCCCTGATCCTGAAGGCGGTCATGGACCAGTTGTCGATTCTTAAGACAGAAACGGCCGTGATCGCGCCCGAGGAATTCGACCTCGCCGATGTCTCCGCCTATGACATGATCGTCCCGATGTGCGAGACCTATCCGCGGCTGATGCGGCTTAGGAAGATCGAGGCCGAGACCGGGATCATCGTCGTCAACCCGTCCGATTCCGTGCTCGGCTGCTATCGCGCTCGCATGCTCGCCTCTTTCGCCGCGACTCCCGGCCTCTCCTATCCGCCGACCGAAGTCCGCCGTACGACGGCCGACGCGAACGCGAAGGCGCCGGGCTTCGAGGCGGAGGGCGGCTACTGGGTTAAGCGAGGAGACGTGCACAACACCTGCGCGTACGACGTGGTTTTCTCGCGTGACTGGAGAGGCGTCGACGCCATCCGCCGTGAGTTCGCGAGCCGAGAGATCCGGGAGATGGCCGTTCAGCGTCACGTCGACGGCGACCTCATCAAGTTCTACGGCGTTGGTCCCGGGCAGTGGTTCACGTGGTTTTACCACGACCCATCCAGCGCGCGGCGCGAGCCGTTCGAGCTTGAGGACCTGGCGGAACAGGCGGAGCTCGCCGCGGCGGCGGTTAAGGTCGAGGTTTTCGGCGGCGACGCGATCGTGACCAATGAAGGCAGGATATTCGTCATCGATATCAACTCCTGGCCCAGCTTCGCGCGCGTGCGCGCCGAAGCCTCTATCCAGATCGCCAGGCTCTTGCGCGCGCGTCTGCGCCGGATTCCGGTCTTTGAGAAGGGCTCCCCTCGACGTGGAGGAATTCGATGACGCTCGAAAAGGCCGCGATGACGTTTCCGGCCCGCCGCATCCTCGTACCCGATGATCTGACGCCCGCTTCACGGAGCGCATGGGCCTGGGCACGGCGCTTCGCCGCGCGCCGTGCCCGGCTCGAATCCCTGTTCGTCTACCCCATGCCGCCGGCTCCGGTCGAGGGCCTGCCGTCGCCGGCGCTGGCGCCTGCCGACGCCGAGCGCATTGAGCTCTCCATGCGTGAGGCGCGTGCGCAAGCGTCCGAGTGGCGCGTCGAGCCGGGTGACGTGGTGTCCGTGATCCTGAGACGGGCGCGCCGCGCGGATCTCATCGTCATGGGCGCGCACTGCCCATCGGGGGCGATGAGGCTCCTGCATCGTTCGGTCTCGGAGGCGGTCGCTCGCGAAGCGCCGGCGCCGTTGCTCGTCGTCAGGGAGGACCCGGCCGAGGTGCGGACGGTGCTTGCGCCGATGAATCTTGAATCCTACGCGGACAGGGGCCTGGAACTGGCCGCGGGCGCCGCGGCTCATCTGGGAGCGGCGCTTCTGATCCTGCACGTCGTCGAACCCGGAGCGCGAAGGCGCAGCCCGCGCGGGATCATCGAGACCCGCCTTTCGAGCCTGCCCGCTGCCTTGCTCGACAAGCTGCGGCCTCGGATCATCGTACGAAACGGCAAGCCGATCGAGGTGATCCTAGAAGAGTCTCGCCGGCACGGCCTGCTCGTGCTGACCGCGCACCGGAAGTCCCTGTTGGGAGACCTCGTGATCGGCACCACGGTCGAGCGCGTTATGAGACACGCCGCTGTTCCCGTGCTCGCGGCGCCGTCGTTATGAGCAGCGCGAATCGTCGAGAGCCGAGCAAACCACTTCTCACTCTTTACCGGGAGCTCCACGCCGCGTGGCTCGTTGAAATCGATCGCTCGATCGCGGATGCGGAAAGGCGCGGCGAGCGCGGCGCTGCCGCGTTCGCGAGAGCCGCGGCGGGCTGGCCGCCGCTTGTCGTCTGGGTGGGTCTGGATCTCTGCGCCAACCCGCGAAGTCCGGTCTTGGACCTTGCGTCCGCTTGGGAGAGGGCCGCGGACAACTGCGTCAAGCTCATCTTCCTTTTAGAAGTCGCCCGTACCGCCTCCCTGGAGGCCCGCCATGTCCGCCCATAGCGCCTCATCAGCGTCGAGTCCAAGAAGACGTTTATCAAAAGGCGGCTGCGGAAAATGCGTTTGACTGAGCCGCGGGATCATCTAACAGGAAGCGGCCATGCGCGAGATTAAGACCGGCGCGATTTCGATCCCCGTGAATGACGGGACCACGATGGCCGCCTACCTGGCGCGGCCGGGAACATCCGGCCTGCATCCCGGGCTGATCGTGCTGCCGGAGGCCTTCGGAGTCAACGCCCACATCCGTGAAGTCGTCCAGCGCTTCGCCTACCAGGGCTTCGTCGCGCTGGCTCCGGAGCTCTTCCACCGGACGGCGCCCGATTTTCAGGGGCGCTATGACGATGTCGCCCCGGCCCTCGAGCATATGAAGGCCATGACGATCCCCGGCCTCGAGCGCGATCTCGAGGCGGCTTGCGCGTGGCTTTTGAACGAGGCGACCGTGCTCCCCGGCGACGTCTCCTGCGTCGGCTTCTGCATGGGGGGAAGGGCGGCTTTCGTCGCAGCCTCGCTCCTTCCTCTCCGCGCGGCCGGGCGCCTCGCGACTCCTTCGAACATCGAGCGCGCGGTTCTGCGGATCTCGCGCGATTCGCTGCCTCGGCGGCGAATCGGAGGCATGCGAGTGCTCGAGCGCCAGCTGTTCACCGCCGCGCGCGCCGGTCTCCGGTCCGTCTTCGTCACGGTCTCCGAGCCGGACGCCGATCAGCTCGCGAGCCTGCGCCTGCCGCCCGGTCTCGAGGTGCGCTGGGTGACGAAGGGCGAGGCCGCGCTCAACGAGTGCGAGCCGCCTTATCTCGGGCTGTCCGCCGACCACTTCATCCGCGTCGAGACGCTCGCCTTCATCGGCCGGCAGAATTTCCCGGCCTCCGTCAGCTACGAGGACGCCTCCGCGCTGAGCGTCGTCCAGGTCGTCCTCTCCCGCGAGGAGCTGATCTCGCGCGTCAAGCAGCCCCTGCCCGAGGGCTCCTGCATTCGCCTCGAGGCGCCGTTCTCGCAGGGCCCGATCGTGGACTGGCTCATGGCGGCGGGG
>JACPOW010000128.1 GCA_016191335.1 Elusimicrobiota bacterium | reverse complement strand
GAGGCGGAGAGGCTCCTGCGCCGGGCGCCGACGGGCGCGGCCCGCCGCGACCTGGCCGCCGCGCTGCGCGCCCGCGCGCGCGCCGAGCTCCGGGCCGGCCGGCCGGAAGCCGCGGAGAAGACCCTCTCACGCGCCCCCCGCGACGGCGCGGTCCGCGCCGACCTCCGCGAGGTCCGGAGCGCGCTCGACGCGGCCCAGCGGGAAAGCGCGGAAGCCGCGCTCGCCCGCCGGCGCGCCGCGAGGGCCGAGAGGATCCGGCGGCTGAGCGCGCGCGGCACCGTCGCCGCTCTGCGCGCGGCGAGGAGGCTCGCGCCCGGCGACGCGGACCTGACGCGGGCGCTGGCCGAGGCCCTGCGCTCGCGCGGCGAGCTGAGACGGGCGCTCGAGGTCCTCCCCGCCGACGGGCGCATCCGCCGGGAGCTCGTCGAGTCCCTGCGCGCGCGCGGCCGGGACCTGCTGGCGGCGGACGCCCCGGACGCGGCGGAGAAGGTCCTGCGCGAGGCGCTGCGCCTCGCTCCCCGCGACGAGGAGACGCGCCGCGGGCTCGCCGAGGCCCTGCGCGCGCGCGCCTGGGCGCGCGAGTCCGCCGGCCGCCTGGCGGAGGCCGAGCGTCTGCTGCGCGCGGCGGGCCGCCTCGATCCCGCCGGCGCGGCGCTCGGCCGCGAGCTCGCCGCGACCGTGCGCGCGCGCGAGCGGGCCGGAGAGCCCGGCTCGGTCGAGGAGCTGCGCCTGCGCGAGAAGCTTGAGCGGCTCGAAGGCCGTCTGCGCGCGCGGGAGAGGACGCTGGCGCTCCTCCTCGACGCGGCGCCGGAGCGCTCGATCGACCGCTTCAAGGCGCTGATGGGCCTGCGCCGCTACGACGAGGCCCTCGCCCTGGCGGAGCTCATCCTCGACGACGGGCCGGGGCAGCCCGAGGTCTGGGGCCTCGCCAACCCCTGGGACTGGGAGGATTGGACGACGCGGACCTCGCGGCAGCGCCGGCTCGTCCGGGACCTGGAACGCGCCCTCAAGTCCCCGGCGCGTCGGCCGTGGCTCGATTATTACCGGGTCGTCCTGGGCGCGCCCGGCGCGCTGGAGCGCTTCGGCCTCCGCGCCGGGACGGCGCGCGAGCGCTACGGCTGGATGTACCTGATGGCCGGACGCCTGTGCCTCATCGGGGGGCCCGTCCCCAAGGCGGCGGAGTGGCTGGCGCTCGCCGCGGCGCGCGAGCCCGCCGACTGGCGGGCGAACGCGCTCCTCGCCGAGGCCCGTCTCGTCCTCGGCCGGCGCGAGGACGCGTTCGCGGAGATGGAACGCGCGGCCCGCGTCGTGCCGGCCGCCGACGAGGGCCTGCTCCTGGCCTGGCGCGCGGCCTTCGACCTGTGGCTCGGCGATCACGCGAAGGCCCTCGAGCGCCTGGACCGCGCCTGCGCGCTGAACTCCCCCCACGCCTACTGCTGGCGGGGCGCGGCGCTGCTGATGCTCGGCAGGGCCGCGGAGGCCCTGGAGGCGCTCGACCTCGCCCTGCGGCTTTTTCCCGGCGACCTCGAGGCTTATGTGTGGCGCGCGGAGGCCAAGCGCTCGCTCGGCCTACATGAAGAAGCGCTCGAGGACCTGCGCCGGCCGCCGCTCGGCGTGTGGGTCCTCGTCGACCGCGGCCTGGCGAAGGCGGCGCTCGGAGACCCCGCCGGATCGAAGGCGGACTTCGACGCCCTCCCCCCGGACCTCGTCGAGCGCGTGGATCGAAAGCTCGGTCCGGCGCCGGCCGGAGAGACCGACGCCGGGCGCATGAAGAGGGTCCTCGAAGGCTTCCTGAGCCTGGCTCGCGGCTGGCGGCGCGAGGAGTACGGCCAGTCGCTCTGGCTCGGCTGAGCGGCTAGTCGGGGCGGTTCGACAGCCAGGCGAGCGCGGCGGCGCGGGTCTTGAGCCGGCCCGCGCGCTGGAGACGGGCGGCCTCGTCGAGCAGGGCGTGGAACGCCGGCCCGGGCTTGAGGCCGAGGGCGATGAGGTCGGCCCCGCTCAGGAAGCAAGGCTTGAGCGCGGCGGGCGGGAGCTTGCCGAGGAACCGCTTCGCCGCCGCGGCCACGGTCGGGTCCGGCGCCGTGCGCGGGGCTTTGTCCGAGAACGACAGGGCGAGCGCGTCGTGCAGCAAGGTGCGCAGATGGTGCGGGTGCGGGAACGCGTCGACGAACGCCCGCCCCTTCTCCGGCCCCAGGGCGAGCGCCAGGGCCGCGAGCCGCGGCGCGACGCCCGCGGGCAAGGCGAGCGCGCAGGGCAGGTCGGGATGGATCAGGTCCAGGTAGCCCCACGACTTGAGCAGCGCGAACGCCGGGCGGGGGTCCTTCTCGCCCAGCAGGCAGACGAGCTCGTGCAGGAGGCGATGCGCGGAGAGCTTCGCGGCGTGGCCCGCGGCCAGCGCGTCCTGGGCCTCGTCGACCATGCCCGGGGCCGCGCGGTACTTGAGCCGGGCGAGGAAGCGGGCGGCGCGGAACACGCGCGTCGGGTCGTCTAGGAAGCTCGCGGGATGGAGCACGCGCAGGACGCGGTCCTTGAGGTCGCGCAGGCCGCCGTACGGATCGGTCAAGGCGTGGGAGCCGTCGTCCAAGCGCACCGCGAGCGCGTTGATCGTGAAGTCGCGGCGGAACAGGTCGCGCTCGATGGGGACGCGGACCGCGTCGACGACCGGCAGGCACGCCGGCTCGGGATAGGTCTCGGCGCGCGTGGTCGCGACGTCCACGCGGAACTTCCCTTCCGACACGATGCGGCGGGTGCCGAAGCGGCCGAACGACTCGACGGTCCCGCCGAGCAGGCGGGCGGCGGCGGAGGCGATGGGATCCGGATCGCCCGCGACGGTCAGGTCCAGGTCGAAGTTCGGGCGCCGCAGGAGCCAGTCGCGGACCGGGCCGCCGACGGCGTACAGCGGCGTCGCGCGGCGCCGCGCCTCCGAGGCCAGCGGCGCCAGGATCTTCGCCGCCTCGCCGGGGACGGCGACCCGCGTGATGGCTCCGCTCACTAGGCCGCCAGCGCGGCGGGCGGAAGGCCCGCCGACGGGTCCTTCTCCAGCTTCTCCAGCTTCGCCAGGTAATCGGCCCACGCCGTGAGCCGGTCGTTGGCCGCGAGGAGCTTCCTGATCCCCGCGACGACCGATTCGCGCGTCGGCTTCTTGCCTTCGAAAGGGAGCCAGGACGGAGCGGCGTTCTCGCGCGCCCACGACGGGCTCGCCTTGTAGACGCCGAGCTTGAGGTCCTTCGCGAAGAACGCCATCACGTCGCGCTCGTCGCGGCGCCAATCCTCGAGCTCGAGGAGCTGCGCGAGGCCTTCGGGGCCAAAGAACACCTCGGGCTCGTGGCCGACCGGCAGATGGTCGCCGAGCGCCCCGCGCATCGCGGCGAAGTCGGCCGACATCTTCTCGCGCCACTTCGCCTCCTCGGCCTTGAACGCCAGGGGGAACACGAAGGCGAGGATCTCGTCGTCCGGCTCGTAGTAGATCCACGCCGCCTCGGGAAGGAAGGCCGCGCCGCACGACGGGCAGAGCAGGAGGTTGCACTCCATGGCCTTGGCCTGGTCGCGCAGGATCACGTCCTTGCCGCCGTGCACGAAGCTCCAGATCGGCGCGTCGAACCCGTCCGTGCAGTTCGGACAGTTCGCCTCGATGGTCCCTTGGAATGACATGCCCTGATTATAGCTAACGCACTACGCCAGGTGACGCCCCCGCCTGGGGTCAGGCACGCAAATTCGTTGAATTCGGGAACGGGGCGGAGAATTCGACGAATTTGCGTGCCTGACCCCTTTCGGTTAGCGGGTCAGGCGGCGAAAGTATTCCTTGATGGCGGAGTCGTGGGCGGCGGGGCGGGGCTCGCGCAGGGAGCGCTCGAGCTCCTCGCGCAGCTCGCGCGGGGGGCGGTACTCGTCGGCGGTGGGCAGGCGCACGCGGCCGGTGGCGCTGCCGCGCGCGCCGCGCGGCGCGGAGCGCACGGCGCCGCCCGGGATCTCGAAGGGCCGGCTCAAGGCGTCGCCGCCCCCGCCGGAGCCGCCGCCGGGCTCGTCCTCGGAGGCGCCCTTGTCGTCCTGGAGGATGGCGAGCGCGGCCTCGCCGCGCCGCAGGCCCTCGGCCGCGTCGCCGGCGCGCAGGGACCTCTCCCCCGCCTCCTGCTCGGACATCGCGTCGTCGATGCGGCGCACCGGGCCGCCGGGCATGAGGCCGAGGACGCCGGCCGCGTCGGAGACCGCGCGGCGCAGGCGGCCCGCCGACTCCCGCGCCGTCGCCTGGATGTCGGCGGCCTCGCGCGTCGCCGCCGGGTCGAGGGCCGGGCCCGTGACCCCGCGCTCGAGCGCGGCGGCGGCGTCGTCGAGGGTCTTCGCGGCCGCCTCGTGCGCCGCGGAGCGGGCCCGGTCGGACAGGGACGCCTGGCGGGACTGGCCGGCGGCGGCGCGCATGAGCCGGGCCGCCTCGTCCGCCCGCCCCCCATTGAGGCTCTCCCGCGCCGCTCGGGCCGCGCGCTCCGCCTCGGCGGCGGGCGCGGACGCCAGCGCGGTGTCGATCGCGTCCTGCGTCTGGAGGAGGAGCTCCTTCTGCGCGCGCACCGTCGCCGCGAGGCGCGCGCTCTCGCGGCGGCGCGCGGCCTCGACGGCCTTCTCCTGGCGAGCCACGGCCTCGCGCCAGGCCTGCGCCACCTTGCCGGACGCCTCCTTGGCGCGGCCCCCCTGGGATCGGGCCGCGCGCGCGCCGGATTCGCGCAGGCCCTTGGCGACGCGGGACAGCTTCTCCGCGAGCTCCTTGGCCGCCTTCGCGGCGCCGGCGGCGTCGCCGCTCTGCAGGGCGCGGCGCAGGGTGGACGCGGCCTCGCGCGCGCCCTCGAGCGGGAGCTCGCGGACCTTCGCGGTCTCCTCGGAGGCGACCGGAAGGGAGTCGATGGACTTGCGCAGCTCCTCGAGGGCCGCGTCGACGGAGGACAGCGCTTTCTGCAGGTCGGCCGCCTCGGCCGGGGACATGCTCCCCTTCAGGCGCTCGATCGAGTCGCCGAGCTCGCGGCCCTCGCGCTCGGCGTCGAAGGCGCGGTCGGACATGTCCTGCGCGTTCTGCACGCTCGCGCCCGCCTTCAGGGCGGCCGAGGCGGCGCGCGCCTGCTCGGCCAGCGCCGACTGCTCGCGGGCGGCTCGCGGGAGGTCGCGCTCCTTCAGCGCGGCCTCCGCCTTCGGAAGGCCCTCCATCCCCGCGGCGGCCAGGCTCTCGGCGGCGGCCGCGGCCTGGTCGGCGAGGCCGGGGTTGGCGCGCGGGTCGTCGCGCATCGCGTCGTTCCACGCCATCAGGGCGCCGGCGGCGGCCGACCAAAGGCCGTTGACGGGCCGGGCCGCCTCGCGCGCGGCGTCCTCGTCGCCGGAGGCGGCGGCCTTCGCGGCCGCCTCGGCCGCGGCGGCGGCCCGGTCGAGCGCGGCGAGCGCCCGCTCGCGCGCCGCGAGCGCCACGGCGTGCTCGGCGTCGGCGTCGACGATCTCGACCGAGCCCTTCTCGGAGCGCGCGGACTGCGGCGGAGAGGCGTCGTCGGACGCCTCGAGCCAGAACTCGACGGCGCCGCCCGGGGCGAGGTCGCGCAGCGCGAGCGCGGCGTCGCCCAGCGTCTCCGACGAGCCGCGGTCGATCGGCAGCGCCCGCCGGCGGAGAGCCGCGCCCCGGGGAGCGACGACGAGCTCGAGGCGCGTCAGGGCGCCGTCGTCGCGCGCGGAGTAGGCGATCGTGACCGTGTCGCGCGGCCCGGCCTGCAGCGGGACCTGGGGCGACAGGAGCTCGACCGTCGGCTTGCCGTCGCCGGCGACGCTCAGCGCGTAGGAGGGCGGCGACGGGTCGCGCCGCCCGTCCGCCGCGACGAGGTCCACGGACAGCGCCGCGTCCTCCTGGGCCAGGAAGCCCGCCGACCACGAGCCGCCTTCCTCCCGCATCGGGATCGGCGCCGGGAGCGAGGACAGCCGAAGCGCGGCCGAGGCGATGGGGGCGGCGGAGCCGCCGCGCACCGTCACCCAGTCGCCGCGCCGGGCGCGCACCGGGGCGTCCACGCCGAGCGCGAAGGTCCTCGTGCCGCGGGCGCCGTGGACGACGGCCTTCGCCTCCTCGAGGCGCGGGGCCGGCACCGCGCGCAGGCGCCGCGTGGAGGTGACGAGGCCTCGGCTCCGGGCCCGGTAATCGAGCGGCCCGGCCAGCGCGCCGGTCTCGACCGAGGCGGAGACCGCGTCCGCCGCGCCCCACGGAGCCGTCCTCCAGCCCCCGTCCTCGCCGCGCGTCTCGAGCGAGAGGTCCGCGCCGCGCAGGCCCGAGGCGACGCCCTCGGGCGTCAGGCGCGCGGTCAGCGCGGCCGACGCCCCTTGATCCACGCTCGCGTCGCCGGGAAGGAGCACGACGAGGCGGTCGAGCGGCGCGTCGCGCCAGGGGGCCAGCACCCGCGTCCAGGAGCCGCGCGCGCCCAGGGAGAGCGCGAGGGCCAAGGCCGCGGCCGCGGCGCCGGCGCGGGCCGGGCGAGACGGGACCCACGCGTACAGCGGCTCGCCGGGGAGCCTCGCCGCCAGGGCGTCGGCCCGCGCGAGATGCTCTCGCCGCAGCTCCGCGGACACGTCGCGGCCGCCGCTCTCGGAGCGCAGCGCCCAGGCCGGGGCGAGCATCGCGCGGGTCTCGGGCCAGCGGCGGGCGGCGTCGGCGAAGACCGACTCCCAATCGACCGCGCGCCAGGGGACGATCAACGCCCGCCAGGCGTGCACGGCGAGGGCCGCGGCCCCCGCCAGCCACGCCGCGAGCCGGAACCGCTGCGGCAGGGAGAGGAGGCCGTCGGCCGCCGCCATGGCCGCCGCCGCGGCGAGCCCCCAGCCCAAGGCGCGGGCCGCGGCTTCGAGGACGAGGGCGCGCCGGCGCTGCCGGCGCCACGCGGACGCGCGCGTTTCAAGGCTCATGACTCAGTGTACCGAAAGCGTCGCGGCCGCGCCAGCGAGGGGCGGGCTTACGCGACTTCGGCGACGGCGGGAGAGGACAGGCGGCTTTCGGCCTCGCGCAGGTCGCGCAGCGCCTCGCGGCGGCGGTCCAGCTCGTGGGCGGGGGTCCGCTTCTTGACGTGATCGCGCTCGATCTCCATCAGGATGTCCTCGGCGCGCACCGAATCGGCGTAGGGGCGGGCGTGGAACATCGAATGCCAGCCGGCCCGGATCTCGCCGACCGCGTCCCACTCGTGGAGGATCGTCTCGAGGAGGGTCTTGAGCACCATGCCGACGCCCACGAGGCCGACCGTGAGGGTGAACATGAACTTGATGTACATCTCCATGGAGCTCATACCGACATTGTAGCCGCCCCGCCGCCACCGCGCACGGGCCGACGGGGCCCATCGGAGAGGGCCCGAGGGCCCAGACAGAAATGGGCCATAAGGCCTATATCAACCTCAGGCGCCGGCCGTAGCCCGCGGCGAGCGCGGCCAGGCACAGGGCCATGCCGGCGACGGTCTTGGCCACGCCGATCCGGGAGGCGAGGCCGCCCGCGACGAAGCTCCCCAGCGGCGAGAGGCCGATGAAGAGCATCGAGTAGAAGCTCATGACGCGGCCCCGGTGGCGGTCGTCCGACAGCTCCTGCAGGGCGGTGTTCGAGCCGGCCAGCACCTGGATCGCGTACCAGCCGATCAGCGCCATGAAGAAGCAGGACAGCCAGAAATGGGTGGACCAGGCCATCCCCGCCAGCCCGACGGCCATGCCCGCCGTGCCGGACACCATCGCCGCCCCGACGCCGGCCGCGCCCCGCCTCCGGGCCAGGGCCAGGGCCCCGATCATCGCGCCGACCCCGGAGAAGGAGGACAGGATGCCGAGCCCCTTGGCGCCCGAATGCAGGACGTCCTCCGCGAACACGGGCATCAAGGTGTAGACCGGAAGGCCGACGAGGCCCACGACGGTCAGCGCCATGAGGACGAGGCGGATGGGCTCATGGCCGAAGGCGTAGGCCATGCCGTCGCCGATCTCCTGCCACGGCCCCCCGCGCGGCTCGGGCGGCGGCGGCTGGCGCACGCCGTGCATCGCCTTCAGCGCGAACAGGACCGCCACGTAGCTGAGGGCGTTGAGGGCGAAGCAGCCGGCCTCGCCCGCCGAGGCGATCGCGACGCCCGCGAGAGCGGGGCCGACGATGCGCGAGGCGTTGACGATGGTGGAGTTCAGCGCGATGGCGTTGTGCCGGTGGTCGACGGGGACCAGCTCCCCGATCAGGACCTGGCGCGCGGGCATGTCGAACGCGTTGACCACGCCGAGGCCGAGGGAGAGCGCGAACACGTGCCAGACCTGGATGTGGCCGCCCCAGGTCAGAAGGGCCAGCAGCGCGGCCTGGGCCATCGCCAGGAACTGCGTCCTCTTGACGAGGCGGAGGTGGTCGGCGTGGTCCACGGCGAAGCCCGCGTAGAAGCCGAGCACGAGCACCGGGAGCTGCCCGACCATGGCGACGAGCCCGAGCATCAGCGGGTCCTTCGTCAGCCGGTAGACCAGCCACGCCTGGGCGGTGACCTGCATCCAGGACCCGATCAGCGAGACGAACTGACCGAGGAAGAAGTACCGGAAGTTCCGGTGGCTCAGGGCCGAGAACATAGCTCCGAGGCGCGGTCGAGCAGCGCCGCCGCGCGCGGCGAAAGGGGTTTCGCGTCCAGCAGCTCGCTCAGCTGCGCCGTCGTGCGCGCGCCGAGGGTCGCCGACGCGACGAACGGCTTGCCCATGATCCAGCCGAGGGCGGCCTGCGCGCAGGTCGAGCCCTCGAGGGCGGCGACCGCCCGGAGGACCTTGACCAAAGCCGCCCCGCGCTGCGGCTCCACGTATGGGAAGGCGTCCGCGCTCGTCCGCCGCCCGGACGCCGCCGCCGAGGCGTACTTGCCGCTGAGCAGCCCCCCCGCCAGAGGGCTCCACGAGACCAAAGAGACCCCGTCGCGCTCCGCGACCGGCACGAGGTCGTTCTCGGGGAAGCGCGCGGCGAGGCTGTACTGCACCTGGTCGAAGGCGAAGCGCCCGCGCGCGGAGGCCAGCTGCTCGCCGGAGAAGTTCGAGCAGCCGGGGACCCGGACCTTCCCCGCCTTGACGGCCGACTCAAGGGCCTTCAGCGTCTCCTCGAGCGGGACCTCGCGGTCCCAGCCGTGCGGCATGTACAGGTCGACATGGTCGGTCTTCAGGCGCTTGAGGCTGGCGTCGAGCGCCTTCTTGACCCAGCGCGCGGACAGGCCGCCGGTGGACGGGTCGTCCAGGTCCATCTGGCCGAGCACCTTGGTCGCGAGAAGGACCTTCTTGCGGCGGCCCTTGAGGATCCGGCCGAGCATCTCCTCCGCCGCGCCGCGGCCGTAGATGTCCGCGGTGTCGATGAGGTTCACGCCGCGCTCCAGCGCCAGGTCGATCAAAGAGGACGCGGCCTTGTCGTCGATCGCGCCGACCCCGTGCCAGTCCGCGCCGAAGTTCATCGTGCCGAGCGAGAGCGCGGACACGGAAAGACCGGACCGGCCGAGTGGGTTCATCCGCACGCGGGCATTCTATCAAGAATCCTTTACCCGGCGGGAATGGGCGCCGGGCGGACGCTTTGGTAGCCTCCCTCGTCGTTCAAACCAAGGAGGGAACCATGAAAACGATGATCGGCTCGATGCTGTGCCTCGGCCTGCTCGCCGCCGCCGGGAGCGCGTCCGCGAAGGACGACAAGGCCTGCTCCTTCAAGGACGCCGCGAAGCTGAAGCAGCATCTCGAGATGCACGTGACCTACCCCGCCAAGGGCAAGGCCATCAAGGAGGCGTGCAAGAAGGAGATGCCGGACGAGTTCGCCAAGTCCGAGAAGGCCTGCATCGCCAAGAAGCTGAAGAGCAACGCCGAGTACAAGGACGCGGGCGAGGTGATGAAGGCGCTCGGCGTCGAGGAGCACTCCGCACCGGCGATGCCGGAGAAGGCTCAGTGAGGGCGCTTCTTGTAATGGCCTTTATGGTCCGGCTTGCGGTGGTACGGCGACGGCGGCTTGGCCGCTATTGAAGGAAGCGGGGCGGCGGGCTTGGCGTCCTCGAAGGTCTCCGGCGTGAGCAGGCACAGGAAGCGGGCGATGATCTCCTTGAGGTCCATCTCGTCCGTGGCCAGCTCCCAATCGGGGCCGAGGAACTCGGCGGCGCGGAAGTACTTCTCCTTCTCCTGGAAGGCGGTCAGGATCTTGGCCACCTTCCGGGCGCCGATCTCCTGCCGGGTGGGGATCTTCCCCTCCTTCATCCGGCTCTTGGTCATGTGCTCGATGCGGCTGATCATGTGCCGATTGCTCGGGCTGACGAGGCTGATCGCCAGGCCCGCCTTGCCGCTGCGCGCCGTGCGGCCGATGCGGTGGACGTACACGTCCATCTCGCGCGGGATGGAGAAGTTGATGACGTGCGTGAGCTCCTTGACGTCGAGCCCGCGCGAGGCCACGTCGGTGCAGACGAGCATGGTCAGCTTCTTCTCGCGGAAGGCGTTCATCGTGCGGTCGCGGTCGTGCTGGGACTTGTCGCCGTGGAGGGAGTCCACCTTGTAGCCGCGGACCGTCAGGGCCTGCTGGACGTCCATGACCAGCGCCTTGGTCTGGCAGAACACGAGGCCGTAGAACTCGTCGGACGACTCGATGATCTTGACGATCAGGTCCACCTTGTCGGACTCGCGCGCCAGGTAGTAGATCTGCTCGACGGTCGTCGAGAGCATCTCTCCGCGGTTGATCTGCACCTGCCTGGGCTTGCGCAGGTAGGTGTCCGCCACGCGCCGCACGCCCGGGCTCATCGTCGCGGAGAACAGCCAGATGTGGCCGGTCTCCCGCGGCGTCGCCTTGAGGATCTTCTCCAGATCTTCCTTGAAGCCCATCGAGATCATCTCGTCGGCCTCGTCGAGGACGACGGTGCGGACCCCGGCGAGCTTGAGGGCGCCCCGGTCGATGAGGTCGATGATGCGCCCGGGGGTGCCGACGACGATGGCCGCGCCGTGCTTCAGGCCGTCGAGCTGGGCGGCGTAGCTCGCCCCTCCGTAGATCGGGACCGCCTTGACGCCCTTGTGCTTGCCGAAGAGGTTGATCTGGCCGGAGACCTGGACGGCGAGCTCGCGCGTCGGGCAGAGGATCAGGCCCTGGACGTGCTTCTTATGGGGGTCGACCTGCTCGAGCAGGGGGATGCCGAACGCGGCGGTCTTGCCCGTGCCGGTGGCGGCCTGGCCGATGAAGTCGGTGGGAGCGCCGAGGAGGATCGGCAGAGCCTGCTGCTGGATCTCGGTCGGCGCGCTGTAGCCCAGCTCCGCGATCGCGCGGGCCAGGGGGGCGCTCAGCTTCAGGTCCTCGAAAGATTTCACAAGGAGATTCTACCTCTTTAGCCGAGGCTTGACAGGACCCCCCGCGCGTTCCATAATGGACGTGGCCATGGAAGAGAACACCCCGTCGTCCCCGCTCGCGCGGCTCAAAGCCTCGCTCGGCGATAAGCGCGCCCTGATCATCGTCGCGCTCGTCCTCGCGGTCGTCGCCGCCGGCTCGGCCGTCTACAAGAAGGTCGTCCTGAAGCCCGAGCTCGCTCTGGCGACGAAGCGCTACGAGACGCAGATGGGCCTGATGCGCCTCTACGACCTGCAGATGGCGTACCGCAAAGGGCACGAGACCTACGCCAACGACCTCGAGACCCTCCTCGCGACCGCCCCCGACGGCGCCCAGCTCCGCGAGAAGCTGAAGGCGAACTTGGACATCGGCACCTTGGCCGTCATCGGGGACGAGGACCGCTTCCGGCTCGAAGCCAACGTCCTCGACCCGCAGCGCACGCTGATCAAGATCCGGGGACCGCTCGGCGAGCGCTGAGGCTCGCCGGTGTCCTCGTTCCGCCTCCGTTCCTCCTTCAAGCCCGCCGGCGACCAGCCCGACGCGATCTCGACGCTCGTCGCGCGCATCGAGGAGGGCGCCCCCGCCCAGACCTTGCTCGGCGTGACCGGCTCGGGCAAGACCTTCGCGATGGCCAACGTCGTCGCCCAATTAAACAGGCCGACCTTGGTGCTCTCCCCCAACAAGGTCCTCGCCGCCCAGCTCTACTCCGAGTTCAAGTCCTTCTTCCCCGACAACGCGGTCGAGTTCTTCATCTCCTACTACGACTACTATCAGCCCGAGGCCTACGTCCCCTCGAGCGACACCTACATCGAGAAGGATTCCTCGGTCAACGACCGCATCGACCGGCTCCGGCTGAAATGCACGAGCTCGTTGCTCGCCCGCAAGGACGTGCTCGTCGTCGCCTCCGTCTCGTGCATCTACAACATCGGCTCCCCCGAGGCCTATCAGAACCGGACGGTGCCGCTCGAGGTCGGCTGGAAGGTGACGCGCGACGAACTGGTCAAGCAGCTCGTCGAGGTCCACTACGAGCGCAACGAGATGGAGTTCGTGCGCGGCAAGTTCCGGATGAAGGGCGGGGTCGTGGACATATTCCCCGCCTACATGGAGACCGCGCTGCGCGCCACGCTCGGAGACGAGGGCGTGACCTCCCTGATCGAGTTCGACCCTTTGACCGGCGTGAAGATCAAGGACCTGCAGCGCGAGTGGGTCTACCCGGCGAAGCACTTCGTCACCGGCGGGCCGGAGCGGGAGCGGGCGATCGCGGCCATCGAGGCGGAGCTCGCGGACCGGATCGCCTTCTTCAAGGGCCAGGGGAAGCTGCTCGAGGCCCAGCGCCTCGAGCAGAAGGCCCGCTACGACCTGGAGATGCTGCGCGAGATGGGCTTTTGCCACGGGATCGAGAACTACTCCCGGCACCTCTCGGGCCGCCCGGCGGGCGAGCGGCCCTACTGCCTCATCGACTTCTTCCCGAAGGATTATCTGCTGGTCGTCGACGAGTCCCACGTCGCGGTGCCGCAGATCGGCGGCATGTACGAGGGCGACCGCGCGCGCAAGCAGACCCTCATCGACTTCGGCTGGCGCCTGCCGTCCGCGCTCGACAACCGCCCCCTCAAGTTCGCGGAGTTCGAGAAGCTCGCGGGGCAGACCGTGTTCGTGTCCGCCACGCCCGGCCCCTACGAGCTCAAGAAGACGAAGGGCGAGATCGTCGAGATGGTCGTCCGCCCGACCGGCCTGGTGGACCCGGAGACGATCATCCGCCCCTCGGAGGGGCAGCTCGACGACCTGATCGTCCGCCTGCGCGACCGCGCGGCGAAGAAGGAGCGCGCGCTCATCACGACGCTCACCAAGCGCACGGCCGAGGACCTGGCCTCCTTCCTGACCACCAAGGGCATCAAGGTCCGCTACCTGCACTCCGACATCGACTCGCTGGAGCGCATCCAGATCCTGCAGGACCTCCGCGCCGGGGTGTTCGACGTCCTCGTCGGCATCAATCTCTTGCGCGAGGGCCTCGACCTGCCCGAGGTGTCGCTCGTCGCCATATTGGGCGCCGACCACGAGGGCTTTCTCCGCAGCGAGACGACCTTGATCCAGATCTCGGGCCGAGCCGCGCGCAATGTCGGCGGGCAGGTGATCCTCTACGCCGACACGGTCACCGGCTCGATGAAGCGCGCGCTCGACGAGATGGACCGGCGCCGGACGAAGCAGCTCGCCTACAACGAGAAGCACGGCATCAAGCCCAAAACCATCGTGAAGGCGATCGAGCAGCTCGAGGAGTTCCAGAGCGCCGCCAAGCGCGAGGGACTGATGCTCCTGCGCGACGCCGAGCGGCCGCTGTCGGCCAAGGACCTGCCGACGATCATCGAGGAGGTCGAGAAGCGCATGCGCGCCGCGGCCGACGCGCTCGACTTCGAGGCCGCCGTCCAGCTGCGCGACCAGCTCTTCGAGCTGAAGGGCATGTCGGCGAGCCGGCCCTCCGCGGGCCGCGCCCGGAAGAAGCGCTAGTCCCGCCGGACCTTCGCGAACGGCGTCCAGGCGGACCGGCGGCGAAGGAACAGCCACGGCATCAGAAGTCTGGGGATCATGCTCGCTCCGTGCGGCGACCGCGATAAACCTCACATCTTTTATCAGCTTATCTGATTACTGTCAACAGCAATAATGACAGAGTCGGTGAAGACGACGGGCGAGCGCTAGGCGGTGTAGGACTCGGCGTGCTGGCTGACGTCGAGGCCGGCCTCTTCCTGCTCGGGGCGCACGCGCAGGGTGATCGCCGCGTCGCAGGCCTTGTAGATGAGCCAGGAGCCCCCGAAGGAATAGACGCCGACGATCAGGACCGAGGCCAGGTGGCGCACGAAGACCGTCGGGTCGCCGTGGATGAGGCCGACCTTGTCGGCGAGCACGCCGGTCGCGATCATGCCGACGATGCCGCCCACGCCGTGGCACGGGAACACGTCGAGCGTGTCGTCGAGGTTGGTGCGCGCCTTGCGGTGCACCGCCAGGTTGCTGACGAGGCTGGCGACCGCGCCGATCGCGAGGCTCTGCCCGACGCTGACGAAGCCGGCCGCGGGCGTGATCGCCACGAGGCCGACGACCGCGCCGACCGAGGCGCCGAGCGCGGACGGGCGCCGGCCGCGCACGGCGTCGAACAGCACCCAGGCGAGCATGGCGGACGCCGACGCGGTGTTGGTGGTCATGAACGCGAGCACGGCCGTCTCGTTGGCGGCCAGCGCGGAGCCCGCGTTGAAGCCGAACCAGCCGAACCACAGCATGCCGGTGCCGAGCAGGACGAACGGGATGTTCGCCGGGACGTGGCTCGCCCCCGGGGCGTGCTGCTTGCGCGGGCCCATGAACATCGCCCCGGCGAGCGCCGCGAAGCCCGCGGTCATGTGGACGACGGTGCCGCCGGCGAAGTCGAGGACGCCCCACTGGCGGAGGAAGCCGTTCGGATGCCAGGTCCAGTGCGCGACCGGGCAGTAGATGAGCAAAGTGAACAGCACGATGAAAATCAAATAGGACATGAAGCGCACGCGCTCGGCGAACGAGCCGGTGATCAGGGCGGGCGTGATGATCGCGAACTTCAGCTGGAACAGGGCGAACAGCGCCAGCGGGATGGTGGGCGCCAGGTCCGGGTGCGTCGCGCCGCCGACGCCGCGGAACATGAAGTAGGTCAGCGGGTTGCCGACGAAGCCGCCGATCGAGTCGCCGAAGGACAGGCTGAAGCCGACGACGACCCAGAGGATGCTGACCACGCCCATCGCGATGAAGCTCTGCAGCATCGTCGAGATCACGTTCTTGCGCTGGACCATGCCGCCGTAGAAGAAGGAGAGCCCGGGGGTCATCAGCAGGACGAGCGCGGTGGCGGTGAGCATCCAGGCGACGTCGCCGGGCACGATCGGCTTGGCGCCGGCGGGGGCGGCGACGGGATAGGACCCGAAGACCAGCCCGGCGGCGGCCGCGAGGAGCACCAGCCCGAGCGAGACGACCCATTCCTTCTTGTATTTCTGCATCGCTCCTCCCGAGAACGGGCGGTATGATACCATAGGGCGGTTGAGACAAAAAATCCAGGCTCGTCTGAGGCGGTATTTCATCTCGGGGTTCTTCACCTTGATCCCGATCGGCCTCTCCGTGCTCGTCGTGTGGAGCTTCGTCAGCGGGGTGGACCGGACTTTGGCCCCGATCCTCGACGCCGCGCTCGGCTTCCACCTCCCCGGCCTCGGCCTCATCGCCGCGCTGTTCCTGATCCTCGGGGCCGGCGTGGTGACCTCCCACGTCGTCGGCGAGCGCCTGATCCTGGTCGCCGAGGAGCTCCTGGCGCGCATCCCCGTGTTCAAGTGGGTGTACGGAACCATCAAGCAGATGACCGAGGCCTTCTCGCCCGCGAACAAGGCCTCCTTCAAGAGCGTCGTCATGGTCGAGTTCCCCCGCCCCGGCGTCTACAGCATGGGCTTCGCCACCGGCGAGACGGTCCTGGACCTGCCGGACGGCTCCCACAAGAAGCTGACCGCGGTGTACATCCCGACGAACCACGTCTACATCGGGGACGTGATCTTCGTCCCGAGCGAGCTCGTCCTCCCGAGCCACCTGAGCGTCCAGCAGGGCATCCAGGTGGTCCTTTCGGCGGGCGCCGTCCACCCCGAGCGGCCCGGCCACAAGAGGCGGGAATGAGGCGCCCGCCCCCCTCCGCCTGGCGCGCGCTGCTGCGCGCCGCGTTGAAGGAAGACCTCGGCCGCGCCGGCGACGTCACGACGCGCTTCTTCGTGCCCAAGGACACCCGCTTCTCCGTCCGCGTCGTCAGCCGCGAGGCCGGCGTCGTCTGCGGCCTGGAGGTCGCGGCCGCCGCCTTCAAGGCCTGCGAGCCCCGCGCCCGCGTGACCATGCTCGCCCGCGACGGCGCGCGCGTGCGCCCCGGGCAGGCGGTCATGGCGGTCAAGGGCGGGCGAGGCCTGCTCACGGCCGAGCGCACGGCGCTCAATTTCCTGCAGCGCCTGTCGGGGGTGGCGAGCATGACCCGCCGCTTCGTGGACCGGGTCAAGGGCACGCGCGCCCGCATCCTCGACACGCGCAAGACCTTGCCCGGCTGGCGGGCGCTCGACAAGTACGCGGTCGCCTGCGGCGGGGGCCTGAACCACCGCTTCGGCCTGTACGACGCGGCGATGGTCAAGGACAACCATTACCAGGGCGGCGGCCTCGAGGCCGGCGTCGCGCGCCTGCGCCGCGCGTTCCCGAAGATGCCGCTGATCGTCGAGTGCGACACGCCTGCCCAGGTGACGCGCGCGCTGGCGCTCAAGCCCGAGGTGGTCCTCCTCGACAACATGCGCGGCCCGCGCCTGCGCCGGGAGATCCGCCGCATCCGCGCCCTCGCCCCGCGCGTGAAGATCGAGGTGTCGGGAGGCGTCGGCCTCTCCGAGCTCCGCGCGCTGGCCAAGCTCGGCCCGGACCGCATCTCGATCGGGCGCCTGACCCACAGCGCCCCCGCCCTCGACCTCGGCCTCGACCTGGGATGAAGCTCGCCGGGGTCCGCAGGCTCGTGCGCCTGGAGCGCGTCGACTCGACGCAGAGCGAGGCGCGCCGCCTGGCCGAGGCCGGAGCCCCCGACGGGACCTTGGTCTGGGCGCTCGCGCAGACCCACGGCAAGGGACGCATGGGACGCCGCTGGCGCTCCGCGCCCGGCGGGCTGTACGCCTCCTGGCTGCTGCGCCCGAGGTTCCCGCCGGAGCGCCTGGCGGAGCTGTCGCTGGCGTGCGGCGAGGCGCTGGCCGCGGCGCTGCGCGGGTTCGGCGCGGCGACGAGCGTGAAGCCGCCGAACGACGTGTACGCCCTCTGCCCCGACGGCAAGGGACGCAAGATCGCCGGGATCCTGTGCGAGGCCTCGGGGAGCGGCGGCCGCCTCGACTGGCTCGTCGTCGGGTTCGGGATCAACGTGGCCAATCTCCCGGCGCTGAAGCGCTCGACCTCGCTGAGCCAGGCGACCGGGAGGACCGTCGCCGTCGCCCCGGTCCTGCGCTCCGCGATGGCCCGCCTTTCCCGCGCCCGTCGGGCGGGCAATTTCGTATAATTACATCACCCCCCTTTGGAGAAGACATGGCCGAAACCTATTTGACCCGCGCCGGACACCTCAAGCTTCAGGAAGACCTCAAGGCGCTCATGAAGCAGAAGACCCAGCTGTCCCTCGACATCGGCGAGGCCCGCGAGAAGGGCGACCTCAAGGAGAACGCCGAGTACCACTCCGCCAAGGAGAAGATGGGCGAGGTCATGGGCCGCATCGGCCAGATCCAGGACAAGCTCGGGAGCGCCAAGATCATCGAGGAGATGAACATCCCCAAGGACACCGTCGCGATCGGCACCACGGTGGACCTCGAGGACTCGGACGGGGACAAGGTCGAGTACACCCTCGTCGGCGAGGACGAGTCCGACCCGAACGCGGGCAAGATCTCCGTCCAGTCCCCGCTCGGCGCCGGCCTGCTCGGGCGCAAGTCGAAGGAGACGGTCGAGATCCAGCTCCCGAACGGCCCGCGCACGTTCAAGATCCTCAAAGTCACCCGCACCCCCTGAGCCCGTCCGAGCTGGCGGCCGAGCTCAAGAGCCGCGCGCGCGCGGCCGGCGCCGACCTCGCCGGGATCGCGGCCGCGGCGCCCTCCGCCGGCGGGCCCGCCTACGACGCCTGGCTCTCCGCCGGCATGCACGGCGAGATGGACTACATGGCGCGCAACACGGACTCGCGCCGGGACATCCGCGCGTGGATGAAGGACGCGAAGTCGGTCCTCATGTGCGGCTTCTCCTACGGCGAGCCCGGCGCGCCCCACGCCCCGAAGGAAGGCCACGGCCGCGTCGCGCGCTACGCCGTCCGCAAGGATTACCACGAGGTCCTGCGCGAGAAGATGAGGTCCCTCGGGAACTGGCTCGCGACCGAGGTCCCCGGCCTCCACGCCGTCCCCTTCTGCGACATGAGCCCCATCCTCGAGCGCTCGTACGCGAGCGCGGCCGGCCTCGGCTGGCAGGGCAAGAACACGATGCTGCTCGGCGCCGACCTCGGCTCCTACTTCCTGATCGCGGGCCTCGGGCTCGACATCGAGCTCCCCGCCGACTCCTCGGGCCCCGACCGCTGCGGCACCTGCACGAAATGCCTCGACGCATGCCCCACCGGCGCGTTTCCCGGCGCCTACACGCTCGACGCCTCCAAATGCATCGCCTACTTCACGATCGAGACGAAAGGCGCGATCCCCGAGGGGTTCCGCGAAGGGGTGGGCGACTGGGTGTACGGCTGCGACGTGTGCCAGGAGGTCTGCCCCTGGAACCGCTTCGAGAAGCCCGCCCGGGTCCTGCCCCCTGCGAAGGTCGCCACCGAGCTCCCGCTCGAGGAGCTCGCCGGGCCCGCCTCGGCGGGACTGCGCGCCCGCCTCAAGGGGCTCCCGGTCGCGCGCGCCGTGCGCAAGCGCCTGACGCGCAACGCCCTGCTCGCCATGGGCAACTCCCGGCTCGAGCGCTTCCGGCCCATCCTCGAGGAGCACGCCGCCGGCCCCGACCCCGTGCTGGCCGAGCAGGCTCGCTGGAGCTTGGTCAAGTTGTCGGGAGCGGCGTAAATGATAAAATCCGCGCGGTGAAACTCCGACACGCCTGCCTCGCGCTTCTGTTGGCCTGCGCCGCGACCGGCGCGGCCGCGGCCGATGCCCGCCCCGTCAAGAAGCGGACCAAACATCCCGCCAAGGCCGCCGTGGCCAACCCCAATCCGGGGCGCGGCGGCGGCGACGCCGATTCCGGGGAGGTCGCCCCCGAGCGGCACTTCCCGACGACCATGCAGCAGGCGCCCAAGCAGGACGAGACCCCGCGCATCGTCCGTTGGATGATCAGGCCCCTCCGGCGGGGCATGTTCATCCGCCTGCCCATCATGGACACGGACCCCAACCGCGGCGTCACGATCGGCGTCATGCCGATCTGGGTCCTCCAAGGACAGAACGACGACCGCATCCAGCAGATCCACGCCCCCTCGCTGACCTACAACAAGAACTTCCAGGTCATCCCGACCTACCGCTTCTATTATTACCCCCAGGAGGACGCCACCTTCATCGCCCGCGCGTCCTACTCGAAGTTCGAGCGCGAGGCCCTCGGCGAATACGAGGACGGGAGCTTCCTCGGCACCGCCTTCGACATCTACGCCCGCCTGCAGTACAACGTGGACGCGGGCCAGCGCTTCTTCGGCTTCGGCCCCGACTCGTCCAAGCACGCCGAGTCGAACTACCGCGAGGAGTACACCCAGTACCGGCTCGGCGGCGGCGTGCCCCTCGCCCACGGCTCTCCCTGGCGCGTCCGCTACTCCAAGCACTACCAGTCCGGCCGCTTCACCGAGGGCTCCCTGCCCAACCTCCCCGATTTCGCGCGCTCCTTCCCCGGCCAGCTCTCCCGCCGCTATCAGCAGGTCAACGAGAACCGCTTCAGCCTCGACTACGACACCCGCGACCACGGCGTCACGACCGGCCGCGGCGTGCTGGTCAAGTCTTTCGCCGAGTTCGCGATCCGGGGCTTCGAGAGCCAGTACGACTACAGCCGCTACGGCCTCGACGCCCGCTGGTTCCGCCCCTGGGAATCGGACAAGGACAAGGTCTTCGCCGTCCAGGCCAAGTACGAGCAGCTTCTCGGCCCGCCCGCCCCGTTCTGGGTCCAGTCCCGCCTCGGCGGCAAGTACAGCCTGCGCGCCTACGGCGACGGACGCTACATCGACCGGGGCATGGCCACGGTGAACGTCGAGCAGCGCTTCAAGGTCTACGAGGCCAAGACCGCCGGCGTGACGACCGAGCTCCAGCTCGCCCCCTTCATCGGCATGGGCGAGGTCTTCGACAACCCCGGCCGCGCCGCGGCGCGCTACGCCCGGCCCGTCGTCGGCGCCGCGGTCCGCGCGGTCGCCAAGCCCCAGGTCGTCGGCTCCGTCGACTTCGGCGTGGGCCGCGACGGCCTGGCGGTCTTCATGGACATCAACTACTCCTTCTAACTCTCATGAACCCGATCACCGTCCCGATGATGGTCAAGGGCCACCAGCCGGTCCTCGCGGCCGTCCTACTCGTGCTCATCGCCGCGGCGTTCCTGGGCGTCTGCTTCCTGATGGCGCGGCATCAGCACCACACGCGCAAGCGCAAGAAGCACGGCCACAGCAACCACACCGGCCACCACGGCAACCACTAGCCGCGCGTCACTTCGCCTTGGGCCGCACCGTCTTGAGGAAGGCCTCCCAGGCCTTCTCGCCCTTGCGCTGGAGGTCCGGCATGGGGCTCGCGCGCCGGTAGGCGAGCACGGCGAAGCGCCCGCCCTTGAGCGGCAGGACGCAGAAGGTCTCCGTTCCCATGATCGACTTGCTCGGCGACGGCCGGTGAGGGTCGGCCGCCTCGATCGGGAAGCGGCGGCGATGGAGCGCGAGCTTCCGGCCCGCCACGAGCGCCGTGCCGGCCTCGGCGGGCGCGGCGCCCTGCTCGGACGCCGCCGGCCCGGCCAGGAAATCCTCGGGCGTCGCGTAGTCCGACCCGGGCGCGCCGAACAGCCGTACCTGCACGGCGTCCGCGAGGCTCTCGAAGCGCACGACGGGGTCGGCGCCCTCGGCGTTGGAATATTCGACGACGGTCCAGCCCTTCGGCGGCGTGAAGCTCAGCGCCGCCGCGACCGCCTGGGACGGCGTCTTCGTCTTCACGGTCCCCCCCGCGGCCGCTCCGGCCGCCGTCATCAGGATCAACGCCGCCGTCCATAGTCGTTTCATTTCCAGTGCCCCGGGTTCTTCTCCATGTCTTCCGCGTACATGCGGCCCACCTCTTCGAGGTCGATCTTCGGCCCGGTCTTCGGCTCGGGCCCGATGACGAGCGGCGGCATCTCGATGACCGCGGCCGGGTGCCGCCCGCTCCGCGAACCGGCCGCGGCGAACAGGGCCTTCTTCTCCTTCGCGCCCGCGGGCGACGACCACTCCTTGATCTGCCCCTCGAGGGCCGTGCGGCAGGCGGCGAGCTTCGACTGATGGCCTTGGGCCCACTTCAGGTAATCGTCGAGCTCCTTCTCGGCCGGGGCCATCCGCTCCTTCGCGATCCCGTGGGCCTTGACGAAGTGGGCGACGATGGGCCGCCACTCCTCGTTCGACTTCAGCTCCGCCGCGGTCCTGGCCGCGTCGGCGTCGATCAGCTTGCCCCGGCCGCGGAGCGTCGTCACCGGGTTCTTCATCTCCTTCGGGCTGAAGGTGAGGATGTAATACGGGTCCCGCGTCAACAGCTCGCGGTAATAGCCCTCGGGGTCGTCCAGGAAACCCTTCGGGTCGGCGTCGGCGACCTTGCCCGCCAGCTCGGTCTGCACCAGCCAGTCGATCAGGCGCGAGCCGATCTCGTCGCCGCGATAATGATCGTGCGCGGCCTCGGAAAAGCCCGCCTTCTTGCTGCGCTGCACCTCGAACGAGTGGCCGAACAGCTCGTGGGCCAAGGTGCCCGCCAGCGCGACGCGCGAGTGGGCGGCGTCCCGGGCGAGGTACTCGCGGCTGAGGGTGACCTTCGGCGGGTCCAAAGTCGTGTCGGTCTCGCCCGAGTTGTGGTTGAGGTCGCCCATCGTCACCTCGGCGGCGGCGCGCTCCTTGACGAACTCAGCCGCCAGCTCCCGGCCGGTCTTCGACTGCATGATCAGGCCGACCGCCTCGCCGAGCGCTTCGCGCTCCTGACGGCTCCCCTTGAAGACCAGGCGCGAGACGAACTGGGCGTGCAGGGCGGTCGGGTTCGCCGCGGCGTCCGCCGCGACGCTCGCGGCCGTGCCCGGCGGCCCGCGTATGTCGCCGCCCCGCGCCGTCCCCCCGTCGAAGTTCATCTGGGCGGGAGTCCCCTTCGGGACATGGGACAGCGCCCGCCGGTACGCCGCGTCTCCCGCCGCGGAGGGCGACGAGCCGTCGGGTCGCGCCGCGGACGACGGCCCGGCGAGGAGCTCGGCGACGCGCGCCTTGGTCAGGCGGGGCTCGGCCGGATCGACGGGCCGGGCGTCGAAGAAGCGTCCTTCCTTGAGGGTGTAGCGCCCGCCCTCGAGCGCGAGGATGGTCTCCTTCTGGCCGGGCTGGAGCGCGCCCGGGACGCGGGCGTCGAACAGGTCGTCGGGACCGGCGCTCGCCGAGACGGCGGCGGCCAGGAAAAGGGCGAAAAAGACGGGTTTGAGGCCTCGGGGCATGGAGGGGGTCGCCTCTACCGGAGTATAACCCCCGCTCGACGGTTACGCCAGGGCTTCAGCCCGGCTCAGCCGTACTTGTACTTGACGCCCTGGCCGCCGCCGGGCCATTCGCAGGTGATGTTGTCCCAGGGGCAGAGCATGCGGCAGGCGCCGCACTCGATGCAGTTCTCGTAGTTGACGATGACCTTGTTGTGGGACGCCTCCCACTCGTAGACCTTGGCGGGGCAGACCGTGGTGCAGGGCTTGTCCTTGCACGTCTTCACGCACGGCGAATCCGCGCCGGAGTTCTTGAGCAGGATGTTGGCTTCGGGCTGCTTCTTCCACTCGAGCGTGCCGAGCTTGGCCTCGACGCCCGTCTCCACCTTGATGTCTTTGATGTCCATCAGATCGCCACCTTCCGCAGAGGGAACAGGTCCTTGGCCACGCGCACGAAGCCGCGCTCGCGGATCATCCCGAGCGCCGTCTTCAGGTGCGTGCGCTTGGGCACGCCGTCGGCCGAGAAGCGCAGCTGGGCCAGCTCGCAGGCGAGCTTGGGGTAGAACTCCAGGAAGCCCGGGGAGTTCTCGACGTGCTCCTCGAGGTCCTGGATGTCCTCCATGTCGGGCAGGACGTAGGATTCCTTGAGCTTCTCGACGTACAAGGACAAGGTCGCCTTCGTGTAGTCGCCTTTCTTCTTGGCCTCGATGACGGTCTCGGCGGCGAGCTTGCCCGCGGTCATCGCGAGGTTGCTGCCCTCGCGGTAGGCCGGGTTCGTCATCTGCGCCGCGTCGCCCGCGACGAGGAAGCCGTCGGCGGCGAGGGGCGGCATGGACTTGTAGCCGCCCTCGGGGATGAGGTGGGCGGAGTACTCGAGGAGCTTGCCGCCGGAGATCAGCTTCTTGACGAGCGGGTGCGCCTTCACGTGCTCGAGATGGTCGGATGGGCGCAGGCCCGTGCGCTGGTAGTCGGACAGCTTGCAGCCGACGCCGAGCGCGAGCGACTCCTTGTTCGTGTACAGGAACGCGTAGCCGAGCATGCCGAGCGACACGGAGCCGAACATCTCCATCGTGGCCCCCTCGCCGGGGTTGAGCTGGAAGCGGTCCTCGATGACGCCGGAGGGCAGGGCGATGACTTCCTTGGCGCCCAAGGCGACTTCCGAGGACTTGAGCTCGTCGATGAAGCCGGCCTTCTGCGCGATGATCGAGTTGACGCCGTCGCAGGCGATGACCACGTTGGCCGTGAGCTCGTCGCCGTCGGAGGTCTTGATGCCGGTAATCTTGCCGGAGGCGTCCTTGAGGACGTCGGCGACCATCATGCCGCAGTACACCTCGGCGCCGGCCGCCTCGGCCTGCTTGGCGTACCACTGGTCGAACTGGGTGCGGATGATCGTGTAGCAGTTCGGGATGCCCTCGAGGAACTTCTTGGAGCGGTAGCCGACGGTGACGAAGGAGTCCTCGGTCGTGATGCAGGTCTTCTGCTCGACGATGGGGCGCTCGACGGGGGCGTCGGCGGCCTTCCAGAACTCGGGGACGATCTCGTGGAGCATCTTCGAGTACAGCACCGCGCCCTGCACGTTCTTGGCGCCGGGGTACTCGCCGCGCTCGAGGACCACGACCTTGAGGCCCGCGCGGGCCATCACGATGGCGGCGGAGAGCCCCGCCGGTCCGGCTCCGACGACTATCGCGTCAAAAGCGGGTTCCTCGGCCATGTGATCCTCACCCCGCGATCTTCGCGGAGGCGTCCTGCACCGTCTTCAGGAGCTCTTCCGTCTTGAAAGGCTTGGTCATGAAGCCCACGACCTGCGGGAACTTCTGGAAAAGGGTCTTGGACGGCTCGAGGGCCGTGAGGACGACGATGGGGAGGTCCTTCGTCGTGGGCTCCGCCGCGATCTTGAGCTGCAGCGAGTAGCCGTCGATGCCCGGGAGCATGACGTCGAGGATGAGGACGTCGGGCTTGACCTTGGCGATCTCGTCCCAGGCGTGGCGCCCGTTGTCGCAGGTGTGGACCTCGAAGCCGCCGTGCTCGAGGGTGTACTTCACGAGCGCGAGCATCTCGGGTTCATCGTCGATAACGAGGACTTTCTTGGCCATGGGCGGAATGTATCAATTCGCCGTGGAAGTTGTCCATGGGGACGCATTGTCAACAAGGAAGGGCGGATGTATACTCTCGGCATGAGACCCCTCCGCCTCGCGGCCGCGCTGATCGCTCTCGTCTCCGGCTCCTCGCTCCTCTCCGGCTACGTCGGGGGCGCCATACAGGCCACCAGGACCCCGCTCTTCAAGGCGACGGTGGCCCAGAACCGCGAGGAGATCTTCCCCCTCCTGGCCAAGGACAAGAATCTGGAGATCCGCTCCGCGAACCCCGAAGGACGCCAGCTCATCATGGCCATCCTCGAAAGCCGGCGGGCCGACGCGCTGCGGCTCGTGGAAGGCGGCGCCGACGTCAACGCCGCGATCACGAAGTCCGAAAGCGGCTTGTACAACGAACAGAACCCTTTGAACCTCGCGGCCTGGTGCGACGACCTGGACCTCGTCAAAGCCCTCATCGCCAAAGGCGCTCTGGTCAACGGCACGACCCGCTACGGCGGAGCGGCGATCTACATGGCGAAGACCGTCCCCGTGATCAAGCTCTTCCTCGACTCCGGATACCCCGTGGACGGCGCCGGCGGTACGCCTTATAACCCTCTGTCCAGCTTCGCCCAGGCCGGGAACATCGACGCCGTCCGCCTTCTGCTCTCGCGGGGGGCCGACGTGGAGAAAGCGCGGAGCATCCTGCAGCAGAACATCCGGAACATGGAATCCATAGGGAGCAACGGGCAGGTCGCGCGGGACTTCATCCAAAAGCAGAGCTCCGCCATCCAGCTCCTCGAGCGCCTCGACAAGCCCCAGGCCGCGGCGCAGACCGCCGCCGCCGGGGTCACCAAGGCCGAGCTCGCCCAGATGATGAGGGAGGCCGCCGCCGAGACCGCGCGCCCGGCCTCCGCGCCGGCCGCCGCCGTCTCGTACAAGTCCGACGTGGACCAGCCCTCGTACAAGGTCTCCGAGAACCCGGACGCCTACGCGCTCGTCGTCGGCGTCGAGAAGTACAACACCTTGCCCGAGGCCCGCTTCGCGGAGCGCGACGCCAGGGCGATGAACGCCCACCTCCTGGCCATGGGCTATCCCCAGCGCAACATCGTCCTGCTCACCGGCCCCCAGGCGACGAGGACCGGCCTCGTCAAGAACCTCGAGGCCTGGCTGCCCAACAACGTGACCGAGAGGTCCACCGTGATGTTCTATTTCTCCGGCCACGGCGCGCCCGACGCGAAGTCCTCGCAGGCGTATCTCGTCCCGATGGACGGCGATCCTCAATACCTGGAGGAGACGGCCTATCCGATCAAGCGCCTCTACGCCAAGCTCGCCGCGCTCAAGGCCAAGCGCGTCCTCGTCGCGCTCGACTCCTGCTTCTCGGGGGCGGGCGGCCGCTCGGTGCTCGCCACGGGGACGCGCCCGCTCGTCGCCAAGATGGACATCGGGCCGGCGGAAGGGAAGATCGTCTCCCTATCCGCCTCGTCCTCGGACGAGATTACCGGGGCCATGGAGGAGCAAGGCCACGGCCTGTTCACCTATCAGCTGCTCAAGGCCCTGACGGAGACGGCGGGGCGCGGCACGGTGAGCGAGGTGTACGCGGCGCTCAAGCCGCGCGTCCAGGACGAGGCGCGCCGGCAGAACCGGGCGCAGACGCCGCAGGCGTTCGGACGGTCGCTCGACGGCGGCCTGCGCTAGGCTACTCGCCGAAGGGCCCGCCCATGTCGGCGGACTGGATATCCGCGGCGGCCGCCGTCTTGACGACCTCCTCCGCGCGGATGCCCGCGAGCGTCGCGTGCACCACGGCGTGGACCTCGCGCGGGAGGACGGGCTCGAGGGTGTCGAGCACCGACGGGCTGATGTGGCGGCACACGGCGGCGAGCACCGCCTTCAAGGCGAGCTCCGGCTCGACCCCGCCCTCTTCCTTGAGCCCGTGACGGATGTAGATGTTGAACTCGGCGTGGGTCATCCGCAGGGGCTTCGGCGTCACCTTCCAGCCGTCGAAGAACACGCCCTTGACCAGGAGCGGCATCTGGGCGGAGAACTTGACCGCCTCGGCGGGAGGGAGGCAGTCGCGCAGGGCGTGCAGCACGGAGCGGAGCGCGGCGTAGGCCTGGAAGCGGCTGCGCAGCTTGCCGGCCTGCTCGATGTCCTTGAGCCAGATGTTGCCCTTCTGCACGGCCGTGTCGAACGCGTCCGGCGTATGTCGTCTCATAGGAAACCCTCCGCCCTCATGTAGACGGTACCCCTCGGGAAGGCGCGCGGCCATGGAGGAAAGGTAACTTTCCGATGAACCGGGTCGCGGGTGGGTTATAATAAACGGGTGAAGATCCTGCCCCGGCTCGTCGCGCTGATCCTCGCCCTGGCCGTCGGCGCGTCCGCGGCCCCCGACGCGGTCTTCGACGGCTCGCGCCTGTTCGGCGCCGGCGTCGCCGCCCCCGTCGCGGGAACCTGGCGCCAGGCCGCCCCGGTCCTTCCGCGCCCTGTCTTCGTCCCCGTCGCCGCGCAGGCGCCCGCCCCGGCCTCGGCCCCGGCGGAGTCCGTACGCCGCCTCACCAGCGGCTTCCTCGGCCTCTACCCCGAGGCGGATTTCGGCCTCGGGACCGGACGCTGCGCCGCCTGCAACGGCCCGGTCGAGGGCAAGTGGTACTTCCTGAACGACGAGCTCGCCTTTCCCAAGTCCGGGCCCGCGGGCCTGGTCTGGCTCGGCTCACGCGAGATGTTCGAGGGCGTGGCCTTGTCGGCCGACGGCCACACCGCGAGGCTGAAGGACGGGACGGTGGTGCCGTTCGCCCTCACGGAGAAGATCGAATCGAACCGTTCCTATTATGACGCGTCGAGCCTCGCCTACCTGCGCGGCCGCACCGTGCGCGTGCGCGGCGAGTTGATCGAGAAGGACGGCGTGAAGGTCCTCGTCGCCCGCACGATCTGGCCCGAGGACTACCGCATCGACGCCGCGAACCTGAAGGAAGCCGACGCGAAGAACGCGGCGGACATCGACGCGCTCCTCTCCGCCGACAAGGGCGGCGCTAAGAAGGAATTCCAGACGCGGCTCCTCTGGGAGCGTCCTGGCACTTCACGCGTCTGGGAAGGGCTGCCCGTCATGGGCTTCATGCTCAACGGCGCCCAGGGCGACGACGACGAGGCCCTCGCCGGGCACTCCAGCCTCTTCACCGGCCGCTACGGCCCCGGCGGGAGCATGGCGGACTGGATCTTCGACAACTTCTACGACATGAACACCGTCAGCGAGAAAGGGATCGTCGCGAGCATGGTGCCGATGGACAAGTACATGACCGACCTGAACAGCGGCCAGAGCTGGTACCGGCCGTCGTACATGCTCGTCATGGTCATGAAGGACGCGCGCGTCCCGACGAAGTTCCAGGAGGCGTTCACGGCGCAGTACGCGAAGTACTACTCGCAGGAGCTCAAGTACGACAAGACGAGCAAGAACTGCACCGCTCTGATCTCCGACCCGGTCCGCGAGCAGGGCTGGAGGTTCCCGGAGACCGGCAAGACGCCGACCGTCATCGCCAAGCTCATCGCGAAGGCCGCGGGGATCAAGGACCCGGCCGCCGGCGAGCAGATCTACCGGTCCCTGCGCGAGGAGCCGACGCGCAGCTTCCCACGCGCGTCGTTCATCGCCGTCGGCGGCGACCTGCTGACCATGGCCGGCGCGTTCGGCGCCGAGCCGTCCGGACGGGAATACTCCCCGCTCGAGAACGAGATCCGGGAGGACCTGCTCGCCGTCCTGTTCGTGCGCCTGCCCCAGATCCCGTCGAGCCGCCAGTTCGGCCGCGAGCCGGTCGGCGGCGTCGTGGATTACTTCCTGCGCGCGCCCCTCGACCGCTCGAAGTGGCAGACCGTCCCCTCCTACCCCCGCCCCTTCCCTCCCCCGCACTGAAGTCGGGGTCAGACCCGCCGTTACAATACGGGCGGGTCGACGAGGGAGCGGAAGGCGCCGACGAGCTCGGCGGCGGTGGAGAAGCGGCGCGAGGGCTCGGGGTCGAGGGCGCGGGCGAAGAAGGCGTCGATGCCGGCGGGCAGGCCCTTCGCCGATTCCGACGCGGGCAGGTAGCGGCCCAGGGCGCGGTCGGTGCCGCGCGGGAAGGCGGGGCGTCCGGTGAGGCGTCGGTACAGCGCCTCGGCGAGGGCCAGGGAGTCGGGCGCGCCGGACCTGGCCGCGGCGTCCACGGCCGCGAGGGCCTCGCGGGCCGAGAGGCGGCCGGACCCGGGGAGCAGCGGCGACGCGGAGGGCTCCTCCGGAGCGGCGCCCTCCTCGCCGGCCTTCGAGGCCTTGCCGAAGATCCAGCCGAACAGGGCGGACACCGCGAGGATGACGAGGATCGGCCCCAGGCGCGCGCCCGCGGGGGCGGCGGCGGGCGGGTTCAGGCGGCGCAGAGCCGCCTCGACCTCGGGCGCCTGCGTGGGGTCGAGCTCGGCGGCGCGGCGGTACTCGCCGACGACCTCGGACTTGGGGCGGCCGAGCAGCTCCAACGCGACCGCCAGGGACAGGCGGGCCTGGCCGCTGTTGGGGGCCAGGATCACGGCGCGCTGCGCGTCGGCGAGGCCGCCCTCGATGTTCCCGCCCGTGAGGCGGGCGTTGGCGCGCAGCACGCGCCGCGACACGGTCTCGCCGGCGGCCAGGGCGCGCTCGGCGGCGGCCTCCGCGGCCTTCGGGTCGAGGCCGGCGAGGGCCACGTTGCCGAGCTGCTCCTTGGCCCGCGGGTCGCGCGGAGCGGCGGCGACGGCTTCCTCGGCCTTGGCCCGGGCGCCGGCGACGTCGCCGGCGGTCAGGCGCACGACGGATTCACGGAGGATCTCGTCGACTCCGGCGCGCGCCGGGAGGGCCGCGGCCAGCAGGAGGAGCAGGGCCAGGGACTTCTGGAGGAGATGGACGTCGAGCACCTTGCCGAACTTCTCCCCGACCTGGCGCAGGCGTCCGGCCTCGAAGAAGCCGCGCTTGGCGTGCAGGCGCAGGCTCGCCTCGTTGCCGTCGGTGACGCGCGCGAGGACCTGCTTGAGGCCGGCCTTGCCGCCGGCGGCGAGCACCGCGTCGAGCAAGGCCCCGCCGTGGCCGCGGCCGCGCGCGCTCTCGTCTATGTAAACGGAGACCTCGGCGGTGCGGGCGTACGCGCAGCGGTCGGAGTAGGGCGACAGGGAGGCCCAGCCGATGACCTTGCCGCCCTCCTCGGCGACGATCACGGGATGGCCGGCGCCGTGCGCCGCGAACCAGGCGCGCTGCTGCTCGAGGGTCTTCGGCTCGGTGTCGAAGGTGCCGGTCGCGCGCAGGACGGCCTGGTTGTAGATCTCGGTGATCGCGGGGAGGTCGGTCTCGGTCGCGGGGCGGAGGACGGCCATGGCCAAGTCTAGCAGATGAGCCGCGGGGGGCTACCAGTGGCGCATCATGAAGACGAGCGCCAGCACCCACAGCATGACGAGGGCGCCTCCGCCCAGGAGGACGGTCCCGGCGTGGTACGCGAGGCGCGGGTCCCGCTCGCGGTAGCGCCGGCGCAGGGCCCAGCCTCCGGCCATCGCGGCCACCGGCGTCCCGAAGAGGGCGACGATCTCGAGCACGGCGAAGATCACGTGCTTGTTCACTGCTCGACCTCCTTGCCGTCGACGAAGCAGGCCTTGGAGCCCAGGATCGCGTCGCTGTTCGTCGCCTCGCGGCGTCCCATCAGCGAGCCGACGAGCGGCACGCGGTCGCCGACGAGGCCGAAGGTGCGCAGGCCGCACACCTTGACGCCCGGCAGGCCCCGGCTCGTGTCGCGCGCCAGGTCCGAGTCCCAGTCGTTCTCGAGCTGCTCGCGCATCCCAGGGTCGCGGCCCTCGGACAGGTACGGGATGCTGAAATAGAGGACGCGCCGCGTCAGCCCGGACAGCCCTCGTCCGGGGTTCACGCTCGCCCCGCCGATCGAGGAGGTGTTGCAGCCCTTGATGTCGAGGGTCGAGCCGCGGGCCATCTTGCCCTTGAAGCGGAAGGCGATCTCGCCCGCGTCGCCGCTCCAGGAGCCGACCGTCATGAGGCCGGGCGCGCCGTGGCCGTACAGCGTGACCTTCGTGAACGCGCCGTCCTTCGCCTTCTTGACGTAGGCGAGCGCCGGGGCGTGGTCGCGGAAGGAGACCGGCTGAGGCTCCGGGCCCTCGAAGGTGAAGCCGTAGGCGTCGGACATCGGGTTCTTCACCGAATCCTTGACGCGCTCCCACGCGCTCATCGGCTTGGCGGGGACGACGCGCCCGTCGTTGGGGGCGCCGCCCTGGCCGCCCGCGCCGGACTGGCCGCCGCTCGTGCCCGTCGCGGACGCGGTCCCGCCCGCGCCCGGCGCCGGTACGACGATGCCGTCGGGCCGGCCCTGCGACTGAGGCAGCTGGGCCGCCGGAGCGACGGCGCCGGGAGTCCCGCGCGCGCCCGTGCCGTTGGCCGTGGTCGCCGTCCTCACGGAGCGGGCCTCTCCGCCGGCCGAGTCGGCGCGGGCGCCTCCCGCGGGGATATCCTGGGCCGCGCGGTCGGGGCCGAACACGGCGGCGTTCCCGGCGCCGCGCCGCTCGCGCAGCTGGCGGGCCCGCTCGATCGCCGCGCCCGCGCCCGGGACCACGGCGGCGGTCCGGTCGTTGGCGGCGATCGAGGCCTCGATCTCCCGGCGCATGTTGCGGTCGGCGAGGCCCATATTGGCCTTCTCGGAGGCGTCGGCGAGGAACGCGATGCCGGAGGGCTTCTCGGAGTCCCTCCGGATCTGGGACGGGCCGGTCCACGACGCCAAGGCGGCGCGAAGGCGGGCCTCGCCGGCGGTGTTCGGCGTGGTCAGGAAGACCAAAGCGGCGAGGCGGCCGGCGTTCTCCTTGGCGGTCCACTCGCGCGCGACGGCGCCGAGGGCGGCGCGGTCGACGCCGGCGCCCACGAAGGTCCGGCCGGAGGAGTCGGGGCTCAGGAGGAAGGCCTCGAGGCGCTGGGCCGCGTCGGCGCGTTCCTTGGGGTCATCGGCGAGCTTCTTGGCGAGGGCGTCGACGGGAGAGCTCGCGGTCTGGGCCCGCAAAGGGCCCGAGAACGCGAGAGCGGCGACGGCGGCCAAGAGGACGGAGGCGAGGGGTTTCATCATGATCTCCGGGGGTCCTTATCGTCTAAGACCTGGCTCCTTGGCACGTCGCGCGCCAGTCGGGCGGGTGCTGGCCGTGCCAGGCGCCCTTGACGCCCCACTTCGCCTCCTCCAACGACGGCTTGCTCGTGGGGCGCACGTGCTTGGTCACGGTCTTGAACGGCGTCCAGCCCACGGCCATCAGGAGCTGGACGGGGGTGCTGTCGCCCCAGCCGTTGGGCTTGGCGGTGGTCGAATAGGCGTAGAGATAGTGCTCCGCGTTGCGCAGGTCGAGGTCGCCGGGATCGGCGCCGGGGGCGTTGCGCGCGGCCAGCGCCAGGCCCCAGGCCTCGTCGGGGTCGTATTTCGCCTTGATCAGGAACTTGCAGATGGTCGACTGCGTCCCCTCCGCGGACTCGCGGTTGAGGGTGTCCTTGCGCGAGAAGGACTCCATGTTGGCGACGGACAGGACGTTGTTGATCACCCGGTCCGAGGTGGTCAGATCGGCGGTGCTCAGCGGAGGCACGACGCTCGCCTTCCGGAGGCGCTCCGGCACCGGAGGCCGGAAGGAGGCGGCCGAGGTCCCGACCGGGTTGGCCTCGCCCCCCGCGCCCGTGCCGCTCGCCTGGCCCGTCACGCCGCCCGCCGCGCCGGGGTTGACGCCGCCCGAGAGGGCCCGGGCGCTGCCGCCCTGGCTCCGGGCGCCGGCGGACGTGTCGCCGATCGCGCCGGGATTGCGGTCGGGGCCGAAGACGCCGGCCCCGGAGCGGGTGCCGCGCTCGCGAAGCGCGCGCGCTCGCTCGATGGCCGCCCGCGAGCCCGGGCCCGGGGCGCCCGTCGGGTCGGCGGCGGCGACGGCCGCGTCGACCTCCTCGCGGACGCGGGGGTCGGCGAGCAGGGCCGAGGCCTTCGCGGCGGCGTCCTCGAGGAACGCGACCGCGGCCTCCTTCTCGCGCGCGGCGGCGATGCGGCCGGCCCCGGTCCATTTCGTCAGGGCCGCGACCAGGCGCGTCTCGCCGTTCGAGCCGGGACGGGAGACGGACGCGAGCGCGGCGACGCGGCGCGCGTCGGACTTGGCCGCCCAGGAGCGGGCCGCCGCGTCGAGGGCTTCGGCGTCCGCCGTCTCGGCCGCGAAGCGGCGCGCGCCGCCGTCGGCGCGCAGCAGGAAGGCGGACACGCCGTCGGCGTCGGAGGCGGCGGGCGGGGCTTCGCCGGAGTGCGCGGGGGCCGCGGCCAAAAGCATGGCCGTCAACAACGCCGCGGCGATCAGAGGGGAGGGCATGAGGGGATCCTCTGACCTCAGGGTAGCCCCGGGACCTTGATTTGTCAATAGGAATAAGGCATCTTGCTCGTCGGAGACCCCCCCTTGAACCGCAAGGAATTCGCCGCCCGCGTCTGGTCCAAGCTCATGGCCTTCGAGGCCGGGCAGCGCTTTCTGACCCCGGGACGCAGGGTCCTCGCGGCGGTGTCCGGCGGCCCGGATTCGGTGTGCCTGGCGCATTGGCTCTCGGTGCAGGCGCGCAAGAAAGGCCTGGCGGTGACCCTCGTCCACGTCCACCACGGCCTGCGCGGGCGCGCCGCCGACGCCGACGCCCGCTCCGTCGAGAAGCTGGGCGAAAAGCTCGGCCTTCCCGTCTCGGTGATCCGCGCGCCGGTGCGGGCGCTCGCGGCCGAGCGCGGCCTCGGCCTCGAGGAGGCCGGGCGCAAGGCGCGCTACCGCGCGCTCGGCGAGAAGGCGCGGCGCGGACGCTTCACGGCCGTCGCCACCGGCCACCAGCTCGACGACCAGGCCGAGACCGTGCTCCTCCACCTGCTGCGCGGCACGAGCCTCGAGGGCCTCGGCGGCATCCCGGCGCGGCGGCCGCTGCGTCCGGGCGTCGAGCTGATCCGCCCGCTCCTGCCGCTGACGCGGGCCGAGGTGCGCCTCTACCTCGAGGTCCACGGGCTGGCCTCGCGGGAGGACGCGAGCAACGCCGACCCGAGGTTCACGCGCAACTGGGTGCGCCGCGAGGTCCTCCCCCTCCTCGAGAAGCGCGCCCCGGGCGTGAAGGAACGCCTCGCCGCGATCGCGGCCAAGGTCCGGGCCGCCACCGGCCGCGCCTAGCGCCGCCTTGCGCAATCGCCGTATCTCTGCTATTTAAGGACCTATGGAAGAAAACGAAGCCGCCGTTCCCGCGCAGCCCGCCTCCCCCGCCTCCGAGCCCGACCGCGCCGGCTTCTGGGTGCGCGGCGGAGCGCTCGCCGTCGACACCTTGATCCTCGGGCTGTGCTTCTTCCTGCCGGTGCACGGCCTCGGCTACCTCGTCGGCTTCGTGTACAAGGTCGTCTTCACCTCGCAGGGCGGACAGACGCCGGGCAAGATGGCGGCCGGCATCAAGGTCGTCGCGAAGGACGGAGGGCCGGTCGGCGTCGGCCGCGCCGTCGGGCGCACCGCGGCGGAGTGGCTCAGCGCCATGGTCCTCCTGATCGGCTACTTCATCGCGGGCTTCTCCGACAAGCGCGCGCTGCACGACTACATCGCGGGCACGCGCGTCGTCTACGTCGAGGGCGTCGGCGCGGGGCGCAAGGCCGCGTTCGCCTGCCTCGGCGTGCTGGCGGTCTTCATGTTCGTCGGCTCGATCGGATCGTTCTCCCTGGGCGCCATCGGCGGCTTCGGGAAGTTCAAGGAGCTGAAGGTCAAGTCCGGCGAGGGCGCGACGAAGGGCAACCTCGGCATGCTGAGATCGGCCAGCGCGATCTATTACGGCGACGCGGAGGGGCAGTACCCCGCCTCGCTCGAGGCGTTCATCAACCCCGAGACCCTCAAGGAGATCCCGAAGACCAAGCTCGCGGACCACGCCGAGACCGCCGCCTGGACCGCCTACGGCGGAGAGGTCTGCGGCGCGAAGAACGAGTACGGGTACGAGATCGTCGAGTCCAAGCTCAAGGACACCGGCGGCTGGGGGTACGTCGCCGACCCGAAATCGAACTGCTGGGGACAGATCTTCGTCGACTGCACCCACAAGGACTCGAAGGGCCGGCCCTGGCCCTCGTACTGACCTAGGGGCGGGACAGCACGATCTTGAAGGACTTGAGCACCGGCGGGTCGTAGGGCCGGTCGATCCCGTCCTTGGTCTCGCGCGGCACCGCCGCGATCGCCTTGGCCGCGTCGAGGCCCTCGATGACCTCGCCGAACATCGTGTGCAGGCCGTCGAGGTCGGGCGCGGGGCCGAGCGTGATGAAGAACTGGGTCTGGGAGGTCCCCGGGCCCCAGCTCGCCATGCCGAGCAGGCCGGGCTTGTCGAAGCGGTCGCCGGGACGGATCTCGTCGGGCACCGGCAGCTTCGGGTCGCCGTGACCGGTCCCCGTCGGGTCGCCGGTCTGGATCAGGAAGCCGGGCGCCACGCGATGGAAGATCAGGCCGTTGTAGAAAGGCTTCGGGCGGCCGGCCAGCGCGCGCAGGTGGGCGATGGTCTTCGGCGCGCGGTCCGGGTACAGGCGCGCCACGATGCGCCCCTTCGAGGTCTCCAGGACCGCGAACGGCCCGGCCGGCTTGCAGGCGGCGCCGAGCAGGAGCGCCGCGAGAGAGGCGCGACCGAGCCATAAGGCGAGGAAGTGCCCCTTCAAGATTTCTTCAGAAGAGGGGCCGGGTAGCCGATGTCGAGGACCTTGAGCACGCCCACCGAGGCCTTGGCGTGCGGGGTGAGCAGGCCGCGCTTGGGAAGCCCCAAGGTCAAGGTCAGGTCCGCGGTCACGTAGACGCCGCTGTGATAGCCGGTGTCGGGATGGATGCCCGACGGGATGTCGACGGCGACGATCGGCTTCTTGGCGGCCGTCATCTCCCGGATCATGTGATGGATGGCGCCGGCGGGCTTGCCGGTGGCGCCCGTGCCGAGCAAGGCGTCGATGGCGAGATGGCACCACGCGAGCGCCTTGTCGAGGCCCTTCTGCGGCCCGGCCGCGCTGACCGTGACGCCGGCCGCCTGGGCGCGCGCGAGGTTGACGCTGACCAGCTCCGGGTATTTCCCCGCGCCGTCGTTCTTGGGCGGGCACAGGAACGCCGCCACGGTCGCGCCCCCCTCCGCGAGATGGCGCGCCGCCACGAGGCCGTCGCCGCCGTTGGCGCCGCGGCCGCAGCAGACGACGATCTTCGCCTGCTTGACCGACAGGCCCTTCTCGGCGAGGAAGGCCGCGCACTCGGCCGCGACGGCCTTGCCCGCGTTCTCCATCAGGTCGAGGGCCTTGAGGCCGTGCTTCTCGGTCGCGGCGAGGTCGAGCTCGCGCATCGCCGCGGCGGTGACGACGGGCAGTCCTTCCCAGACCTCGGGGATGGGCTCCTTCATCAGCCCCAGGTGCGCAGAGCGGCGAGCACCCAGCCGAGCGTCGCGAGGAAGACCATCAGGAGCACGACGAGCACGCACGCGAGGTAGGGCAGGCCCAAGGTGAGCCACGCGCGCCCGCCGCTGATGCCGTACTCGTCGCGGATGCCCCGGGCCTTGTACGACAGAGACCACAGGCCGACGAAGAAGAAGACGAGGCGCAGGCTCCAGGCGGGGTTCGAGAACGCCGTCTGGCACACCAGCACGAGCGGCACGGCCGTCAGCCAGGCGAGCTCCGAGAGGCCGAGGTGGACGAACAGGGCGCGGGCGTCGCCGTGGGCGCCGCCGAGCTCTAAAATGAGATGCAGGAGCGCGGTCGCGGTGAACGTCATCACCGAGTGCCACAGCAGCGCCAGCGCCAGGCCGGGCCAGCCGAACGGGAAGCTGGTGCGGCCGGCCAGCGCGTGGGCGACGTACAGGCTGGCCGCGCCGAGCAGAAGCGCGAGCAGGCCCAGGGCCGCCGGCCGGCGTTGGCGGATCAGCGCCGAGGCGTGGGCCCGGTCCTCGAAATAATCGTAGACGAGCTCGACGGCGTCCATGCTACCAGCCCCCGGACCACGCGTAGAGCAGGCCGCGCGGGACCGACGGGCCCGCGCTGACCGTCACGCCCGCCGCACCGAGGCCGAAGGTGAGGCGCGCGCGGGTCTCGAGCATCTCGAAGATGTCGTTGAGCTTCTCGGCGTCGCGGCGCACGCGAGGCTTCTCGTCCTTGATGCCGCCCAGCTCGGCGGCGAGCTTGGTCGCGTCGAGCGAGTCGCCGAGCACGTCGACGAGCCCGAGCTCCTTGGCCTGGTTGCCGGAGTAGATGCGACCGTCGGCCAGCGGCTTGACCTGCTCGACCGTCATCTTGCGCCCGTCGGCGACGGCCTGCACGAACTGGCCGTAGGCGTCGTCGATGAGGCTCTGGAGGATGGCCCGCTCCTCGGCCGTCATCGGCCGCGCCGGCGAGCCGATGTCCTTGTGTTTGCCGGACTTGATCGGGTCCTGCTTGTAGCCGACCTTGGCGAACAGGCCTTCCATGTTGGAGACGGAGAAGATCACGCCGATGGAGCCCGTCAGCGTCCCCGGATGCGCCACGATCTTGTCGCAGGCCGCGCCGAGGTAGTAGCCGCCGGAGGCGGAGACGTCGCCGAAGAGCGCCACGAAGGGGATCTTCTTCTCCTTCTTCACGCGCTGGATGCGCATGTAGATCTCCTGCACCGCGCCCACGCTGCCGCCGGGGGAGTTGATGTCGAGGACGATGGCCTTCACGCCCTTCGTCTCGGCGAGCTGCTCGATGCGGCGCGCCCACTGCTCGGCGCCGCGCTCCCAGGGCTTGCCCGACTCCGAGGACATGATGGGTCCGCGGATGGAGACCCAGCCGACGGTGTCCTTGGGCTTGAGGTTGAGCAGGCTCTTCGCGCTCCCGTCGCGCGCCTTCGGCGCGTCGTTGCGGGCGCGCACGACGAGGACCACCGCCGCCAGCAGCGAGGCGGCGTGCAGGGCGAGCAGCGCGGCGATCAGGCGGCGCTTTACGCGGCGCGGGCTGAGCTGGTGCGGCTCGAGGGGCGCGCCGGGGTTCTCGGACATCGGATCCATGAAAGCTCCTTAACTCAAACGGCGCAGGGCGTCGCTGTCGACGACCCTGTTGCGTCCGCCCGCCTTGGCCGCGTACAGGGCCGCGTCGGCGCGGGCGATCAGCTCCTCGGGCGTCGACGGCGTACAGGGCCGCGTCGGCGCGGGCGATCAGCTCCTCGGGCGTCGACGCGTCGCGCGGGAAATGCGACACCCCGATCGAGATCGTCACCCGAAGCTCCTCGAAGCCGACGGAGAACAGCTCGGCCTCGATCGCGGCCCGGATCGCCTCGGCCTTGCGCAGCGCGCCGGCCGGCTCGGCCCGCGGCAGGACGATAGCAAACTCCTCGCCGCCGTAGCGCGCCACGAAGTCGGTGTCGTAGACCAGGGAATTGAGGACCGCCCCGAGGCGCTTCAGGACCTGGTCGCCGAACGGGTGGCCGAACCGGTCGTTGAGGCTCTTGAAATGGTCGATGTCGAGGAGCATCAGGCCGAAGGTGGTCTTGAAGGTCTTGGCCCGGACGAGCTCCTCGGCGATCTTCTTGTCGAAGGCGCCGCGGCGGCGCACGCCGGTGAGTCCGTCGATCTCGGAGAGGCGCTCGACCTCCTGGAAGAGCTTGACGCGCCGGAAGGCCACGCCGAGCTCGCCGACGAACGACTGGGTCTTGGCCAGCCACGCGTCGGCCGCGGCGCCCTCGGGGACGCGGGCGTACAGGTAGCCGAGCAGCTCCTGGCCCTCCTTGATCGGCACGCCGACGGACCGCTCCGGCTTCTCGAAGGCGCGGGGCGACGCGGCGGTGGCGCCCTGCTCCTGCAGCAGCCGCTCGAGCGTGGCCCACGCCGCGCCCGGCGAGGCGCGCAGGCCGCGGACGGCCAGAGGCCGGACCTCCCCCTCGCCGCGCAGGCCCGAGACGTACAGCGCGTACTCGACCCGCGGGCCGAAGTACTGCTCGAGGGCCCCCTCCACGCGGGGCCGCGCCTCCTCCCACGACATCGCCTCGGAGAGGCTCTTGACCATGCCGTACAGGGCCGAGGCCTCGCGGTGGGCGAGCTCGGCGTTCATGCCTCGGGCCTTGAGGCCCTTGAGCTCCTCGGCCATGCGCTCGCGCTGGGCGCGCACGCCGGCCAGGCGCTCGGCGAGCGTCCGCCTCTCGTCCTCGCGGCGCCGGGCGAGCTGCCACGCGAGGGCCGAGCCCGCGATCCCCCACGCCGCGGCCAGCGCCGCGTGGGCGCGCCCGGCGGCGTCGGCGGACACGAGCAGCGCCGCCCCGGCCGCGAGCGACACGGCGCCTATAAAAGCAGCCGCGGCGGCACGCCGCGGATAGGCGGCCCACAGCGCCAGCGGGGGCAGAAGGGCGACGGCGGCGGCGGCCCAGTCGAGGCTCATCCGACCACCTGGTTGCGCCCGCCGTGCTTGGCCTTGTACAGGCGCTCGTCGGCCACCCGGACGATCTGGGACGCGGTGGTGGCGTCGGTAGGGAACGACGCCACGCCGAGGCTCATCGTCGCGCGCGTCGGCGCGCCGTTGAAGACGAACGGCTCGTCGGCGACGCGCTGGCGGATGCGCTCGGCGACCGAGACGGCCTCCGACCGGACGTAGTTCGGGAGGATCAAGGCGAACTCCTCGCCGCCGTAGCGCGCGGCGAAGTCCACGGGGCGGGCGAAGGAGGCGAGTATGCCCGCCAAGGTGCGCAGCAGCTGGTCGCCGGCCTGATGGCCGAAGGTGTCGTTGTAGCGCTTGAAGTGGTCCACGTCGAGCATGATCAGCGACAGCGGCGTCTGGGAGCGGCCCGAGCGAAGGACCTCCTCCTGCAGGCGCTGCTGGAAGGCGCGGTGGCTGTGCAGCTGGGTCAGCGCGTCGTGCGTCGCCTGCCGGTGCACGCTCTCGTAGAGCCGTATGTTCTCGAGCGAGAGGGAGGCCATCGTCGCGAACAGGTCGGCGGTGCGGACCTCGTCGGGCCCGAACGCCCCCGGCGCGTCGCTCTCGAGCTTGACGAAGCCGGCGGCCTGGCGCATGACCTTGAGCGGGATCGCGATGCCGGCGACGAAGCGCGCGCCCGGGACCACCTGGGCCTCCTGACGGGCGTCCTTGATCAGGACGGGGCCCCGGCGGCGCTGCGCCGCGAGCAGGAGAGGGTCGTCGCCCGCGCCGCCGACCACCGAGACGCGCGAGGCCGGGAAGCGGTCCTGCAGGATGGTGATCAGGCGGGTCTGGACCTCGCGCCCGTCGAGCGTGCCCGACAGGCTCTTGGCCGCGTCGGACAGGTCGCGGCGCAGGCGGGTGTCCACGCCGACCGTCTCCTCGTAGGACCGGTAGTACTTCAGGTCGCGCTCGTCGTCCCGAATCTGGTCCTGGAGGTTCATCTGCTCGAGCAGCATCTCGCGCTCGTCGCCGAACTGCCGTCCGCGGTGCGCGGCCTGCGCCCCGGCCAGCAGCCACAGGCCCCCGAGGCCCGCCGCGAGCAGGAGACGCTGCTCCTCCGAACGCACCATCAGCACGGCGGCGACGAGGGTGGCGAGGAAGGTGAGGACGACCGGGGATTCGCCGTCCTGGCGGAGGTCCGACCAGAGCAGGCAGAGGCCGAAGGCCGGAACGGCCGAAGGCCCGAGCTCGGGGCGGGCGACGACGAGCAAAGCCAGCCCCGCGAAGAGCCCGTACGACCCCATCAACGTCACGGCTCTCGAGCGCGAGTCGCCCATTAAAATGGTGGAGGTGGCGGGATTTGCACCCGCGTCCAAACGGCGCCGACTGAAGTCACTACAGGCTTAGCCCATCCTCAATTTCGCCCAAGGAAAACCGATGGACGCGTGCTCCTTGGGCTAACCCCGTTCGGTCTTAGGCCCCCCGCCCACGGAATAACAGGGAAGGACCGCATCCTGCTCATTACACCGGCGACCCACCAGCAGGCGTCGTGGACCGGCGTGTGCTCACTGCGGTTTAGGCAGTGGCCCAAGCCAACTGTGAGTTGGCAGTTGTTGTTTGGCCTGATTTTATCCTGGCTCAGACCTTCCAGGGCCTGCTACCGCTGACTCAACG